>CANJRV010000017.1 GCA_947476825.1 Bacteroidota bacterium | reverse complement strand
TATCATAAAATCAATGCCAAGTATTTGCAAAATTATTTAGATGAGTTCTGTTACAAATTAAATCGAAGATATTTTGGCAAAAGACTTTTTGATAGACTCGTTGTAGCAGTGGCTCAGAATCTTGTGGCAAACTAAGACAGAATCAAAAAGCTATTGAAGATAATTTAAAGGAAAGTAGAAAAGAATGGTTGCTTATGGCACTACACTTCGAGAATAAAATTTGGTTTTGGGAAGAGGGCTATCATGGGGTAGAAATAGTAGATATGGATATGTTTGAATCAAGAGCAAATTATATACATCTGAATCCTGTTAGAAATGGGTTGGTTCAACATGAGGAAGATTATTTGTTAAGTAGTGCTTGTGATTTTCGAGGAGTTGGTAAAGGGATATTAACCTTAGATTTTATAAATGGATAAATTTTGGAAGCTTGTGATATGAGGATTAAAAATCCTCCGATAGCGGTTCGGGATTGCAAATCCCGAACAGTGGCGAAGATGAAGATCCAGATACCTACCATTATATCATGCTTTACACCTGCAATGACAAAGGCATTATTAGTCAGAAAATTGCGAAAGGCGATTTTATTTTGGTGAGATAGGGGAGTTTTAATTAGCAGAATCTGTTCGAGATACCTGTTTGAGATTTGCAAATTCCGAACAGAATAAGAATTTAATTCCCGAATCCGTCTCATACTTTCATCCATGACATCCGTGATTCAGTCATTAACCGCAGCGTGTCATGATTCTTCTTCCACATTATTGTACAATAAAAATAAATCACTTACATTGAGCTACTATATTTGTAGGCTTTGCAAATAATATTTTATCATACAATCTAATTTTTGACATGGAAAGATTTCACGGATTAATCGGGCTTGTGCTCATACTTGGGCTAGCATTTTTAGTATCCAATAATAAAAGAAAAATTAATATTCGTTTGGTATTGAGCGGTCTTACTTTACAAATGATATTGGCATTGCTTATCTTGAAAGTGGAAGCCGTAAAAAATATTTTTCAATGGTTGGGCAAACAAATGACGCATATAGAAGCTTTCGCTAAAGAAGGCGCTGGCTTTGTGTATGGCGGTATAATGGTTGATAATTTTCAAGGTGGGAGTGTTGCATACCGAACACCTGCCACTTTTATTTTTGGTTTCAGTGTATTGTCCACTATTATTTTAGTTTGTGTGATAGTGGCTATTCTATATCATTTCAGAGTGATGCAGTTTATTGTCAGCATCATTGCTAAAGCGATGAATTTTGTGATGCGTGTGAGTGGTGCAGAAGCATTGAGTAATGTTGCCAGTGCATTCGTAGGACAAGTGGAAGCGCAAGTGATGATACGACCTTATTTGAAAGGAATGACCAAGAGTGAATTATTGGCAAGTATGACTGGAAGTTTGGCTTGTATTGCTGGTGGTATTTTGGTAGTGTATGTTAGCTTCGGTGCAAAGGCAGAATATTTATTAGCAGCAAGTATGATGGCTGCGCCAGGTGCATTGGTTATTTCTAAAATTGTATTTCCAGAAACAGAAGAAAGTGAAACCATGGGCAATGTAAAACTGGATGTGAAGTCGCCATATAGTAATGTGATTGATGCGATTAGTCATGGTGCTGCTGATGGTATGAAAATTTCCGTGAATGTCATTGCCATGTTGATTGGATTTATTGGCTTAATAGCCTTCATCAATTTCTTATTATTAAAAGTTGGTGTGCTTTGTCATTTTGATTTTGCATTCACCTTAGATTGGATATTCGGGAAACTCTTTTATCCATTTGCCTGGGCAATGGGCGTGCCTTATCAAGACTTAAATAATGTATCTACTTTACTGGGACAAAAATTGGTGGTGAATGAATTTGTAGCATTTTCGCACTTGACCGCAAACCCAGCTGCAGTAAAGGATGCATTGCCAGTACTTTCTGAAAAAGGTCTATTGATTGTTAGTTTTGCCATTTGTGGTTTCGCTAATTTTTCGTCGGTAGGTATGCAAATAGGCGGCATAGGCGCGTTGGCACCAGAGCGTAGAGCAGACTTAGCAAAGCTTGGATTAAAAGCCCTTTTTTGCGGTACTTTAGCATCTTATTTATCAGCAACCATTGCAGGAATTATTATGTAATTATTTTATTTAAAAATATTTTTTTGAATACATCATCTCATATCATTATTACAGGAGCAGCAGGATTTATTGCCAGTTGCATGGCTCGTTTTTTAAATGAAAAAGGCTTTACGAATTTATATCTGGTGGATGATTTTTCGAGAGAAGACAAGAAAAATAATCAGCAGCAAATACAATGTCTCGTTAAAATTGAAAGAAGTGAAATTGGATCCTTTTTGCAAGCCAATGCACAAATAGATGCAGTCATACATTTTGGTGCACGAACAGATACAACTGAAATGGATTATCAAATTCATGAGCAATTAAATGTAGAGTCATCCAAAATATATTGGCAGTATTGTACCAAAAATCAGATTCCATTTATATATGCCTCATCGGCTGCAACTTACGGTAATGGCGAGTTTGGATATGAAGATAATCATTCTGTCATCCAACAATTACAACCTTTAAATCCGTATGGGGTTTCAAAAAATGAATTTGATAAATGGGCGATTGCGCAAACCAATCAAGCGCCTCCACATTGGTATGGATTAAAATTTTTCAATGTGTATGGACCCAATGAATTTCATAAACAAAGAATGGCATCGGTTGTATTTCACGCCTATCATCAAATATTAAACAATGGCAGTTTAAAACTATTTCGTTCGCATCATCCTGATTATGCAGATGGTGGACAAATGCGTGATTTTATTTATGTCAAGGATGTGTTGGAAGTGACCTATTGGTTATTGCACAATAAACCGAACAATGGTTTATACAATTTAGGTAGTGGTAAAGCAGCTACATTTTTAGCATTGGCATCTGCTATTTTTTCTGCGATGGGCGTCAAAGAGAATATTGAATTTATAGATACACCATTGGACATTCGGGATAAGTATCAATATTTTACAGAAGCCAATATGACCAAATTAATGGATGCTGGTTATATCAAACCTTTTCAAATTATAGAAGAAGGGGTAAGAGATTATGTCAGCAATTATTTAGCGAAAGGAAAGTACTTTGGGGAATGAGGATCCATACACCTATAAAGTTTTTGAAACCTTATAGGTTTGCCCCTGCATCCTTACTTCAAATTATGATATACTTTTTGCACATCATCATCTTGTTCTAATCTATCCACCAATTCCAATACTTCTTTTGATTGCTCGTCATTGAGTTCTACGGTGGTCATCGGAATACGGGTTAAAGTAGATTCAATTGGCGTTATATTTTTCTTTTCCAAAAAATCACTCATATTACCAAAATCGTTGAAGCCAGTACGTATGATAATATTGCCATCCGCATCTTCACCAATTTCTTCCATCCCAAAATCAATGCCTTCCAATTCTAATTCATCCATATCGATGCCTTCATTTTTTAATTTGAATTCACCCATACGTGTAAATAAAAATGCAACAGATCCACTATTGCCCATGGTGCCTCCACCTTTGTTGAATGCCGCGCGAATATTAGCAACAGTTCTAGTGCCATTGTCGGTTGCTGATTCCACTAAAATAGCAACACCATGTGGTCCAAAACCTTCATACACCAATTCTTCATAATCCACCAAATCCTTACCTGTAGCACGTTTGATAGCAGCTTCTACACGGTCTTTAGGCATGTTCACAGATTTCGCATTGGCGTAACAACGGCGCAAGGCAGAGTTAGTATCTGGGTCTGGTCCACCTGCTTTTACAGCAATTGCAATTTCTTTACCGATACGTGTAAAGTTCTTTGCCATCTTATCCCATCGTGCAAACATTGCCGACTTACGTACTTCAAATATTCTTCCCATGATTAGAATCCTTTTATTTAAGGAGGCGAATTTAAGTAAAAAATATGATTCTATTTTTACTGGTTTTTTCAACATGCAAATAGTAAAAATATTTGGCGAAACTAAACAGGTAATGAAACAGAAGATTATTAGATGCTTTGTATTGCGGCAACGATAGTAGTGGAAATCCTTTTTGCTTGCTTTGAAGCAAAAAGATTGGAACGAATAGCGTGAGTGCCGCCAAGATAACTCACACCATTTATTTTGGTTCGTCAAATATTTTACAAAGGGAAAATTATCTTGCCTTCTTGCATTCACAATATATTCCTTACTTTTGAATCGATAGTAGCCGCTTGATTACAAGCTATCCTAATGAAGAAAAAACATTATCCATTCATACCGATTCATCAAAAGAAATCTAATAGAGATATAGGTTTGTGGCTGATATGCATTTTTATTTGTTTGCCAATATTTGGTTTTGCACAGTCTAAAGAATCGCGCCGTTTTGAAATTGATGCCAAGCGAGTTGGGATAACCTACACCAGCAAAGAAGCATTGCCGCAAGGTCGAGAATTTAAAAGAATTGATAGCACCTATTATGTTGGTTGGATGCTCGAAGGCACCTACAAATTTGATCATGCCGCCGACTATCGAGGATATGATGTGGCAGCACAACAATTAGAGAAAGCCATGCAATTATTGCAGAAGGATTTTTATGCCCAATTACAAACAAGAACTACCGATGTACAAACCTATGTTACCATCATGAAATATCATCGTGACTGGGATTATATGGCATTTGCATTGATGCAATGTTATAGTAATATGGAAAATCCGAGTAAGGTTTGGGGGCTATTGCAACAATGTAAAAAAAATGATTTGCAAGATGAATTGTACATGGACACCTATAATTATTTAGCTTGGACTGTACATCGAAATCGATTTTATACAAGCGCGAAATATCCGTTTCTGAAAAACACCATTGCAGAAAATGAGCAATACGCAAATACGCTGCTAGATAGCTGCTCGCAAAAAATAAAGCGAGATGCCCAAGTCAATAAAACCATTTTTAATTTGGATTATCTTGCCGAAAAAATGCCGAGTGTTTGGCATTACAAATCGATACTATATAGCTACCAATTAAAAATAGAATCGGCTGCTTATTATTATGATAAATTAAAGTCTACAAAATATTTTCCGGAAAATAATTATGCTACCTTTTGTGCTATTCAAGCGAATTTTAGAGAAGCCGAACATTACTATGATATTTCGAAAATGCAAGATCCTGGCGATAAAAGAATGAAGGAATCTTATTATTATTTGTCGATCATAAATGCGTATAAAGGGAATACAAAAGCTGGCATTCAAGAGTTGAAAAATTTGATTAAGCTCAGTGGATCTACACCTGGATTTGGTTGGTATAATATTGCACTTACGCGTGATTTATTATACGATGGACAAATAGACATTGCCAAACGTTATGCCTTGCGGGCAGAGCAGTTTAAGGAAATTCATATTGGTACAACCTTAGGACAAAGTCATTATGATTTTAGTATTTCTTTGATGAATTTATTGATAAAAATTAGAGAAATAGAATCGATACAATTTTTACAAAAGGATTGGTGGTATTCGCCTGCAGCCTTAAAAAAGATGGCGCAATTAACGCTGGAGAAATATAGTTTACAATTTTTAATCATCAACCAATTCGCAACTAATCCAGAGCGGGATCGAGTGATTTATAATTTATTTTCGACAGAGAGTACAGTTTCCTTTGATGAGATTTGGTATTTGATTGATGGCTTTAGTGTGAATTATTTTTTGGACAAATTTCAAGAAGAACTCAAGGCGGAAAAACGAGAAAATGTGAAGCGTTATGAAAAATTATTTATCGCAAAATTGTACATGAAGAAAGAGAAGTATGCCATTGCTAAAACCTATTTGGAAAGTATAATGCAGGATCCAAAATTGGATATAGATTATGAAAAATTATTTTTGGCAAGAGTGGCCACAGACTTACTGATTTGTAAAAATCATTTGGATAAAACATCCGTAACCAATGCGGAAAAAATAAGTTGTTATAAAATGTATCCGCAGTTGATTCCATTCTCAACGCTTATTGTTCCCATGCGTTTGCATAGCAATGAAAATAATGAAACGCAGCAAGCAATTATGCAAACCTTAAAATCTTGCTCTATACAGTGGGTGACCGATGCAAGTGAAGATGCCTTGGATGTGGATGTTCAATTTAAAGTAAAAGCCCGTTTGCCAATTATTCAATATTCTGTAAAATACCATAACGAATTTGTTGTGCCACCAAATGAATTTACTTATTCTACAAATGATGATGCGGGTAAAAATTTATGTTTCTATTTGTTTAAAATCGGGAATGATGATAAGGAGATGGGGCGGTAAAATAGAGATGTGTTCTATTTTTACTATCCCTTTTTCAACCCCTCAAACAAGGCATCGATTTTTATTTTCTTTAAAATCTTTTGCCCTTGTACTCCTTTCGCAATTAGTCTTTCACCACAATAAGCTTTGTAGGTAGTGATAATTTCTCGGCGTTCATTAATCTCTACAAATTCCGCTGTATATACGATTGTATCTCCAATAAAAGCAGGACTAACATGATCCACAGTAATGCTAGTGCCGATACCTTCTTCATCCTCTTCTTTCATGTCCAATACAAAAAGTCGTCCACTCCATTCCGCATCACGCGCTATAGAAAATGTGGCATACACATCATGAACAGTACCACTTTCAAAAGCAGCGATGTCTTGTTCTTGCACTACTTTTGAAAATGTTTTTGTATCACCTATGTTGAATATTTGTTCCAAATTAAATCCCAAATTATAAAATTCCAAAAATCAAATCCCAAATTCCAAAGCCCTAAAACCAAATCCCAAAATTCAAATTCCAAAGTCCGAATCCTAAACTACTGCCATCTCACTACTAACTACTAAATACTAACTACTCCCTGCTACATGTACTGAAAATTAGTCTTCGGTGTCAACTTCAACAACACTTCATACATCAATTTGATACAATGTTCTACATCCGTTTTATGAACCGTTTCAACAGTAGTATGCATGTAACGAAGAGGTAGAGAAATCAATGCGCTTGGTACACCACCGTTGCTGAATGCAAATGCATCCGTGTCGGTGCCAGTAACACGACTCACCGCTTGCAGTTGATGATTGATTTTATTTTTCTTAGCAGTATCAACTATCAGTTCGCGCAAGATATTATGTACTGCTGGTCCTATGCATATTACAGGTCCTTGTCCGCAAGTAGCTTCACCTTGTGCAGGCTTGCTCATCATGGGTGTGGCAGTATCATGTGTTACATCGGTGCAGATGGCGACATTTGGTTTGAGTCTGTGTGCAATCATGGTTGCGCCATTCAATCCTACTTCTTCTTGTACAGAATTTACGATGTATAATCCGAAAGGTAATTTCTTCTTATTTTCTTTCAGCAGACGAGCCACTTCCGCAATCATGATGCCACCCATGCGATTGTCATGTGCGCGTGCAATCCAGTAGCCGTGATTGCCTTCTTCAAATCCTTCAGTGAAAGTACAAACACTACCAATCTCAATGCCTAAAGCTTCTACTTCTTTTTTGTTTTTACAATTCACATCAATCCATATAGTTTCTATCTCAGGTTTTTTTTCATTTTGTGCTGTTCGTACATGGATTGCTGGCCAGCCAAATACACCACGAACAATTCCTTTTTTTGTATGAATATTCACGCGTTTAGAAGGAGCAATTTGATGATCGCTACCACCGTTTCGGCACACATGAATAAAGCCGTCCGAGGTAATGTATTTTACAAACCAAGATATTTCATCAGCATGTGCTTCTATCACCACTTTGAAAGGTGCATCAGGATTAATTATACCGACTACCGTTCCATAAGGATCTACCAAATGCGTATCAATAAAGGGTTTTATATAATCTAGCCATATCTTTTGTCCGCTGGTTTCAAAGCCAGTAGGAGATGCATTGTCTAAGTAGGTTTTGATAAAATCCATCGAAGATTGACTGAAGAATTCTTTATTTGCTTTGGTCGTTTTTGCTTTTGCCATGATAATTTTTTGTGCGACAAATATAGGTATTCTCAATGGTAATATAGAGGAAAAATAGAACCTTCATCTGGTTTCAATTAGGGTATTAAAATCGAATATTTCTTGTTGTTTAATTTTAATTAGTGGTCCTAATTTTCTCATTTGTCGTGTGCTAAAACTATGTTCAACCCCACAGGATCTCAACTGCGTTTCCCTCATCTCTTTGTTGTTTATTTGCATTTTTACTTATCTTGTGCCCCAAGGCAAAATACATGAAAATAGGATTTGATGCAAAAAGAGCTTTTCATAATCAAACTGGTTTGGGTAATTATAGCCGAACTTTGATTAGCTCATTGGCTACTCAATTTGCAGAACATCAATATTATTTAATCAATCCTAAGCCATCTTCATTGTTTAAGGATCGTCCCAAAAATTGTATCGAAATTAATCCCACTCATTTTATCTCCAAATTATTTCCGTCTATGTGGCGCTCTCGTTGGTGTGTAGGGGAAATAGAAAAAACAGTCGATATTTACCATGGACTCAGTCATGAATTGCCTTATGGCATACAACGCAGTAAAGTCAAAAAAGTAGTTACTATTCATGATTTAATTTTTGAGAAATATCCTGAGCAATATGCATTTGTAGATCGATGGATCTATCGTAGAAAAATAAAATTAGCTTGTCAGTTTGCAGATAAAATCATTGCGATTAGCGAACAAACGAAAAAAGATTTGATAGAGCTTTATCAAATTCCTTCTGCTAAAATTATAGTTTGTTATCAGTCTTGTGATCAAAGATTTTTTGCAGAAATAAAAAAGCCATCTGCTCCAACTATACCATTGCCACCTCGTTATTTTTTGTCGGTTGGAAGCATTATTGAACGAAAAAATTTAGCTCGTATTTGTGCAGCATTTCAGCAAATATTAAAACAAGAACCAGATATACAATTAGTTGTGATTGGGAAAGGAGGAAAGTATAAAGAGGAGGTTGTAGCCTATTTGCAACAAGAAAAAATCATGGAATCTGTTTTTTTTCTGGAGGATAAATTTACTAATGCGGATATTCAATCCTCTTTACCATGGATCTACAAAAATGCCATTGCCTTGGTATATCCCTCTTTATATGAAGGCTTTGGTATTCCGGTAATTGAAGCGCAAGCAAGTGGCACCGTTGTTATTACTTCCAATTGTTCGAGCCTAGTAGAAGCTGGTGGAGATGCGGCTATTGGCGTAAACCCTTTACAAGTGGATGAAATAAGAATGGCGATGCAAAGTGCAATGCACGACGAATCTAAACGGACTGAAATCATTAAAAATGGAAAAATAAATGCGGCAAAATTTAACAATGAAAATTGTGCAATGGCCGTCATGGAAGTGTATAAATCAATGCAGCATGAATAATTATGAACAAGATATAAAAGACACGGTAAGTGTATTAAAGGATGGTGGAGTGATTCTTTATCCAACCGATACCATTTGGGGTTTGGGATGTGATGCAAGTAATGAAAAAGCAATTCAAAGAATAATTCAAATCAAACATCGAGATGCAAATAAAAGTTTTGTGTTATTGATGACAGACTTGAAACAACTGTATAAATACATTGCGAATCCATTGCCTCATTTGCAAGAAATAGTGGAGAGTTTTCATACACCAACGACTTTAATCTATCCGGGAGCAATCAATTTGCCCTCCAGCTTATTTGGTCCTGATGGATCCATTGCAGTTCGAATTACGAAGGATACATTTTGTAGGTCATTGATAAAAAGATTGCGGCAGCCTATTGTGTCCACATCTGCTAATTTAAGTGGCGAACCAAGTCCACATTATTTTCAAATGGTTACGGAAAGTATTCATGAACAAGTGGACTATGTAGTACAATTCAGGCAAGAGGATAGAACCATACAGGAACCATCTACCATCTTAAAATTGTGTGACGACGGTACTTTGCTAAGAATCAGATAAGTGTGCTTTTTATTTAGTTTAAAATCTTGTACGTTTGCATCCTTAAAAAAAGGAAAGAACAATGAGAGCATTGAGAAGAATAATTGTTTTAAATAGATTGCCAATTGCGGTGTTGCTACTAATTTCGGGCATACTGATTACTTGGCAAGTGAATCATGGCATTTGGGTGAGTTGGATATTTTTTCTCATCGCTATTTTAATGATTGTTGCACATTTTATGATAGGTCCAATCACCTTGATACAAAAGCATGTAGAAGATGGTGATTTTGAAGGCGCACAAGTATTATTGGCAAAAGTAAAATATCCTAATTTGTTATATAAGCCAGTTCGTTCGGCATTCTTTATGTTGAAATCTAATTTCTCCACCATCGGTGAAAATTTTGAAGATGCGGAAGATGAAATACGTAAAAGTCTAGCTGTAGGTATTTCAGATAAAGGAGTTGAAGGTGGCGCTTATTTACAATTGGGAATGATTTCGTATAAAAAAGGGAACAAAAAAGAAGCGTATGAAAATTTACGAAAGGCAGTATCCTTAGGCTTACCAGATAAAGATTCTGAGGCCTCAGCCTATTTACAGTTATGTAGTATTTGTGGCGAACGTAGAGATTTTAAAGGCATGAAATTTTACTACGTAAAAGCTAAAGCTTGTAAATCCAAAAATGAACAAGTGGTGAATCAAATCAAAGAAATGGATAAATACATATCAAGAGTTCCTGGATAGTAAGAGCCAGTACTAATTCTTTCCCGATTTACCCTAGGTTTGTGTCCCCACAAACGTCACGAAAAGATGGAATTTAGAATAAAAATAATAGGATGGTATGGTTTGTGAAGACAGTAAACCATGGAGTGATATTATTTTTCAAAAGGAACTCGAAGGATATATTTTACATTGGTCGTGGTTGGTGCTAGGTAGGTGAAAGTTGGTAATTTTTCTATGGCTTGTGTTACTATATCATCATATTCTTTACCCATACTTTCAAGTACTTTTATTCCTGTTGTTTTTCCTTGTGGATCTACTTCAAATGCGATATCCATTGTGCCTTCTTTTCTGTTTTGCACCATTGCCAATTTCATTTTTATCATGCTGCTCAATGTATCTTTCAATTGAACTAAACCTCCCGTAAATAATGGATGCTGCTTCTCTTGACTATAGATTCGAATAGTGTCTTGTTTCATAATGGAAACATCATAAGAACGTTTTTCGTCTGCTAATGCAAAGTTGATAGGTTGTACAAAATATACTTTTACTTTCTTCCCATTTTGTTCACCTGGTTTCCATTTTTGCGATTTTTTTATCACGCGCAATGACTCTTCATTACAACCATCTCCTATGCCTTTTTTAATTTGCGCATTTTCAATATTGCCATTCGTGTCAACAATAAATTGAACGAGTACTTTACCTGTTGTTCCATTGTCGATTGCTTTATTTGGGAATTTTAATTCATGCGATAAAAATTGAATGAGTTTACCTTCGCCTCCAGGGAATTCAGGCATTGACTCCACAAATTCAAATGGCTTATCTGTAGTGGAATCTTTATCTAGTTTATTTACATTCAACCAAATCATAGAATCAGAAATACAATTGGGTAATAAATTTGCATCCGTGAAATAAATTGGAATTCGCAAAACTTGTTCGCTATGAAACCCTGAAAAAAACGGGTTCCAATCTTTGATATTTTCAATGACCTTCAATGCAGATTTTGAGCACCCATCCCCAATTCCTTTACGTAAATATTTTTTTTTCATTTCGCCTTTTTCTGAAATAAGTACATCCACTACAACTGCACCAGATACTTTATTTTGCTGTGCTGCAAGGGGATATTCAATTTGTGATGAAAGCAAATCAGCTAAATTTTTTTCTTGTGCAAGAACGGATAATGTTGCGCCTACAACGCAATAAAATAGGGCTATGATTTTTTTGTGCATGTTATTTTTTTTAGACTGATTTCATAAATTCTATTTTTATTAACCTGCTTCTTTAATTTATTCTCATTTGGATAAGGAATGAATATTTCTGAAAGAAGTCTATTCTCCTTTTATCTTTCGAATCAACTGTGCCAATCCTTCCTTGTATTTCATTTCTTTACTGGAAGGTTGTTGTGCACCCAATTGCCATTTACCTTCGGCATAATATATTTTATAATAAAATAGAAAAGTTTGTTCTGCTATACTTTTATCCAAATCGCCTCTGCCAAACTTCGGAATAAATACTTCTAAAGTGTCTTTATTTTGTTGGGTAAAATAAAATCCTTGACTAAACCACTCCAGCATACGCGCATCTGGGCTTGGGCTTTGCATCAATGCATTTGCACGTATCGGGTAGCTATGCCAACGAATTGAATCTGATTTTTGAAACAATGAATATTCGCCAATTTTTAAAACGGAATCTGCGTTCACCACACTAAACCATAATACATTGTTCAGTATAGTTGGGTTGCTCATATAATTGGTATAAGTTATATTATTTTTAGCTAAAGAATTTTTAAAATGAACATCTGCAATTGCTTTATTCACAAAGGAAAATCCGAAATATATAACAGAATAAATGAGCACGGCAGACATGATTCGCATTCGCGGAATGGAATTGCTTTTATAGAATAAAGCTACAATTGCCATAATGAGAATGGGGGTGGTCAGAAATAAATCTGCGATTGCCATATTATTCAAAGAAACTAATTGGGTGGAAAACGGCAAGAAAATTCGTGTGCCATAATTAGTGCAAATATCTACTAAGGAATGTCCCCATAAGCAAATAATCCAAAGGAGAAACCATTCTTTGTAACTGATTTTCTTTTTAAATAACATGTAAAAAATCCAAGCCATAGGAAAGGCAGTGAGTAATTCAATAAAAAAAGAATGGGTATAGCTCCGATGATACAGTACGTAACGGCGAACATCGGAAAGCCCAGAAAAAAACAAATCGAAATCTGGAAATGTTTTAGCTAAAGCACCGATAAGTGCAGCTTTGCGACCAATTTTTTTACCCAATACTTTTTCGCCAATTGCCGCACCTAATACAATATGTGTGATTGAATCCAATGGAATTTTTTTAGAGAGAATGAATAAAATTTACATTAAGCATAAGGTGATAATGAAATAAATGGAGGCAACAACAAAGAACGCGATGAAATAAGAAAGCGTTAAAATACATTGTTTGAAAAATAATAAAACCGAGCCACTTGGATATACTTTTTTTAAAGAAAAAAATAAATAGACGCCAATGCCTATAAAACAAAGGAAGTTACAAAGAGCGTGAAATAAGGTGTATGGAATTATATAAGTCAAGCCAGCTGTAATACCTAATAGCATAAACAACATGACATGAAAATGTAAACTAAAAATGATATGATCTACATAATAATATTTTTGCTTTCTGAAAATGAGTAGGAGCAGAAAGGCGAAAAATGGCAATAGAATAAAAAATATTTTTGGGATATTATGTACAAATTTTTCGATGAAAATTTCACTGATATTACCAGTAGTTCCATATTTGTCAGAAATTATATAAAATTTTCTGACCATGAATCTAGTAATGAAATCATCTTTCAAACTATCTGGCAATTGATGTTGTACAGAATCATAAGATGGAATATTATGTTCGTTTAGGCCGAAATTACCATTCTTCTGGTTGGAATTTTGTCGCACAGAATCTAGAAGAGATTTTAAAGATTCAACAGAATCTACATTTTTATGATTTACTTGCAACTGTAATTCATTGCTTTTTTCGGATGAATGCAAACTGAAAAAGAAGAGAAAGAAAACAGTAGTTACAAAAACATACAGTTGAATAGGAGTTAGGTATTTAGCGCGTTTGCCTTGAATATATTCCAGTGTAGCTAATCCTGGTTTTGTAAATAATGTTTTTAGCGTGATCCAAAATTTGCTGTCGTAATGAAAATAGTCGCCGATAAAATGACTTGCCATATGCCAAAAAGAATCCTTGTGCAGAAATGCCTTCTGTCCGCAGTTGCCACAGAATTTTCCAATTAGTGGGTATCCACAGTTCAAGCAATTTTCTTCGCGATGATATTCTTTTTCTTGAAATGCCATTGAGGCTTAAAAGTAATGGATTTACTTTATTCCACTTTCATATTTAATTAAAATTTTGTTAGCAATAAATTGATGTATACAATATCAGCTCGATAAGCTTATTTTTGAGCAAAATTATAAAACATGAAAAAAAATATTTTAACATTCTCCGCACTAGCCTTAGTGATCTTGGTTCAGTCTTGTGGTGAAAAAGCAATGGACCCAATGGCGGTTCAGGCAAAAGTGGATTCACTGGCAGCCATCAAAATTGAAGAAGCCAACGCTAAAGCTACAGCAGATTGCGAAGCACGTATGGCTACTGAAGTAAAAGCTATTACTGATTCATTGGTACAAGCTGCTAAAACAGAAAATGCACCTAAATAATTGAATATTTAAAACCAATTAAAAATAGAAAAATGAAAAAAATAAAATATATCATAGTCCCAGCCTTAATGGGTATCATAATGGCTTCATGCAATTCAGAACCTAAAGGTCCAACACAGGCTGAATTGGATAGTCAAGTGGAAGCAAAAGTAAAAACAGCAACTGATCAATTAAAGTCAGATTGCGATAATCGTATCATGGATGCAGCAAGAGCTAATGCTGACAGCATAATGGCATTAGCGAACAAAGCACCTAAACCTGCGCCGTCAGCACCTACAAAGGCACATACTCCAGCGCCTGCAAAAGTGGTAACCCCACCGCCACCGCCAGTAAAAGTAGATACTAAAAAGGATAAAATGAATGGAGGTAATGCAGCACACGAACAAAATACGCAGGATAAGAAAGATAAAATGATTGGTAAAGAAACTGGGAAGGAAGAAATTCTAAAGAAGAAAAAAGATAAAATGAGTGGGAAATAATTCTTCCCGACGATAATAAAAAATGGCTACTCAAAGTGTAGCCATTTTTTATGAGTATATTTTTTTAAGTTGCTATTTTTTAAAATGGGAATTTTATAAGAATTCATGTCTTTCTAAAATAGAAATTATATATACAAAAAAAAGGTCAACATGATGTCGACCTTTTTTTTATGTATATTATAAGAACTATTTTTTAGTCCAAATAGATGCATTTCCACTTGACACCCCGAAATCATCGGTTAGAATTGGTGTACCTGTTTCATCAGTTACTTTGTAAGTTACAGTAATTTTCACTGGGTTTAAGGAAGTATTGATAGTACCACTACCTTGAATATAAAAACCATCATTATCAGGTTGTTGTCTTGGTATTGTAAATGTATTACCATCAACTGTAGCATTTACAGAAGCAACAAAGTTATCCCATGCATTAGAAATATAGATACCATTTGCAACTGTTGAACTTGGTAAGATAAATACATCGTAAGTGCTTGGTCCTGAGATAGTGCCTTCTTCTGACACAGACCAACCAGCAACATTAATAAATTTCAAATTACTTTTTGTATCGCATAAAGTGCCTTCATATCCTGAAGCGCATTTGCAAGAACCATCTGTACAAGTACCCCCGTTTGCGCAAACGACGTCTTTACATTTATCTTGATTACAAGAAGTGATTAGAGTAGTAGCGAAAGCAGCTGCCGTTAAAAATCCAGCTAATAGAATTGTCTTTAAATTTTTCATATTTTTATTTTAATTGTTTAAGCTACAAAGATGCGCTTAATTCAATGGATGGACAAAAATTTCTTTTAGGGTTTGCATTTTTTTTACAAAGAAATTCTACATCAAATGATGGTATGAATAAAAAGAAATCGGATTTTAAAAATAGGGTATAACTCAACAGAATAAGGCATCTTAAACCAAGTTATTATTCAATTTTAGTTTTTAATCATCCAGTTTTAGCACGGCAAGAAATGCTTGTTGAGGAATTTCTACATTTCCAATTTGACGCATTCTTTTTTTACCTTCTTTTTGTTTTTCCAATAATTTTCTTTTACGACTAATATCACCACCATAGCATTTAGCAGTTACGTCTTTACGCATGGCACTGATGGTCTCGCGGGCTACAACCTTAGCGCCTATAGCGGCTTGTATCGCGATTTGAAATTGTTGTCGTGGCAATAAATCTTTTAATTTATCACAAAGTTTTCTGCCAAATTCGTGGGATCTTGCTTTGTGAATCAATGCACTCAAAGCATCCACTTTGTCGCCGTTTAATAAAATATCCATTTTAACAATATCACTTGGACGCATATCCAAAGGATGATAGTCGAAAGAAGCATAACCTCTTGTTTGGCTTTTTAGTTTATCGTAAAAATCAAAAACAATTTCGGTTAATGGAATTTCGAAACTAAGTTCCACTCTGTCGGCTGTCAAATATCCTTGATTGGTAAGTATACCCCTCTTGCCAATGCACAGTGTCATGATATTACCAATATATTCTGGTTTTGTAATGATTTGTGCTTTAATCCAAGGTTCGAGAATGGTATCAATACGGCTTGGGTCGGGCATCTCCGTTGGATTATTGATAACGATATGTTCATTTTTTGTGGTGATTGCTTCAAAGCTAACGTTTGGTACTGTGGTAATTACTGTTTGATTAAATTCTCTTTCTAGTCTTTCTTGAACGATTTCCATGTGTAATAAACCGAGGAAGCCGCAACGAAAACCAAAGCCTAAAGCTTGTGAGGTTTCTAATTCAAATGTAAGTGAAGCATCATTTAATTGTAGCTTTTCCATGCAATTGCGCAACTCTTCAAACTCATCTGTTTCTACTGGGAAAATGCCAGCAAATACCATTGGTTTCACATCTTCAAATCCATGAATAGATTCCAAACAGGGATTGACTGTAGTTGTAATCGTATCACCAACTTTAACTTCCTTAGCTACTTTAATGCCAGTAATAATGTAACCTACATCTCCAGATTTTACTTCCTCTTTCGGCATTAATCCCATTTTCAAAATCCCAACTTCATCAGCCACGTATTCCAAACCTGTATTTGAAAATTTAATTTTATCTCCTTTTCTCAACACGCCATTGAAAATGCGATAGTACACAATGATTCCTCTGAAACTATTGAAAACACTATCGAAAATCAAAGCTTGTAATGGCGCAGTATAATCACCTTTTGGCGCTGGAATACGTTTAATGATGGCATGTAAAATTTCTTCGATGCCGATTCCACTTTTGCCAGAAGCCAATAAAATATCTTCTTCTTTGCAACCAATCAAATCAATGATTTGGTCTTTAACTTCTGGTATCATGGCACCTTCCATGTCTATTTTATTAATAACAGGAATGATTTCTAAATTGTTTCCAATAGCCAAATACAAATTAGAAATGGTTTGCGCTTGTATACCTTGCGATGCATCTACCAACAACAATGCGCCTTCGCAGGCGGCTAATGCGCGACTTACTTCATAACTAAAGTCAACATGACCAGGCGTATCGATTAAATTTAAAACATAATCTTGGCCTTCCATCGCATAATTCACTTGAATGGCGTGGCTTTTGATGGTAATGCCTTTTTCTCTTTCTAGATCCATATCGTCCAACACCTGGTTCATCATTTGACGTTCCGTAATTGTTTTGGTATGTTCCAAAAGGCGGTCTGCTAGTGTACTTTTACCATGATCAATATGGGCTATGATACAAAAATTTCTAATATTTTTCATGCGATATAATTGCTTGATATAAATTCAACTCGGTGCGAAAGTAGCTTTAGTAAGCCACTAAAAAAAATCCTGATTAAAGCTTTAAACAGGATTATATGCAAACTTGTAATTGGGATTACCACTTATCTACTTCAATAGTAGGGTCGGGAGCCTCACCAGTATCCATTGGGAAAGAACGGATAGGCGTACTTTGCTCCGTAAATATTTCTGTGTTTGGTTTGTACGTATTTTCCGTATTTTCTTCTTGTTCGTATTCATGTTTGAAAGCATCAAAATCATAATCGGGCATCAGCTCCGTTTTTACATGGTCGATGGTTTCAGTCAGTGCGCTCAAAAATTTATTAAAATCTTCTTTGTATAAAAAGATTTTATGTCTGTCGTATCCATTATCATTAAATCTTTTTTTACTTTCTGTTAGCGTTACAAAATAATCATTTCCACGAGTGGAGCGAACATCAAAAAAATAGGTTCTTCGTTTTCCAGCTTTTAGTCTTTTGCTAAAAATAGATTCATTATTTCGTTCATAATTATTTTCTGCAAATTGTTCGTTGCTATTTTCGTTGTTATTTTCGTAAGCCACAGGGAATATTTTTTTAATGAAAAATTTGAAAGTCAAATATACTCATTCTTATATATTCTCCAAGTTATGTTGAATATTCTTGCATTTATTTCTAAGGAAATTAATTGAATACATTCTTCTTAAAGAAAAATGTTAAAAATTCAAATTATGGTTTAATTTAGCACACTGTAAATATATATAGCATGATAAAGAATAATTTTTTACTAACCATTATCGGTATTTCCGCCATTACTGTTTCAGCGTTAAAGGTTTCGAACATTCAACAAACCAATCCAGCTTATGCGAAGTGGATAGCAGAAGAATCAAGTCATGAAAAGGAAGAAATTGCAGGTGCACGAAATTGGGAACGAATGATGCGCGCAAATCAGATAACAGGAAAAGTGGACTTCAATGACGTGTATGCTGCACGCGAACAAGCAGATGCTTTACGAAAAGCAAATTACAAAAAAACGCGAGCTTTTGATATTATGTCATGGTCAGAAGCTGGTCCTAATAATATAGGTGGCCGAACACGTGCTATGATTGTAGATAAGAATAATTCAAGCAAATTATACATGGGTTCTGTTTCTGGAGGTTTATTTATTTCTACCGACAATGGCGATACTTGGACTAAGAGAGATGGCAATGATTCTTCTAGTTGTTTGAATATTGCTTCTTTAACCCAAACTTCAAATGGCGATATTTATTATGGCACTGGTGAAGGACATTATGGTGGTGATGCTGGTTTTGGCGGTGGCATGCCTGGGGAAGGTATTTATAAATCTACAGATGGAGGGCTTACATTTGACAGACTTAGTGCTACAAAGCCAAGTAATAGTAATAGTACTTCAGATGCATGGGCCTATGTAGATAAATTGGTTTCGCATCCTACAAATAATACAATCTTTGCAGCAACCAATGGTGGCTTAAAAGTATCTACCAATGGTGGCACATCTTGGGCTAAGCCTACTGGTATGACTTCCGTTAACTCTAGAATAGGGGATGTGGAAGTTTCAACAGATGGTAATCGAGTGGTAGCTGCGACTTCAAATAATTTTTATATTTCAAATGATGGTGGTGTAACTTTCGGGACTGCAAAAATGGGACTTGGTGGATTGCCCGCATCTGGCACCGCTGGTAGAATTGAAATTGCCATAGCACCAAGTAATGCAGATTGTATTTATTTATGTATATCTTCTACCTCAGAGACGTTAAAAGGAGTTTATAAATCTATAGATGGTGGAACTACTTGGACAACGATTGGAATAGGCGGCTCTGCTACATTTAACCCATTGGGCAATCAAGGTGGTTATAATATCGCTTTAGGCGTGCATCCAACCAATCAAGACATGTTGTTTTTAGGAGGACAATTAAATATGTGGAGATACAGTTTGTCTTCAACATCTGGGTCTTTCGAATGGAAAACGATTTCCAACTGGGTAGGTTCTGCATTTGCCGGAAATTTAGTCCATGCTGATATGCATGGTGTTATGTTTAATCCTTCTAACCCTGAAAATATGTATGTAATTTGTGATGGTGGAATTTATAGAACAATGAATTGTAGTGCAGTGGCTCCATTTTTCGCGGAAAGAAATAAAGATTATTCTGTTTCTCAATGCTATGGTATATCAGCAAATCATTTAGGCCGAATCATTTTTGGTTTGCAAGATAACGGATCTGGTATATTAGGAACTTCAGTTAATTCTCCATTGGAATCAAGAGATTTAACTGGCGGTGATGGTATGAATAATGCAATAAGTTCATTGAATCCAAATGTAATGATAACTTGTACGCCAAATGGTGCTTTCCGAAAAGCAGCAGATGGTGGTATCAGTGCAAATTCATTTAAAAGTTTCTTTGATAAAAATATTGATGTAAGTGATGGAGGTGATCCAACGGAAGGAGCTTTGTGGAATGCACCTTTAGAGTATAGAGAAAAAAGTTTTAGCAATGGTACGCAGAGAGGTGTTGCTGTCATTGGTACAGGTGCAGGTGTTTGGATGACGCAAGGTGTTCTTGGGGGTAAAACTATTTGGTTTAAATTAGGATCTTTGGCAAACGTAAGCGCTTTGTATGTTACAGATGATGCAGCGCATGTATTTGCCGCTTCTGCGAGTGGTGTTGTGATGAGATTTGATGTACCTAGTTTGTTAGATTCAACATATAAATATAATGATAGTATCGGCAATACAGCTGCGCAAGGATATTACTATAGTAGTCTAATTACCTCTACAGTTATCACTACATTCGGTGGACGATTTGTAACGGATTTAGCAACAAATAATTCTGGTAATACCTTGGTTGTAACTCTTGGAAATTATGGTAATACTTCCTACGTTTATAAATCATCCGATGCTTTGAGTGCCACACCAACATTTACAGACATTACTGGTGTATTACCTAAAATGCCAGCCTACACAGTGATTTGTGTTGGCGGAAGTTCAGCTAAATTTATGATTGGAACTGAATTGGGCGTTTGGGGTACAAATGATGGATTAGGCAGTGGTTGGGTTGAATTGAATACAATCAATGCAAATAATCAATCTACTTGGCATCCACGCGTCGTGACTTACGAGTTAATTGAAATACCATCCATTGATGTGAAAGGTTATGGATCTTATCATGGTGAAGTAATTCTTTCTGGTACACATGGTCGTGGTGTGTTTATGTCCAAATCATTGGCAACAACATTCTGGCCTACTGGCACACAAACAGTTGGTGAAACCGGACAAATAAAATTATACCCTAATCCAACCATTGATCAAGCGAACATCGAATTGAATAGTAATTTCGGTGAAAATATTTCAGTAAAAGTATTTTCTTTGACTGGCTCATTGGTGAAAAAAATACAAACTAAAAATACGCAAACTAAAATTGCCATAAATGTATCCGATTTGGCAAGCGGGGGATATGTAGTATATGTGACCGATGGAAATTTAAAAGCATCAGCGACATTAGTAAAAAAATAAATTTTTAACTGGTTAAACGAAAAGGAGGTTGTTCTACTAACAACCTCCTTTTTTTATAGTAGAATAGATTAGAATGAACTCTAGTAACCTATATATTCAAGGAGATAAAAATCTATAAATCTATTTTGAACTATTTATTTTTTCGTTATGAATTATAAAAAAGTTATTGTAATATTACACATCTATTTTAAGCACCATTCTACTATGTTCAGGAGAATTTTTATTTTACTATTATTACCTTTTGCGCTTTCAGCACAAAAGCACCATGAAGTTGGTATTTTCGGCGGAACATCTAGTTATTATGGAGACTTGCAGGAGCGTCTTTTCCCAAAAGAAGGATATCGCGCTTGCGGCGGTTTGACCTACAAGTATTTTGTTCACCCTAGTGTTGGATTTCGATTTGGCGTTACGTATGCTAGTTTATATGGTGCGGACAGTCTTTCAGAATCAAAAGCTGTAAAAAATAGAAATTTAAATTTTCAAACTAATTTATTCGAATTGCATGGTGGTGTGGAAGTGAACATGATACCTGTTGATTTTGACGAATTCAAATTCTCTCCTTATATTTTTGCTGGACTTTCTGTATTTTATTATAACCCATATACCATGGGGGCGAATGATGAAAAAATTTATTTGCGTCCATTGAGTACAGAAGGACAAGGTCTAAGACAATATCCTGACAGAAAAATTTATAGTCTTGTAAATGTGGGTATACCATTAGGCGCAGGATTAAAAGTATTCATAGGGAAGAAAGTAATGTTGAGCAGCGAAATTGGATTTAGATACACAGCTACAGATTATTTAGATGATGTAAGTTCTTCTTATGTAAACATGGATACTTTATTCAGATATAAAGGGAAACAAAGTGTGGATTTATCTTTCCGTACTGATGAGTTGACCAATTGGGATGGCAATTATCCCAATGATAAATTCGTTCGTGGTGACAATATGAAAAAAGATTGGTATTGGTTTGCTGGTATCAATGTTGCCATTTATTTTGATGCTTTCGGTAATATTATGCCGTATAAGAAAACACGTTGTCCAAGACGTATTTTTTCTAGAGTACACTAATTGAATTTGTTTCTTCTTCTACAAATTCCCAATTACTTGGGGTTTCCTATCAACTTTTTGTAAATTTTGTTTTGGGTCTAAGTGACCTGTTGTACGAGACAGTGACTACAACTTATCGGATTTAAAGAAATCCAACATCAAGTTTTAAAGCACCAACTAAACCAAAACAAATTGATCTTTATCTTTCAAAAACGGAAGCCTTTCACGTACTTCTTGTACCTGCTTTTTATCAATTTGAAAAGTATGTGTGATTTCTTCATGGTGGTTAGAAAATATAGCAACACCCATTGGATCAATTAGCATACTATCGCCTGAATAGTCAAATCCATTACCATCAATACCCGTTCGATTTAACCCAATCACATAACATTGATTTTCGATAGCACGCGCAGTTAGCAAGGCTTTCCAAGCTTCAATTCTTTTCATAGGCCAACTGGCAACAAACAATAAAATATCATATTCGTTTTCATTTGCTTGGCGACTCCAAATTGGGAAACGTAAATCATAACAAATTTGGGTATTGATTTTCCAACCTTTTAATTGTGCAATTAAGCGTTTATTGCCAGGCGTAAATTCCTTGTCTTCGCCTGCATAAGAAAATAAATGACGCTTATCGTAATAACCATAAACACCATTAGGTTGCATCCAGATTAATCGATTGTAAAATTTATCCTGCTCACGAATAATCAAACTTCCAGTGACGATACTTCTTTTTTCTGCTGCCATTTGTTTCATCCAAGTTACCGTTTCTCCATCCATATTTTCAGCTAAAATACTTGGGTTCATACTGAATCCTGTATTAAACATTTCTGGTAAAATAATAATTTCTGTTTGCTCTTCTATCGCTTTTATTTTCGATGTGAACATGGCTAAATTAGCAGCTTTGTCTTCCCAATGAATATTGCTTTGTAGAAAGGAAATGGTCAGTGTATTATTCATCTGCATGTGATTGTTTGGTGTGTAAAAAATCGTTGATATAACTATACTCATAACCTTTTTGCAAAAGATAATTTTTGAGCTTCGTCATCTTTGTAAATTTATTTTTTTCTGTTCGTAAAGTCAGCCATTTTTTTTCTGCCAAGGTTTTTATGGTGCGCACATAATCTGCTTCCTCTATTTCTTTCATCCCTTTCTGTATGCAATAATCAGAAACTTGTTGTTGTTGCAAACTTTGTTTTATTTTATGTCGCCCCCAATGCTTATAATAAAATTTACCCCTAACTAAACTACAAGCATAACGTTCTTCATTCAAAAAATTTTCTTCAATAAGCACTGTGATATGATTTTCTAAATCCAATCCGTAAACGCCAAGTTCCAATAATTTATATCGAACTTCTTGATGGCTTCGCTCTTGATAAGCACAATAGGATTTTATTTTTTCAAGTGAAGACATCGTAAATTTTTCGAGGATAATATATGGCTTACAAAAATAATATACAGGATAGAATTTGTAAGGATATTTTATTAGGATTCGCTTAGCAGAATTCAACTTGGTCTTTCCAATTACTATACGATAAATTGAATTACATTCGTTTATATTTTAAATAAACTAAACATGCAATGAGAGACATAGGCTATTTTGGTGACTGTATTGCGGCAACGATTGCAGCGGAAAGTGTGTATGCCGCCCCAATAATTTTCATTACATTTTTAGTATAGCAATATTTTTCACTGAGCTAATATGGTATTAAGTTATACAGAAGAAAATTATATCAAGTCCATTTATCATTTGGCTATGGGCTCGGATGCGGAGGTAACTTCCACTAATCAGATTGCGGAAGACTTAGGTATAAAGCCTGCTACCGTGACATCTATGTTGAAAAAACTCAGGGATAAGAACATCATTTTATATGAACGATATGGAAAAGTGAAATTGTCGGCAAAAGGGAAATCGAGTGCATTGCTGACCATTAGAAAGCATCGTTTATGGGAAGTTTTTTTGTATGAAAAATTGGGATTCACTTGGGATGAAGTGCATGAAATTGCAGAACAATTAGAGCATATACAATCCGTCAAATTAATTCAGAAATTAGATACGTTTTTGGGTTATCCTACAATGGATCCGCATGGAGATCCAATACCAAATAGTAAAGGCGATTATACAACTGTCAAAACAATTCCCTTGTTCGATGCTGCTATAGGCACGCATTATTTGGTGTCGTCGGTGAAAGATTCATCTTCTGAATTTTTGCAATTTTTGATGCAATTGAAAATTACCTTAGCCTCAAAAATACAAGTGATTAAGCGAATGGAATTTGATAATTCTTTTCTGATTTTAGTGGATAATAAAAAGGAAATCATGGTGTCCGAAAAATTTTCCCATAATTTATTATTAAATGAAGTATGAAACCATCCAACAATAAATATCTGCAATATTTAAATCCTTTAGAATTATTGCAAACCAAAAAGGTATTGCAAAATAACCCTACAGTGCCTATTGTTACTGCATGTAAAGGCGAGTCTGTGCTTACTTTATTTACTTACAATGATACAGCATGTAACACAAAGACTACGATTAAAAGTAATCAAATAGGTCATGCATTTTTGGAGAAGGATAAAAAATATTGGCTGAATGTAGATGTCATCAACAAACAAACCGTTGAAGAAATTGGCGGTGCAATAGGATTAGATCCTTTAATCATTGAAGATATTTTGAATGATTACCAAAGACCAAAAACGGATGAAATTGATGATCATTTTACTTGTGTTTTGCAAATGCTTTTCTTCAATGAATTAAGCAATACCATTGAAGGTGAGCAAGTAAGTTTTGTATTGGGTGAGAATTATTTATTTTCATTTCAAGATGAAGCAACACGTGATTTATTTACACCTATAAGGGAAAGAATGTTGCATGAAAACACTAAAATCAGAACAAGAAAGGTTGACTATTTATTGTATGCTTTATTGGATAGAATAGTAGATCATTATTTTATTGTGTTGGAAAAATTGAGTGTGCAAATAGAAAAATTAGAAGAAGAAATTACCAATAATTTGGCGGATGATTTTACCATGAATCGTATCAATAATTTGCGAAAGGAACTCATTTATTTTAAGCGAAATACTTTTCCTGTTCGCGACTTAATTCAAAGTATTATTAGATCAGAGAATATACATTTTGAAGAGTCGACTAAAAAGTATTTTAAAGATATTTATGATCATATTTTGCAAGTGAATGATTTGTCTGAAAACTATCGTGATATGATTACCAATATTCGAGATTTATATTTCAATAAAGTAAATGTCAAGCTGAACGAGATCATGAAATTTTTAGCCATCGTTACTACTTTACTTTCGCCTGCTACGGTGATAGGTGGTATTTTTGGAATGAACTTTGAACGGATTCCGTACATCCACAACCAGCATGGTTTCTGGCTTGCAACCCTTGCGATGATCATATTTCCAATACTTTTATTGTTGTATTTTAAAACGAAAAAATGGTTCTAAAAAAGTGGCTGAATATTTTTCTATCAAAATGCCATTATTAAAAGTATTCTATTACATTTGCAGCGGCAAGTCTTATACGACCAGCTCCTATTACTCCTCCAGGATGGGAACATAGCAAAGGTATATGGTTGTAGCGGTGCGATATAAGTAACTTGCCATTTTTTTTCCCTTTCACTTATTATTTTATGCAATTTTTCATCGACACAGCGAATCTTTCTCAAATTAAAGAAGCTTATGAACTTGGTATTTTAGATGGTGTTACTACCAATCCTTCTCTTATGGCAAAAGAAGGAATTAAAGGTACTGAAGCGGTTATCAAACACTATATTGACATTTGCAAAATTGCGAATGGCCCAGTAAGTGCGGAGGTGATTGCAACTGATTTGGATGGTATCATTGCAGAAGGAAAAGCATTAGCAGCATTAGATAAAAATATCGTGGTGAAAGTGCCTATGATAAAAGATGGGATTAAAGCCATTAAGTGGTTTACAGATAATGGTATTCAAACAAATTGTACTTTGGTGTTTTCTGCTGGACAAGCTATACTAGCTGCAAAGGCAGGAGCTACTTATGTTTCGCCGTTTATAGGTCGTATTGATGATAGTAGTTGGGATGGTGTCAATTTAATAGAACAAATTGCACATATCTATCGTTTGCAAGGATTTCAAACTAAAATATTAGCTGCTTCTATTCGTAATGCATTGCATATTGTTCGTTGCGCCGAAGTTGGTGCCGATGTATGCACTTGCCCATTAGACAGTATATTAGGATTGCTCAAACATCCTTTGACAGATATCGGTCTTGCCAAATTTTTGGAAGATGCGAAATCGATGAAGTAGGGGAGTAGAGTGAGTTGTTTAAGAAAATGCAATAGTCAACATCTTCTTACATCTTACCCCTTATTCCTTCCATCATCAATCTCTCAACAACGCCTCAATCGCCTGTTCCACTTTTTCGACAGTAGGTAACATCGCTTGTTCCAAAATTTTATTCATGGGTACTGCTGGAAGATTCAATGCACCTAAGGTTTTTACTGGAGCATCTAATTGGTAAAAACAAGCTTGTTGAATTCTACATGCCATGGCTTCCGCAAAGGAATTACGAAGTTGTTCTTCCGTTAGTACTAAACATTTTCCATGGCGTTTTACAGTCTCAAAAATTAAGTCTTCATCCAATGGATAAATGGTTCTGATATCAATTATTTCTATCGAATCTGGGAATTTTTGCGCTGCATTTTTCGCCCAATAAACACCCATGCCATAGGTTATAATACAGATGCTATTGCCAAGTTCTATTTGCTCATCACTCGCTTGTACAATAGAGATGCCTTTGCCCAATGGTAAAATATAATCTTCAGCAGGCTCTATCATTTTTGCATCTTCTGTGCCCGGTACTTTACTCCAATACAATCCTTTATGTTCAAGCATGACAACCGGATTAGGGTCATAATAAGCAGCCTTCATTAAGCCTTTCATATCGGCAGCATTACTTGGGTAAACCACTTTGATTCCTTTGATATTGGCGAGTATACTTTCTACACTACCACTATGGTAAGGACCGCCACCACCATAGGCACCAATGGGAACACGCAATACCATACTCACAGGAAATTTGCCACAACTTAAATAACAAGATTTAGAAATTTCGGTAACCAATTGATTGAAGCCAGGGTATATATAATCTGCAAATTGTACCTCTACAAATGGCTTTAATCCAACGGCACTTAAGCCTATTGTACTACCAATAATATAAGCCTCTTGAATAGCAGTATTGAATACTCGATCATCGCCAAATTTATCGGCAAGCGTAGCCGCTTCACGAAATACACCACCTAATCTTTTACCAACATCTTGCCCGTAAAATAAACACTCTTGGTGCTTACGCATCAACTCTTCTACTGCATGCATGGCAGCGTCTACCATCACTACTTTTTCGCCATTGGCAGGTGTTCTTTCTCCTTGCTCTTCAATGATGCTAGTCTCTGCAAACACATGCGCACTCACGCTTGTAGCATCAGGCTCTGGTGCATTAACGGCTTCAGCAAATTCACTAGCAACCAATATTTTTTCTTCTTCTTCTATCGTATTCAGTTCTGTTTCACTGATGCCTAATTGTATTAATTTGTTTTTCAGTTTTGGTGCAGGATCATCTTTGATATGCTTCGCCATATCCTCTTCTGTTCTATACCATTCCTTGCGAACTCCACTCGTATGATGTCCCAAAAGTGGAACGGTAGCATGCACTAAAATGGGTTTTCTTTTTTCACGGACATAATGAATGGCATTTTCCATGGTAGCATAACTTTTTTCAAAATCACTACCATCCACTTGCATTCTTTCAATGCCTTTAAATCCTTGAATAAATTCATAAGCATTCATGGTACGTGCTTCATCACTGCTCACACTAATGCCCCAATCATTATCTTCTACTAAATAAATAATTGGCAATTGTCGGAGCGCTGCAAACTGAAATGCTTCACTCACTTCACCTTCCGTAACACTGCCGTCGCCAAAACAACAAATCACTACTGGAGCTTCTACATTTACTTTGGAATTTGGAATTTTGTTTATTTGGGATTTCTCAATGTACTGTATGCCTTGTGCAATGCCAGTTGTAGGAATTGCCTGCATACCAGTCGCACTGCTTTGGTGAATTATTTTCGGGAAATTTTCTCGTCTTGAATTGGGGTGATTATAATATTCTCGTCCGCCTGTAAATGGATCATCGGCTTTGGCTAATAATTGCAACATCATTTCATAGGGGCGCCATCCCATGCCCAACATTAAACTCTCATCTCTATAATACGGGCTTACATAATCCTGCGGTTTTAATTGAAATGCGGTTGCTAATTGTATCGCTTCATGTCCGCGAGATGTGCTATGTACATAGGTACAGATTGCTCTGTTGTCTTCATAAATATTTGCCATTGCCTTGGCAGTCATCATCAATCGGTAGGCTTTCAGTAATAGTTTCTTATCCATTTACAACTTTAAAAATAAGGGGTAAAGATACTTTTTAGAAGTAGATATAAAAGGGATACTACACTTTAAATGAAAATTATTTGGGCGGCAGGCACGCTTTCCGTTCCAATCTTTTTGCGGCTGCGCCGACAAAAAGGATTTCCACTGCAATCGTTGCCGCAATGCAGTGCATCAAACGGAGTTCTTGTTTTATTTGGGCTATTCGAGATGTTAGCGCAGCGCATCTCGAATGGTAGATAAAAAGCGATTTTTAATCGCATACCAGCAGATTGCAAATGAATGGGCTGTTGGGGATGTTAGGAAGTGTGGGTCACGGGTTGCAAACCCGCGCCAGTGAAGGGGGAATAGATTTTACTCTATAATTATTTTCTTTGTATGTATCTGGGCTATTCGAGATGTTAGCGCAGCGCATCTCGAATGGTAGATAAAAAGCGATTTCTAATCGCATACAAGCAGATGGCAAATCTGTTATTATCTATACTTCGAAATGGCTTTCTGAACATATCGAAGACCGTTAAATCATATCATCCCTACGGGATTTTGCTTTCGACTTATCATTTGATTTCAACAATCATGTCATCCCTACGGGATTTTTATGTTCATTGAACTGGGCTATTGGGCTTTTCGAGATGTTAGCGCAGCGCATTTCGAATGGTAGATAAAAAGCGATTTTTAATCACAAACGAGCAGATTGCAAATCTGCCATTATCAATACTTCGACATGGCATTCGGAATATATCGAAGACCGTTAAATCATGTCATCCCTACGGGATTTTGCTTTCGACTTATAACATGATTTCTATAATCATGTCATCCCTACGGGATTTTTATGTTCATTGATTGGGCTATTCGAGATGTTAGCGCAGCGCATCTCGAACTTAAGATAAAAAGCGATTTTTAATCGTGTGTAATCAGATTGCAAATCTGCTATTATTTTTACTTCGACATGTCCTGCGGAACATATCGAAGAGTCTGCAAAATAGAATCATACTAATCATCCAAATCAAATAACCATGTGCTGAGCAAAGCCGAAGTGATGTAGTTCAGACAATTTGATTAGAGGACACGGGTTGCAAACCCGCGCCAGCCAAAGTTGCAAATCTCCAGCCAAAGTTGCAAACCCGATAGACAACTTTCTATTTTATAAAAAATAAATGTTGTCATAAAAAAAACTGCTATTTATTTCTAGATTCGCTAACGTTATTTGCATGACTATCGTATTACTTCTCGAACAATCATTTTAAACTCAAAAAAAAATTAAAACATGAAAACAAAATTATTCCTTCTCGTCCTTTTTGCATTTGCTTCGGTAAAAATGCAAGCACAATGTAGCGCTACTTTCACTACAAGCGTCAATCCAAATGGGGTTGTAGCTTGTGCTGGTAATGCAGTTGCGAGCATCATGTTACATTATTGGTCCTTTGATGGCGGTGTAACTTTTCTTTGTGGTCAACAAAACATCACCTATACGTATACTACACCAGGTACTTATACCATTTGTCATAAAGTAGTTGATTCCTTAACCAATATTGCTTGCGATTCTACTTGCAATTCTGTTACGATTACTTCTGCTTTACCTTGTAATGCTAACTTTTATATCTACCCAGATTCACTTGGTGCACCTTCAACCTATATTGGTGTGAATACAAGTACAGGTGGAGGTTTAACTTATGCATGGGATTGGGGTGACGGTTCAACAGGTACTGGCGCAAATCCATCACATACTTATGCAGCTCCTGGTGTGTATGTCATTTGTTTAACTGTCACTGGTAATGGTTGTACAAACACATATTGCGATTCTAGTACCATCAATAAAACGGCGAATGCGATGTACTCTGTAACCTTTGGTACGCCTACTTCTACTAGCGCGATAGATAAAGAGAGCATACATATTTATCCTAACCCTGCAACAGATAAATTATTTATTGAAGGTGCAACAAACCAAACTTACCAAGTTCAAGTGTATACTACAAATGGTACCAAAGTATTATCGACTTCTGTAAAAAATAAACAAGCTATAAATATTGAAGCTTTGTCTTCTAATATCTATATTTTGAAATTGACAGACGCAAGCGGTAAGAGTACTTACTCTAATTTTACAAAATAAATTTATCCAATGATTGTTTTAAAAAAGAGCTACTCTTAGAGTAGCTTTTTTTTATGCACTTGTTTCTTGCACACGAGTAATACACCACAATGTATTTTTTTGATAAAAAATTAATGTGTTGGTATTATTCGACCAATCCCATTAAACCATCAATACTGGTTTTATTTTTAAGCAATCGATATTCTTTTAATTTTTGTTCTCCTTTTTGTTCGTTGTATTTATCTAAAACATCCCGATGTTTTTTAAAATCATACAAGGGAACGGAATAGCCACACGAATCCGTTATTCGTGTAAGGTCAATTTGTATATAAGCTCTTACGCCTGTTCGCTTTGGAAATTTGGTTTCCATGTCTGCAAATGCGGTATCTGTAGGTAATACAGCTTTTCCATGTCCATGTAAACGCACGATTTTGGGTGCGCCATCAAAGGCACAAAACATAATTAAAATTCGTTTGTTTTCTTGTATGTGGGCAATCGTTTCAATACCGCTGCCAGTCAAATCTTGATAAGCAACAACAGTAGGTGATAGTATTCGAAAGGAGTCCAAACCTTTGGGGGAACAATTAATATGTCCATCTGCAGATAGGGGAGCAGTGGCAACAAAAAACATTTGTTGATGGCTTATCCACTTCTCTAATTGTGGTGTTATCGATTCAAAGAGTTTGCTCATTGCATTTTTTTAATGGTCAAATATAGTAAGGAATAATAATCAACCTGCAGTTGTATTTTTTCAAATTTATTATTGATTGTATAAGCTCCAGCAATTTCCCTTTGTTTGTTCCTGTTTATTTTGTATGTAAAAAAATTGCAATAAGGAAAATAATTGACTTGGGTGGATGCATTGCGGCAACGATAGTAGTGGAAATCCTTTTTGCTTGCTTTGAAGTAAAAAGATTGGAACGAATAGCGTGTGTGCCGCCCAATGGTGTAGCATTAATTTTTTTTCAAAAAATACGCTACACCATTCCACTGTAGCATTAATTTTTTTTCAAAAAATACGCTACTGTATTACCTAACCATAAATTAAGTTTTGTCAAAAAAAAAGAAAAAGCAATGAATAAAAAAGGATAAGAATTATCTTTGCCTCGATTAAAAAATTATACTATGCCATCATTCGATATCAGCAGTAAAGTGGACATTCAAACTTTAGACAACGCTATCAATACCGTGAACAAAGAAATAAGCAATCGATTCGATTTTAAAGGATCGCATGTGGTGATTGAATTGAATAAAAAAGATTATAAAGTTTCATTAGAAGCCGACAGCGACATGAAGATGGAACAGATATTGGATGTACTAGTTTCTCGTTCTATGCGTCATGGCTTGGATGGAGATTGCTTCGATTTAAGCAAAGAAATTTATCCTTCTGGTAAAATTGTGAAAAAGGAAATTCCAGTAAAAAATGGATTAAACCAAGATGATGCAAAGAAGATAGTGAAGATGATTAAGGACGCTGGAATGAAAGTACAAGCTGCCATTATGGACGATATTATTCGCGTGACAGGGAAGAAGATTGACGATTTGCAAGAGGTCATACAATTGTGTAAAAGCTGCGAATTGAAAATCCCAATGCAGTTCATTAATATGAAAAGCTAGTAATAGCAATACTTTGAGCAGATTTTTAATTATTTGAAAAATTGTTTGTTCCTTACACATTCCTAGCTTACTTTTGCCCTCTTTTAAAAATCGCATGGTTAGAATCATGCACTAAATAAAATAATATGAAACAAGGCATTCACCCAACATCTTTTCGACATGTCATCTTTAAAGACATGAGTAACGAAACTACATTCTTGTCACGCTCTACCGCTAAGTCTTCTGAAACAATGGTATGGGAAGATGGGAATGAATATCCAGTAATTAAATTGGAGGTTTCTAATACATCACATCCTTTTTACACTGGTAAAAATGTATTATTAGATACAGCAGGTCGTATCGACAAATTCAACAAGCGTTACGCAAAAAAGAAATAATTTTTATCAAGATTATAAAAAAAAGGAGTTCAATTTGAGCTCCTTTTTTTATTTTAAGAATATCTGTAATCACTTTGAGATTGGTACTAAATGGACCGAAGTGTATTCGAAATTGTTGCATCAATTGATGAACTTGTAAATGGCCTTGGATAGTTTGGCGTTAAAAAAAATGGAGTGGTCGGCGAACAAATCGTCCCTGTCTGAGCAACCGACGTTAGGAGGATTGTGAGTTTGGACGATTTGCGTCGAGCACGAACATTTTTTAGCAAAACTATCCACAGCCTTGATTTTTTGGTTCTTTTGTATCAAGACAAAAGAACAAAATATTATTTGCAGCAATAATTTGGAATGAATCCAGTAGCTAGTTTTACAACCACTTTACCCTAATGCAATCTTCACCACTTCCATCATCTCCTGTACATAATGAAATTTAAGTCCTTTGATATAAGAAGGATTAATTTCCAATATATCTTTTTCATTTTGTGCACACAGAATAATTTCTTTCATACCAGCACGCTTTGCAGCCAATATTTTTTCTTTGATACCACCAACTGGTAGTACTTGTCCACGTAAAGTAATTTCACCTGTCATGGCCAAGAATGGTTTCACTTTCTTTTTCGTAAATGCACTAAGTATGGCAGTCATCATGGTTATACCTGCACTAGGGCCATCCTTTGGTACAGCGCCTTCTGGCACATGTATATGTATAGACTTTTCTTCAAATATTTTTTCATCTAAATTGAAATCTTTTGCGTGTGCTTGAATATAACTGAGTGCAGTTGATGCACTTTCTTTCATCACATTGCCCAAATTTCCGGTTAAGGTTAAACCTCCCTTGCCTGGATGTAAACTAGTTTCGATGAATAATATTTCTCCTCCCACATAAGTCCAAGCTAATCCTACTGCAACACCTGGCGGGTTGGTTTTGGAATATAGATCGTTGGTATATCGTGGCTTGCCTAAAATTTCTTCAACCATTGCCTCGGTTACTTCAACTGTTTTCAAATTTTCGTCTAAGGCTGCGCGCATCGCTAAATTGCGCATCACAGAAGCCAATTGTCTTTCTAATTCTCGAACACCACTTTCTCTTGTGTATTCTGTAATGAGTTTGACAATAACCGCATTGGATAATTTGATAGAATACGATTTTAAACCATGTGCTTCTTTTTGTTTTGGCACTAAATGCTTTTTGGCAATCTCCGTTTTCTCCTCAACAGCATAACCACTTAAGTCGATTATTTCCAAACGATCACGAAGCGCAGGTTGTATTTCTGCTAAGCTATTGGCAGTTGCAATAAATAGTACTTTAGATAAATCATATTCCAATTCTAAATAATTATCATAAAAAGAATTATTCTGTTCTGGGTCTAAAATTTCTAATAGGGCACTACTTGGATCGCCTCGGAAATCATTTCCAATTTTATCAATTTCATCCAAAATGAATACTGGATTACTGGATTTTACTTTTCGTAAAGATTGAATGATACGGCCAGGCATAGCACCTATATAGGTTTTGCGATGTCCTCGTAATTCACTTTCATCATGCAATCCACCAAGACTAAATCGAACATATTTTCTACCAATCGCATTGGCAATGGATTTACCTAAAGAGGTTTTGCCTATACCTGGAGGTCCAATGAAACAAAGTATTGGAGACTTCATGTCGCCTTTTAATTTAAGAACGGCTAAATATTCAAGTATCCGATCTTTGATTTTATCCATCCCATAATGATCATCATCTAAAACTTTTCTCGCTTTCTTTATATCATAAATATCTTGGGTATATTCTTCCCAAGGCAAGTCGAGTAATAGATCCACATGGTTATACGTAATCGAATAATCTGGTGTGGATGGGTGCATACGCTCTAATTTGTCAATGCTTTTTTTAAACATTTCCTTAGCCGCTTCACTCCATTTTTTATCTTCTCCTCGTTTTTGTAAATCTTTAATTTCTCGATCATTACTTTCTCCACCAAGTTCATCTTTAATGGCTTTGAGCTGTTGATTTAAAAAATATTCTTTTTGTTGTTTGTCTAATTCGCCTTTTGTTTTGTCTGTAATTTTATTTTTCAAATCCACATGCTGAAGTTCAACATGTAACAAACGAAGTAAATCTTCTGTTCTTTGTTTGAAATTATTTTCATTCAGTAAAGCTTGTTTTTCCTTGATATCACCATTCAGATTGGAAGCGATAAAATGATTTAAGAAAGAAATATTTTCAATATTTTTCAAAAGGATACCAGCTTCAGGTGGCACATTCGATGATTTTCGAAGTATCTGTTCTGCCATATCTCTAACGGAAGAAATCATTGCTGCAAATTCTTCGTCCATTTCGGGAATGATATCTTCGAGGTAAGAAACTTTTGCTTTGAAAAATGGTTCGTCTTGAATCCATTCTTCCACTTGAAAACGAATGCGCCCACGAATAAAAACGGTAGAACTGCCATCCGGCATTTTTATTTGTTTAATAATTTCAGCAACGGTTCCAATCGTATTGATTTCTGCAAAATTTGGCTCTTCGCTTTTAGGGTCAATTTGCGAAAGCACGCCAATATGTTTTCCGTTCTTTTCCGCCTCTGTTAAAGCTTTCAGCGATTTATCTCTAGATACAGAAATGGGAATAACTACATTTGGGAATAGCACCATATTTCGCAATGGAAGTATGACTAAATTCTTTGGTAATTTTTTTTTATCCTCATCACTCATTTCATCTTCCGATAATGGAACTATTGGCATAATTTCTATTTCATCATTTCCATTTCCGAATATTTGTCTGTTAAATTCCATTGTTATGTTTCATTTTGTCAGTAAAAAAATAAATTGAGTGCTTATTGCTGCAAAGCCCACCTATTATCAATTGATGTGCCAATGGATTTTGGTGGATGTTGTAAAATTGCGTTACACTTTAATTGTTTTTTTTTACATTTACTTCTTAAAAAATAAAAAATGCATAAAAAAATTACACTATTCTTATTATTGTTTGTTAGCATTTGGAAAACCAATGCCCAAGTAAACATCATTCCATTTACACCTTCTATGGATACTTATCAATCCATTAGTGGAACCCAAGTGGACATGCCGAATGAAGATGATGTCTTCCACAGTAACTTACCAATTGGATTCAATTTTGTATACAATGGAAATGTAACTTCAAAATTCGGTGTATGCACAAATGGATTCATTGTGTTGGATAGCTTAATTCATTCTGGTTTGTGGATCTTGAGTTCAAATAGTACCAACCAATTATCTGTATTGATGACTGATATGCAAAATACAAATACTGGAGGTAGTATAGAATACCAAACTGTAGGTACAGCACCCAATCGTGTCTGCATTATTCAATGGAAAGATTATAGCATTTTTGGGATTAATTATTGCCACTTAAATGCACAAGTACGTTTATATGAAACAAGCAATTGTATTCAGTTTATGTATGGGACGAATACATTGTCAGGCAATATGGGCAAAGAATTTTATGTTGGATTGACTGGTTCAACTGTTGCAGATTATCACTTAAGAACATCAAGTACTAGTTGGTTGAACACACTCGCATCCTCTACATATCCTGGAACAGGCGTTCTCTTAAACGCCTTGAATACGATACCTTCTGGATTATCTTATTCTTTCGGAACTTGTCCTCCAGCAGGTATTCCATTTTCTTACATCACCGGAAATGTGTATGAAGATGCGAATGGTAATGGTTTAAGAGATGTTGGTGAATTAGGTATGCCAAATGTACTGCTTCATGAGAGTTTACAAAATTATTATGCAGTGACGGATGCGAATGGAGATTATTCTATGCTCTTCACAGATTCTAATTTTACCTATTCGATAAATGCAATTCTTCCTACTTATTGGAATTTAACTTCAACACCGGTATCCTATTCTATTACACCAATTTCGCAATCAACTATCAATGCTGATTTTGGCATGCTGGCTACACCTAATGTACATGATGTGAGCATTGCTTGCAATTATACTAATTTGCCTTGGCCAAATGCGAATGTCAATTTCTTAGCAACCTTCCATAATAATGGAACGGTGGTTGAATCGGGTGATTCTATTTTCTTTACTAAAGATGCACATTACAGCTTTGTATCAAGTGTGCCAGCACCTACTTCAGTAAATGGAAATGAAATTGTTTGGGTTTATTCCAATTTATTGGTCAATGAATTTCGAAATATAACTGTTCAATTACATGCAGATACTATCATCACCATAGGCGATACTTTGCATTCTAATTGGCATATCAATCCATTAGCATCGGATGTTGCGCCAGCGAACAATGATGTGGAAATTACGCAAGCTTGTTTATCCTCTTTTGATCCTAATTCTAAATCAGTTAGTCCGGATGGAAACATTGTTAATACACAAGAATTACAGTACACTATCCATTTTCAAAATACAGGTACATTTTTAGCTCAAAATGTTTTTTTGTATGATACCTTGAATTCAAATTTAGATGTATCTACTTTTAAATTAATTGCGAATAGCCACCCCGTAACATATACAATCAATGGAGCAGGAAATCTTAGATTCCAATTTGCGAATATTAATTTGCCGGATAGTAATAGTAATGAACCAGCAAGCCATGGAGCTGTTACGTATAGCATCATGCCTAAAGTAGGATTGGCTCCAGCATCTGTGATTCATAATACAGCATCTATTGTATTTGATTTCAATGCTGCAGTAGTAACAAATACAACTGAAAATATTATTATCAGCAATATGCCAGACGGATTGAATGAAATCGTAAATGCGGACAATCCTATTTCTGTTTATCCAAATCCAGCTACACAATCCATCACGATAAGTGCCCAAGAGAATTTGTCGAATGCAGTTGTATCTATTTATGATTTGTCTGGTAAATTGGTTTTGCAAAAAGATATTCATTCCAAACACAAGCAAACTAATTTGGATATTTCCTCTTTAGAAAATGGTATTTATATGATACAAGTGAATAACAATAATCATGTAAGTAGATTTAAAATGATGAAGAAATAATTGTTTTTTTTTATAAAAGTAAAAGCCATTCAAATTGTTGAATGGCTTTTACTTTTATATACGAGTGGATATTTTTAGAATATACTAAACATGACCTTTCCCTCCATGTATTTTATATTAATTCAATATCACTTTCCCAGTATAGACATTTTCATTATTTACTATAACTCTCAATATATATAACCCATTTTGAAGTGGTTTGCGAATTTGATATTCATTGTAAATATTGTTGAATTGTATTGCTGTAGAAGATACTATTTCACCTTGTGCTGTAAATAATTCGATGTATCCTTTACCCGCAGAAGCATTCGCAATACTAACTTCAATGTATGTACCTAATGTTTGATGTGTGACAATTAAATCGTTAGACTTGGCATTTACCTTAATGGTTTTGTACACATTGGTGCGGCCATCTATATCCACTTGTGCAATTCGATAATAATTAGTTTGCAATGGAGAATGGTCAATTATTGCATATTCTTTTTTCGTTTGTATATTTTCATTTTTTGCATCTACTTTGCCAAGTGTTTCAAATGAAATTCCGTCCTTACTTTTTTCAATGAGGAAGTAATTATTATTGACTTCGTTACTAGTTCCCCATGTTAGTTTTACTTCATGTTGTGCGGCTTGCCCATTGAAATATAACCATGTAACTGGTAATGCAAAACAAGGAGACAAGGATATTGCTGTTACAGCTGAAGTAGAAAATGCGCCGTCAGTTGTTAGTAATCTGCCATTCACTTGAACGCCAGTGGATAGGGTACTTATTGCGCCATTGACACCAATTAGGTTGCCATTAAAAACACTATTACCATCTATACCCGTAGCACCAGTAACAAGCCAATACACATTATCTGCTTGAGCACCATTTATTAGAATAACATTCGAAGCAACACTAGTTGAAAGAGCGCCATATATTTTAATAAAGAAAATGGCATTTGCATTTCCTTGCGCGTTCAAATATAGATTTCCAGTAAATGAAGTTGCGGCATTTAGAATGTAGGTATGTGGGGTAAGTACTAGGTCATTACCAAATTGAGCTGGATAAAGAAGTTCAATGTCATAAGGCATAATATTCATCAGATTTGCTGCATTCAATAAATCGGCGGCTGCAGCGGCAGTGGATCCATCGGGGATAGGATGGATGGTGCCATTTACTAAAAGTGGATTAAAACCAGTGGTTAAACCTACATTGGTTCCTACATCACCTGTTACTGAAGAAACGCCTGCATTGGTCAAAGATCCATTACTTGTAAAAAGGGTGTAACATGCTGCAGATCCTAAGGTTGGCATGAGAGGTCCAGTAAGAATAGGACTTCCACAACCAATTGGATTAGTGACAACAACTGTATTCACAGAAATACCACCAGAAGTAGAAAGTGCATGTCCTTCTAGTGTATCTAAAGTACTCATAATGATTGCGGCATTATTTGCAAGAATAGTACCACGCATATAGGTTTGTGTAGCCATATTTACTAGGCCTTCTACTTTCCAAAATACATTACACGCCATAGCGCCATTAATTAATTTAACTTTAGAGGAAGCGCTTGTGGAGAAGGCACCTTGAATTTGAAATATAAACACAGCATTAGGATTGCCTTGTCCGTTTAAAATCAGATTGCCACTCAATACCGTTGCACCTGCCATGTGATAAACACCAGATACTAATGTGTCGCCATTTCCTAATAATGGGGCAACAAAGTAATTGGGAATTGCTGCATTTAATTGATTGTAAACTGCAATTAAATCTGCCGCGCATTGAGCGGTTGTTCCATTGCCACTGTGCATTACGCCATTCACGTTGCCAAAGCCTGTGCCAGCGCCACTATTGCTGCCTACATGTCCTGTTATATGAGAGATGCCAGTATTTGTGATGGCACCCACGGAAGTAAATAATGCAAAATTAGCTGCAGTACCTAAGTTAGGTGTCTGCGCAAAAGTTCTATTTATCACTATAATAAAGAGTAATAAAGTAATAAGAAATTTAAATAAATGTTTCATGATATAAAGTTTATATTGTACTGCAAAGGAACCTTGTTATACAAGATAAGTACTTACGTTCGTGCGTGAAAGGTTTACATAATTCACACTTAAGTTAACTCGTGAATAAATGAGAATCTTATAAAGTCGATCTGGAATTCAGGAGTAATAAAAATGAAAGTGAGTATTTATTTTCAGCTTTGTGCGCTATCAAATGAAAATATCTGTGTTCGAATTAAATACCTCATTTAGGATTGAAATCCCTACCTTTATTCTCAAGTATAAAAATCCTACATAAAATGAAAACCATTTTTGTTATTTGTATTAGACAGAAAAAAATTGTGCTCTAAAACTGCAATGGAATTTCGTTCATTACAAAAGAGCCTTTTAGCACATATTAATTATCTGCGAAAATTTGATTATGAATTAGAAGGTGATTGATAAACTCAAGCTAATTGTAATAAACAGTATCGTTCAATTTTATTAACGTTTAGAAAATTTCAAAGCGTAAATCTTAAGCGAATCTTAAGTAAACTTCAATTAGTTTATTGAAAAATTACCCCACCTTTGTTATTCTATATTTAAGATAAGGAAAAATGAAAATTTTAGTTGTAGAAGACGAATTAGCAATTGCCAATTTTTTAAAAGAAGGGTTGGAAGAAGAAGGTTATATGATTGATGTAGCAAATACAGGCAAGGAAGGTTTGCAGTTGGCTACGGAAACGAATACCTATGATTTATTGCTTTTAGATTGGATGTTGCCTACTGTGAGTGGAATTGAAATTTGTAAGGCTGTAAGAAAAGACAATATAGAAATTCCCATTTTGATTTTAACTGCTAAAGACAACGTAGAAGATATTGTACTTGGTTTAAATAGTGGAGCAAATGATTATTTGAAAAAGCCTTTTTCCTTTGAAGAATTGTTGGCAAGAATTAAAGTGCTATTAAGGCCAAAACAAAGTGAAGCTCAAGTATATGAAATGGGAGATATTGTTTTAAATGCTAACAATTATGCCGTAACAAAAGCGGGTAAAAAAGTGGCACTGACTCAAAAGGAATTTGCACTATTGGAATATCTTTTTAGAAAAAATGGCAAAGTGTGTAGACGCCATCGAATTATCGAAAAAATTTGGGACATCCATTTTGACAAAGACGATTCAGTAATTGATGTTTTTATAAATGCATTGAGGAGAAAGCTAGACACCAATGGCAAACCCTCAATTATTGAAACAATTAGAGGTGTGGGGTATAGAATAAATAATTAAAATGAATTGGTCATTTAGAAACAGGATTACTTGGATTAATACAATAGCAGTGGTCATTGTAATGGCTATTGTTTTTGTAATTATCTATCAAGTTGTTGCTTTTAGTAGTTCTCAGCATTTAGATAATGATATTATTACTGAAAAAAATGTCATCATTCATACTATTGAAAATGAGGATAACATAATGGAATGGCAAGAGTCGGAACATCAAAAAATGGAAGCTAATCCTATTTTTATTCAAGTAAGTGATGTAAATGGTAAAGTCAAATTTTCATCGGAAAATTTAAAGAAGGAGCAATTTGAAGTTAACCTCAAAATACAGAAAGATTATTTTTTTAGCAAAGCAATTAATAATCAAAAAGTGAGACTTGGGCAGTTTTATATCTTAAATAAAAAGAAGAATGAATACGAATATTTAACGGTCGCTGTTTCTCAACAAGAGTCGTTTGTAGTGTTGAATAATTTAAAATATGTATTATTGCTTTCATTCATTTTTATACTTTTCACACTTTTTTTAGTGATTTGGCTAGCCACATCGAAAGCGATTGAGCCAGTTAAAAAATTGATTTTGTTTGCGTCATCTATTGATGAAAATAAATTAGATCAACGGGTGCCTTTGCCAGAAAATAAAGATGAAATTTACCAACTATCATGCACTATAAATGAGTTTATTGCAAGAATAGAAAAAAGCATTCTGAAACAAAAACAATTTACTGCTGATGTGTCGCATGAGCTAAGAACTCCTCTTACGGCCATAAAGGGTACGTTAGAAGTTTTGTTGCGAAAAGATAGAGATGCATTGCATTATCAACAAAAGATAGAACATGTTTTAGATCAAACAAATAAAATTACTGACCTTTATAACGAGATGTTGGTGTTAGCAAAATTAGATGCAACTCATTCGGCAGTTGAATTACAACCAATTCATTTGAATGAAATTGTTGAAGCAGTTTTGGATAAATTGGAGAAAAATATTCTTGACCAAAATCTCGAAGTTAAAAAGCTATTTGGTAATGATATTACCGTGTTAGGGCAAGAAACTTATTTAGAAATTATTATTTCAAATATTATTTCCAATGCCATAAAATATAATATCCCTTATGGAAAGTTAGAAATAAGTTGGCTTGTAGAAAGCAGAACATTGAGTATTTACAACACTGGCATTGGAATGACAAAGGAGCAAATACCTAATATATTTAATCGGTTTTATAGAGTGGATACTTCAAGGAATTCAAATATCAAAGGTCATGGCATTGGACTTTCAATTGTTCAAAAATTATGTGCTTTACTTCATATTGAAATTTCAGTGCAAAGCACGATTGGTGAAGGCTGTACTTTTTTCCTGCAATTTACATAACTAAAAATCTTAAGCGAATCTTAAGTTACTACTCATTTAATCTTAAGTTGGGCAATAGCATCTTTGTATTATTAATAACAATATAAAAATTTAATACAATGAAAAAAGTAATTCAAACAACATTCGCCATTTTATTTACCGCAACATTCTTTGTGGCTTGCAACAATGCTGAAACTGCAAAATCTGATCTGTCAACAACCGAAAAAACTACAACACAACCTACAGCAGAAGTCAACAAGGATTCATCAGTTTCAGGTATCGGAGAAAAGTTGGAAACTACAAAGGCCAACGAAAAAACAGAAGCTAAAGAAAACAATGAGGTGTCAGAAGAAAAGGAATCCAACAAAGTCAATGAAAGGGAAGAGTCGAAAGAAAATAAATAATATTAAAATTAAAAATATAAATTCATGAACAGTGCACACATTCATTTGGTGGTTACACACCTACCGATTTTTGGAACGTTTTTCGGTATTTTTATTTTGCTTTATGGCATGATTAAAAAAAATATTGATGCGAAACTAATTTCGTACGGAATATTTATTATTTCGGCTGTTGGTGCAGGAATTGCCTATGCAACAGGTGAAGAAGCCGAAGAGATTGTAGAAGAATTACCTGGGGTTATGGAGAGCATTATTGATAAACATGAACAATTTGCGACTTACTCATTAATAGGGATTATTGTTTTAGGCGTTGTTGCTTTAGCTGGAATACTTACTTCAAAAGGTAGTTGTTTGTTTAATAAATGGACAACTCTTTCTGCTTTTAGCATAGGCATGATTTGTTTTTTATTATTTGCAAGAACAGGTTATTTGGGAGGACAAATAAGACATACCGAAGTTAGGAATGGTGCAATTATTCAGCAGAGTGGACATGGTGAGCAAGGTGAAAAAGAGGATGATTAATTAATAAAATCGAGGTAATTGCCTCGATTTTATATGTCAAAATACCTCCATTTAGCAGCATTGGGTTAACTTTTCAAACTTTGCCAATTCTGTTCTAGTGAAGTTCCATTACCTCATTCAAATCATTCTTGTACTAATAATAAGTAACATCATAAGCATCAAAAAAAAATCAGAGTTTAAAACGTCGCTTTCGCGCTGTTTCTCACTCTGATTTTGTTACCC
>CANJRV010000016.1 GCA_947476825.1 Bacteroidota bacterium | reverse complement strand
TAAATGAAAAAAATCGCTATAGCTATCACGGGTGCGTCGGGTTCTATTTACGCAAAAGTATTACTCGACAAGTTGCGTTTATTGACCGATGTCGAATTCGCCATTGTATTTAGCGACAATGCAAAAGTGGTTTGGCAATTCGAATTAGGCAATGAAGACTATACCACTTTCACCGAAAAATGTTATGATGCGCGTGATTATTTTGCGCCGTTTGCGAGTGGCAGTAGTTCCTTTGAAGCCTTGGTAATATGCCCTTGTAGCATGGGCACACTTGGCCGAATTGCAAATGGTATCAGTGACAATTTAATCACACGAGCTGCGGATGTGATGCTGAAAGAAAGAAGAAAATTAATTTGTGTGGTGCGCGATACACCGTATAATTTAATCCATATCAACAGTATGAAAACAGTAACAGAAGCAGGTGGTATTATTTGTCCTGCATCCCCATCTTTTTATGCATTACCAAAAACATTTGAAGATCTTGCTTCTTCAGTTGTAGATCGTGTCATAGGATTATTAGATTTGAAGATTGATACGTATCGTTGGAGTGAGTAGGTAAGGGATAAGGCGTAAGTCGTAAGGGATAAAGGCGTAAGTTATAAGGGATAAGGAATGAGTATATCCTATAAATATTCCAATTCATAATTAATCATTGAAAGTGTTTAGGTCGGCCTTAGAAAAATAGCGTTAAGAAAATTTTGACTATTGGCGTTAAGAAATAAAAACTATTGAAATCTGCTTAATACTGATATTATACTTAATCTAACCACAAAAGATCAAGAAAGTGAATAGGATGCATAGCTTTTTTATTTTAGACAATAGTTGAAATTTTTAGCTATTTTTCTACAGCCTTGATTTTTTGCTCCACTTTTTTATCAAGAAAAAAGTGGAAATATAATTATGTAAATCTTTTTGTCTATTGGTTTGAGCCCAACAATCAACTTCATATCGGTTGGTGGGACACCAACCGACATAACAATAGTTGAAATTTTTAGTTATTTTTCTACAGCCTTGATTTTTTGCTCCACTTTTTTATCAAGAAAAAGTGGAAAAATAATTGTGATAATCTTTACTCCTCCCACACTTTCGTTCCTTCACTACAATTAGCACAAATCGCAATATTTTTTCTGCCAATAATTAATTTTTTTCTAAAATCAGTATACACTTCACTATGCCATATTTCCTTGAAGCTGTCTTTTTTCAAATCGCCCAAACGATGTGTTGCATCTTTATCAAAACAACATGGAACCACCAAGCCATCCCAACTTATCACACAAGCATGCCATAATTTCCAACAAGAATTTTCTAAGGAATTTTTAATCGTATAAGTTCCATCTTCCTGCTTTTTGTATCTCGAAAATTTTTCAATACTTGGAATCAGTGCATTGCCATGTTGATAATCATAGATTTGTGCGGTCTTAAATCGCACTTCATCCACACCTATTTCGATTGCCAATTTTTGAATATCCTCTATTTGATGTTCATTTGGTTTAACCACTAAGAATTGAAAAAAAACAAATGGCGTGGTAGACTTTAATTCCTTCTTCCATTTTACAATATTGCGTGCGCCTTCTAATACTTTTTCTAGTTTACCACCAATGCGGTATTGTTCATATACTTCCTGTGTAGTGCCATCGATGGAAATAATAAGTCGATCTAATCCACTTTCGATGGTACGTTTGGCATTTTCATCATTAAGGTAATGTGCATTGGTACTTGTGGCAGTATATATTTTTTTATCGGCAGCAAATTTTACCATCTCTAAAAAATCTGGATTCAAATAGGGTTCGCCTTGAAAATAAAAAATAAGATACATCATGTCTTGATGTAATTCTTCAATGGTTTTGGTAAAGAAATTTTTCTCTAACATACCAATAGGTCTTGTAAATGCACGCAATCCACTTGGACATTCTGGGCAACGAAGATTGCAGGAAGTGGTAGGTTCAAATGAAATGGAAAATGGTAAACCCCATTGAATAGGTTTTTTAAGCCATTTCGTCAAATAGAAGCTAGTCAGCACTTTCAGCCCATTGATGGTACGACGTAAAGTTAGTTTACGTAAAAAATTTACACTGTCCTGATAATTAAAATTGGGCATGAGCCGCAAATGTAAAGCATTTAAATTTTTAGTGCTTTCTAAATAGAAGATTTGATGTTTCTCCATAAATTCCATTTCTCATCTATTTTCCTATATTTGCCCTCCACAAATAAATTCTATGTTCGAAACGATCAAGCATACCTTACTCAATCCTGAATGGTATATCCAAATGGGGGGCTTATATTTATTGCTCTTTGTCATATTTGCCGAAACAGGTTTGTTTGTCGGATTCTTTTTACCAGGCGATTCCTTATTGTTTGTTGCAGGTATCTATGCCAGTGAATTAGCAAGTGAATTTTTTAATGTTCACTATGTAGTTATCATGTTCATGCTAGCAATGGCTGGTGTATTGGGCAATTTTGTAGGTTATTGGTTTGGGAAAAAATCTGGTCCATTTATTTATGAACGAAAGGATACTTTCTTCTTCAAGAAAAAACATTTGTATTCAGCGCAAGAATTCTATGAAAAAAATGGCGCCTTGACTATTATAGCAGCAAGATTTTTACCCATCATCAGAACCTTTGTGCCAATCATCGCAGGTGTTGTCAATATGGATAAGAAGAAATTTACACTGTATAATTTTATTGGCTCTTTTGCTTGGGTATTTTCTATGATGTTGGCTGGTCATTTTTTATCCATTCAATTTCCTTGGATTAAAGACCGATTGGAAATAATCGTGATTGTCATTATTTTAGTAACCACCTTACCTGTTATTTTGAAATTTGCATTAAGCGGAAAGAAGAAAAGTCATTAGATTTTTTGGCATATTATGAATCAAATTTATCCCATGGTTTTGTGTCTTCACAAACCATAATTAAATTGTCAAGACACACAATACAATGAAAAAGACACTCATAGAAGTATTTACTTTATTCTCAATAGTTGCATTTTCGCAAACTAAAAAGAAAAGCGAAAACGCAATCGACAGAATTGAATCCAAATGCCTAGATAAAAAGATATTTCTAATGCAGAAATGTGTAACTGTTCAATACAAGCGCGCGAGTCATGGGATAAAGAATTAAATAAATATTATGAACTTTTGAAAGTTAAACTTCCGAAAGAAGCATTCGATATTTTGAAAGAATCGCAAAGACAATGGATATTTTATCGTGATAAAGAGTATTTATTTATTTCTAAGTTTTTTTATGGGGTGAATGCAGGAACAATGTGGTATGCTGTTGCAGAGGATAAGAAAAAAGAAATAGTTCAGGCAAGTGCTATTGAATTGGAAGAATATTATGATATATTGGATTTTTAAACGACCTGCAAATTATATTTCTTATTGGTCAATATTGCGTTACCATCTACTTACCTTTCTTTACATTCTATTTCTTCTCTTTTTAAATTAAACCTCTGAATATCGCACCTAATGAAAATATCGGGGATTAAACTTACATATAAGAAAGTACAAAATATTGTTGTTGTATTGCGGCAACGATTGTAGTGGAAATCCTTTTTGCTGGCTCTGCAGCAAAAAGATTGGAACGTAAAGCGTGTCTGCCGCCCAAATAATTTTCATTACGTATTTAGACAAGCCAAATATTTAATGAAATGAACTTTAATTGGATTACCCAAAAAACCTTTCCATTCTCAAGTATCTCAGCTACTCCTTTTATACTTATAGCATTTTTCAAAACTAATCCCTATTTTCGCACCGCAAAAAAAATTATACATGTTTAATAATTTATCAGAACGTTTAGAAGGTGCCTTTAAATTACTCAAAGGGGAAGGAAAAATATCAGAAATAAATATTGCCACCACGGTAAAAGAAATTCGCAGAGCCTTGGTAGATGCGGATGTCAACTATGCTATAGCAAAAGAATTTACCGATAGAGTAAAAGAAAAAGCAATTGGTGAAAAAGTACTTACTTCTGTCACACCTGGACAATTAATGGTAAAAATCGTAAAGGATGAATTAGTGTCCTTGATGGGTGGTGTAGAAGAAGAATTGAATTTAAGTGCGAATCCAACTGTCATCTTGATTGCAGGGTTGCAAGGTTCTGGTAAGACAACATTCAGCGGTAAGTTGGCGCATTTTTTAAAGACACAGAAAAACAAAAAGCCATTGTTGGTGGCTGCTGATATTTATCGTCCTGCGGCGATGGATCAATTGTCTGTATTGGCTGAACAAATTAAAGTACCGATTCATATTGAACGTGAAAATAAAGACGCCGTTTCTATTGCACAAAATGCGATTGCTTTTGCTAAAGAAAATGGACATTCTGTTGTCATCATAGATACTGCAGGTCGTTTGGCAATTGATGAAGTCATGATGAATGAAGTCGCTAATATTAAACAGGCCGTTAATCCACAAGAGATCCTTTTTGTAGTGGATTCCATGACGGGTCAAGATGCGGTAAATACAGCTAAAGCATTCAATGAACGATTGAATTTTACTGGCGTGGTATTAACCAAATTAGACGGTGATACAAGAGGTGGTGCGGCATTGACCATAAAGTATACCGTGAAGAAGCCTATCAAGTTTGTGAGCATGGGCGAAAAACTAGAAACCTTAGATGTGTTTTATCCAGAAAGGATGGCACAACGTATTCTAGGAATGGGTGATATCACTACTTTGGTGGAAAGAGCACAACAACAATTTGATGAAGTAGAATCGAAAAAATTAGAGAAGAAAATTCGTGCGAATAAATTCGACTTCGATGATTTTAAAATGCAGTTGGCGCAAATCAAAAAGATGGGTAATTTAAAGGACTTGTTAGGAATGATACCCGGTATTGGTAAAGCAGTTAAAGATATTGACATTAGTGATGATTCGTTTAAAGGCATTGAGGCAATGATTAACTCGATGACCCCAATGGAAAGAAAAAATCCGGAAATTATAGATCAAAAAAGAAGACAAAGAATTGCAGGTGGTAGTGGTAAACAATTAGCAGATGTGAATGCATTTATGAAACAATTTGATCAAATGAAGGACATGATGAAGATGATGAATAAAATGGGCGGCATGGGTATGAAAATGCCAGGCATGTAATTTTTCATTAACATAAATTCTTCCATCATCAAAGATATTTTACAAATTTATACAGACGGGTCTTCGCGTGGAAATCCTGGTAGGGGCGGCTTCGGCATTGTTTTACGTTGGAATGGCATCCGAAAAGAATTGAGTGCGGCTTATAGATTAACCACCAATAATCGAATGGAATTATTAGCAGTTATTGTGGCATTAGAAAGTTTGAAAAAAGACAATGTACAAATTCAAATTTATACAGATAGTAAATATGTTGTAGAAGCGGTAGAAAAAAAATGGGTGTTTGGATGGGTTAAAAAGAATTTCAAGGACAAAAAAAATGAAGACTTATGGCTTCGATTTTTAACGTTGTATGCAAAACATCATATCAAATTTCATTGGGTTAAAGGTCATGCGAGTAATGCCGAGAATAATCGTTGTGATGAATTAGCCACACAAGCTGCAGACAGTGGGCCGTATCTTGTCGACTTATGGTATGAAGCGAATTCTAATGTTCAAAATTCCAAATTTTAAAATTCCAAATTCCAAAGGCAAGGCAAATCCCAAAATTTAAAATCCCAAATTCCAAAGGCGAATTCGAATTGACCCATTTTCAAATCTTCAAATTCTCAAATCAATCTTCCGTAACCGGCAAATCAATACTCAAATCTGACTCTGATTCAATGGTAAAAGGGATGCCACCTTTCACTCCTTGGCTGATCGAAGGATCCCAACCTTCGCCAAGTATATAATAATCTCCTTTTTTCAACCCTTGTATAGTCGCATAACTATTGCCAACATTGATTGTTACAGCCTTTTGTACCAAATCATATTCTCCATTTGCAGGTGCATCAGAGGCATTGAATTTGATTGAAATGCTACAACTATCTATTACCAGACCATGATGTTTAGCTGTTATTTTTAGATTCGCATTTCCACCAAGACCTGCTGATGGTTTCTTTTTACAGCTAAAAGAAAAACAGAGAAAGCAAATTACGGAGAGTAAAGCAATTTTTTTCATAGATTAAAGGTAAAGAGAATTTGGAAATGATGGTTTGAAAATTTGGAAATGATGATTTGAAAATAAGACAAATCGTATTTGCCTTTGAAATTTTGATTTTTTGAATTTGTTATGCCTTTGGGATTTGGGATTTGAATATTGGAATTTTATTAGAATCATCACAATATTCGTCTATTTTTGTGTGCTTCTCTCGGAATGAATAAAACCTTGCTCAAATATCTTAAACGGCTTTGTAAAACATTGGGTTATTCTTTGTTGGTATTAAGCATCCTAATTGCTATAGCTATTTGGATGGTGTCTACAGAAAAATACCAAAATATCTTAGTCCAAAAAGCAACAAAATACTTATCTGAAAAACTGCATACGAAAGTTACCGTGGCACATGTTCAATTAACTTTTTTTAATCATTTCGAGATTCAAGGTGTTTATGCAGAAGATGAAAAAAAAGACACCCTCGCTTCCATAGACAAAATTGAATTACGAACTTCTGAATTATTGAGTAATTATTGGCATGGTGAAACTGCAGTTCTTCAACATGTAAGTGTCGAAAATGTTGTGGTCAATTTGCTTAGAGCAAAAGATACTTCACGTTGGAATTATGATTTTATCTCAGAAGCATTTGCATCAAAAAAATCGGCGGACAGTAGTTTGACTACAACCCAAAAAACGGAAATCAAAAAGAACTCAACTGACCCAACATTTGACATAAAAGAAATACATGCCAAACATATCCGATTTGTGATGAATGATGCGTGGCGTGGTGAAGACATGCGGTTTGCATTTGAAAATATTGATTTAGTATTTGATCAATTGAATTTGAATAAAAAAGAAATTGATATTAAAGAATTCTTAATCGATGGCGGGAATATTTTGGTGAGGGAATATGAGAGAGGAAAACCAAAAGACAATTCACCAGATGATACTACGGATTGGGGTACACCTTTTAATCCAGATCAATTTGCTCTATCTATTGCAAAAGTGCATTTGAGTAATTCCACATTTGCTTATGAAGATGGAAATAGAATTCCATCACCACATGAATTTGATGAAAACCATTTGGGCGTATCGAATATCTCCATCGATTTAAAAAATACACATGTCATTGCGGATACTATTTTTTCAGATATAGAAAACTTCAGCGCAACGGAACGTTGTGGTTTTGCTATTGAACATCTTTCAGCAAAGGCTAAAGTTTCGCAAGTGCAAAGTCAATTATCCCATTTGCAATTAAAAACAAAGCAATCGTTTATCACTGATTTTTATGAAATGAATTATAAAAATTTTCATTCCTTCAATGATTATATTTCAAAAGTTTCGATGAAAGCCAACTTATCCAAGTCCACCATTTCCTCCATCGACATTGGATACTTTGCCAATATTATAAATCAATATCCAATTGCCATTCAGGTGAATGGGAAAGCAAGCGGAACAGTCGATCATTTAAACGTAAAGAATCTAGTTTTAGAAACTGGCAATACTTATTTCGCTGGAGAGGGTAATGTAATTGGCTTACCTGATATGGACAATACTATTTTCACCGTTCAATCTAATCAACTAACCACAAGCGGAACAGAATTAAATCATCTCATTCCACAAACCAAAGTGGATGCAATAGATTGGAAAGAATTGAAAAAAATACAATTCAAAGGAAGCTATATTGGTCATTATGACAACTTCATTGCCAAAGGAAATTTGAATACCACTTTAGGTATTGCGGACATTGATTTGCACATGAATTTCCAAAAATCCATCACTTCTTATTCAGGGAATTTAAGCACCAAGAATTTTAATATCGGCGTTCTTCTCAAACAAAAAACATTGGGTGCAATTTCGATGAATGGAAAAATCGATGGAAGTGGTTTTGATTTAAATCATCTCAACGCAAAAGTAAATGCCAGTGTTTCTGAAATACAAGTTGATCAGGTGAAGTATAAAGATATGACCATTGATGGTGTGGTTGCCAATCGTAAATTTGATGGCATTTTTGTTTCATTGGATTCAAATCTCCATTTGAATTTTGCTGGCAAATTAGATTTAAGCGGCGAGCAACCTGTATATAATTTCAATGCTAGATTTTTAAGTTTTAATTTACAGAAAATGGGTATCACAAAAGACCCGCTTATTGGCACTGGTTATGCAACATTAAATTTTACGGGCGACAATATTGATAATTTTACGGGTACTGCATTGCTAAAAAATTTAACGCTATCCAATGCAAAAACTTCCATTGCCATACCGAGTATGTTGTTGGAATCTTATAAAAAAAACAAAATTAAAACTTTGCATTTAACGAGTTCCATTGCAGATGCAACTTTACAGGGCAATTTCAATATTTCAGAATTGCCAACTTCTATTCAATTGTATTTGTCGCATTACTTGCCACAGTATATTAATTTGCCGACCCATTATAAAGAAGAGGAATTTACTTTCGATGCGAATATCAAAAATATAGACTCTTTGTTAAAGACCATGCTACCTGATTTATCTGGATTTGCTGGAACCACGGTCAATGGTAGTTTAAATACAAGTCAACAAAAATTCTCCATCGATTTGGGCGTTCCGCAATTTGGATACAAAGATTTTATCTTCAACAATTTGTTAGTCATTGGTGCCGGAGATTTTAAAAGTTTTGAGATGAATGCAACAAGTGGAAATCTGCAATACAATACGGATGTTATGATTCCTTCTTTCCAAATCAATACGAGTATGGCGAATGATACAGCCACGCTTACTATCAATACGCAAAGTATAAATAATTTATTGGGTGATGCGTCTATTAACTGTAAAGCCTCTGCTTCGAATTCTAATTTATATGTGCAAGTTTTGCCATCATCGATAAGTGTAAAAGAAGATAAATGGCAAATAGGCAGTAATTACGATTTAGTTTTGGGATCGAAAATTAAAGTGCAAGATTTACTGGTTGAAAGTGGAGCACAACGAATTAATATCAACACATTGAATGGCACTTCAGAAGATATTGCAGCCTCTTTACAAGACATCGATTTAGAAAGTTTTTCAAATTATGCAAACTTGACCAATTCATTAATTTATGGCCGTATAAATGGTGAAATTCAAGTTACCGATTTTATACAAAATCCAATTGTGCATGCCAATATTTACTCTACAAATCCTGTACGATTAAACCAAGATACTATTGGGATGGTGAAGTTGAAGATGGATTATAATATTGATAAAAATATATGGACTATAGATAAAAGTACAAGTGTAGAACGCAATAATAGCAATGCTTCTATTGCTGGTCAAATCAATGTGCATGATAGTACCATTAATTTGCAAACCAATTTAAAAGATATTAAAATCGACTTTCTTAATCAATTCCTTTCAGATTATTTGCAACAAATTAATGGCTATGCTTCTGGTAATGTAAGCATCAAAGGGAAGTTAAGTGAGCCCAATATTATCGGTAGTGTGGATGTTGCGGATGTTAGCTTAAAAGTAATATTTTTAGGTGCTACCTATAAATTTGATCAGGCTAAATTTCATTTCAACAATCATTTAATTGAAATGGATGATATTAATTTTTATGATGAAAGAGGTAAAGATTTTAGCGGTGTGCTCAAAGGGAAAATAACACACCATAATTTTTCAGATTTCGATTTGAATTTTACGGCAGATGCAGATAATATATTATGTCTGAAAACAAGCGAATATGAAAACGATTTGTTCTATGGATATATACCAGCTAAGATGAATGCCAAATTGAATGGACCTTTGGATGATATCATTTTGGATATCCGTGCAAAGCCATTAAAAGGATCTACTTTTTATTTACCGATTAATTCTACTGGTGACGCGTCTTCTTACGATTTCGTACGTTTTATCAAAATTGGAAGAAATCAAAATGATGAAATGGTCAAGCGTAAAAAATCTTACTATGTGAAACTAAATATGAATATAGAAGCCACGCCGAATATTGAAACCAATATTATTTTGGATAATAATACAGGTGAAAAAATTATCGCGAAGGGGAATGGCGATATTAATTTGAATGTGGATTTGGGTAACTCCATTAATATGTTTGGGAACTATGTCATCACTGAAGGAAAGTATTTATTTAATTTTAGAAGCCTACTGGCTAAAGAATTTATTATAGATCCGGGTAGTCAAATTAAATGGAGTGGTGATGCATTAGCGGCCAATTTAAATATGACAGCCGTGTATAAAGTGCCGAAAAAAATTGCATTGTATCCCTTAGTAAGTGCCAATAAAGATATAACTGGGCGTGATTTAGAAGAAGCAAAAAAGGAATATGCCACCTATGTCTATTTATTTTTGAAAGAAAGTTTAGCGCAGCCTAAAATTACTTTTGACATTACACAACCTGATAATAAATCCGTTGGGACACCTGCCTATACTAAGTTGGAACAAATTAAAAATGATGAAAAAGAATTGGTCTCGCAAGCCGGCATGTTATTGTTACTTGGAGAGTTTTATTCCACAGTGGGAATTAATAATACTGCATATAATAATGCATCTATTTCAACTGTATCTGACATGCTTAGTTCAACCATTTCGTCTGAATTAAATTCGATTATTCAGCAAAAATTAGGACTTAAAAATATCAATGTGAATGTTGGCTATCAAAATAAAATAGACGAACAAAATAATGCTCTAAACAAGAATCAAATATCTTTGAACGTAAGCGCTGAACTATTTAAAGGCAGAGTCATTATTGATGTAGGCAGTGGAGTAAATGTAGGTAAAGACAATACGGGCGTAACAACAAGTAAATACAATATAGGTGGGGATTTTAAAGCACAATTATTGTTGTCGGAAGATGGTCGAGTAAGAGCCAGTGCCTTTAGGACCTCCAATTATAACGCAACAGAAAGTACAAACTTTACCAAAGGTGGGGTAGGTCTTTCTTACCGAAAAGTGTTCAATAGTTTTGCAGATTTCTTCTCTACCAAAAAGAAAAAAAATAACAATATTCCTATTACAGATACAACTTTATTTAAACATGAATCTTAACGCATTCAAACTGAGTACACCCATTGTCATCATTTCTATTTTGATTTTTCATATTGCCATCACTGCGCATGCGATATATTCACTATTTAGTGATTTTACGGTATGGACTTTTTATATGTTTTACCCAATGATGCTATTGATTTTTACCTTGGTGTGGTTGGGTATTACATTCAAAAAAAGAGTTTTTGCATTCGCGTATTTCATGCTGGTATTTTTTGAAGTAGCCATGAAATTATTCTTTGGCAGATATCTTTTTGGTGAAGTCTTTGGCGAAGTTCTATTTCCAATTGACTTGCTTTTTTCCTTTGTTATTTTACTTTTATATAAACCACATTTTGGTGATAGAACTGCTTCCATATCTTAAAAGACCAACTCGCATTATTTCATTGGTTCCTTCTCAAACCGAATTATTATTTGATTTGGGATTACAAGAGGAAGTAGTTGGGATTACCAAATTTTGTATACATCCTACCCAATGGTTTAGAGATAAAAAAAGAGTAGGAGGCACCAAAACAATTGATATATCTAGTGTTCGAGCATTGCAACCCGATTTAATTTTAGCCAATAAAGAAGAAAATACGCAAGCAGATATTGAAGCATTATCTAAAGAATTTCCTGTTTGGGTAAGTGATATTAAAAATGTGCAAGACGCTTTAGACATGATTGCACAGGTAGGGGAATTGGTCAATCGGAAAGAGGAAGCACAACTATTAATAGATAAAATAAAAAAGAAAATGACCGTTCGTACAAATCAAAATAGTATGGATGCTTTGTATTTAATTTGGCAAAAACCTTATATGGCTGCTGGTGCAGATACTTTCATACACGACATGATGGGCTATGCTAGAATGCGAAATGTAGTCACACAAATGCGCTATCCAATATTGACGATGGAAGAAATAATAGCCTTGCAACCAGCTTATGTATTGTTATCTAGTGAACCCTTTCCATTCAAACAAAAACATATAGAGGAAATGCAAGCAAGTTTACCTGATGTAAAAATAATTTTAGTCGACGGTGAATTATTTAGTTGGTATGGAAGCCGAATGTTACAATCATTTGATTATTTTTATCACCTACATGAACAATTACAAAACAGCTAGTCAATTACTATTTACATTTTCCAGCTATTTTATTCTTTGGATTTTACTGCAACCTTTTTTAGGTTATTTATTGGATAGTGATTGTGTTGCCTATTTGACTATTGCTGAGCGAGTGGCAAAAGGCGATTATTTTCAAAGTATTAATGGACTTTGGAGTCCTTTGAATTCATGGATGTTAGCGCCATTTATTCAGCATGGCTTTGATGCATGGGCTTCTGCTAAAGCATTGAATTGTTTCTTTGGAGGGGCCATTCTAGTTGCGTTTCATCATTTATTATTGCGTTTTGAAGTATCTAAAAAAGTATACCATATCTATATGAGCATACTGCCTCTTATTGTCGTTTATTTCGTTTATTTTCAAATGTTTGGTGATGTATTACAATTGGCATTTGTCTTATTTTATTTGCTTATTATTTTTTCCAAGTCATTACTGAATATAGGCAAGGTAATAGCATGTGCTTTAATAATGAGTATAGGATATTATGCTAAAGCCTATTCGCTTTTCTTTTTTTTCGTGCATTTTTTGGTGATTTGTTTTTGGTTGTATAAATCCAAAAAAATAAATTTGCAAAAGGCAATTTTATATTATGTTACTGGTATAAGCGTATTTCTACTTTGTATTTTACCTTGGACATTTGCTTTACATCACAAATACAAAGAATGGTCATTGACAGGCTTTGCAGGCAAACTAAATATGAGTTGGAATATTAATAGTGGCAAATCGTTTAAGCCAGATATTACTTTATTGATACCTCCCACTTATCCTAATTCTCCTTCATTTTGGGAAGACCCTTATATAACACAATCCAATTTAAGTTCACCTACAAGTTCTATTGCTCATTTTACCAAATGGATAGCGAGAGTAGTTTATACGACCTTAGAAAGTGTTACATGTATGCATGAAATTTCCTGCTTCACATTGGCGGCATTAGGCATTGGGCTTTTCTATTTTTTCTTCAATAAAAAAAAATCAGAAGAAATGGATTTGCAATATCAATTATTGATATTAAGCATCCTAATTGTACCAATGGGTTATTTGATGATGCATATTGAAACACGTTATATTTGGCTCATTACCTTTTTGTCTATGTTATTGTGCGCGCGTTTGCTACAAACTATAAAAAATACATTATGGCAGGGAATTGCACTTGGAAGCATTGCCATTTCATTTCTACTATTTCCTATCATGCAATTGAAAAATTTAAAATATAAGAACAAGGATTTGTTTGAGATGGCTCAATTTATTCAATCTAAAAATATACATGGCGCCTTTACTTCAAATGCCACAGATGCTGGTAGAATGTGGGTTATAGCTTATTTGACAAAGAACCCATTTTTTACTATTGAAAAACAGAATTACACACAAGAAGAATTAAACTTGGACATAAAAAAATACCATGTCGCTTATTATTTTTTTATCAGTGAAAATAACCAAGCAAATATTATTATGCAAGATGCAAGCATGGATAAGGTAGCAAACATGGATGGTTTGGATGTATTTAAAATAAAGGATGCGAAATAATGTAATAAGAAAGGCTTCACTTTAAGCGAAGCCTTACTTGAAGAATATTATGCTATGGATGCCCATTTACTTTTCCTTACGCATTATCAATTATCCATTTTCTTATCTTTCTGATATAATCAAAATAACCTTGTTCTAAACGCAACCAAAGTAAACCAAACATAACAAAGGATGCACCTGCAATAATATAAATAGTAGAATTGTATTTACCTTGTCCGAATGCAAACAATAAACCAGCTGCAATTAATGAAAAGGAAATAAATATCATGAGCAAATAGGGACCGCCAATATCAATTCGTCTTGGCTTACTTCTTACCTTGATTACACTTTGATCCCCTTTACTCGTAATTCTAATTCTGGTGATGGGTAATGTATGCACATGGTCATCATTTTCGGCATGTGGAATGACTTTTATGTCTCCACCTTTTTCCGAAATTTCGAAATCAAGATCGTGGATTTTTAAATGTTGTCCTAAAAAAGTTGCTCTTAGTGCATTTGCATTTTTTTTGCTGTTGATGGTACTGTAGCGATAGAAAAACATAATTGAAGATTTAATATTCAGAAAAGTAAAAACAAAAGCGTGTAAGTACAAATTTTTTTATGCCTTTTTTAGCACATTCTAATTTAATGTTTGTATATAAGCCATTTTTACACGTGAATTCCTTAAAAAAATTTCTTCGTTTTTTCAGTGTGTTTAAACATGCCAGTAATTTGTAAGAAAAAGTCACAGAATCCATTGACACTGCCTCTGCAGAAATCTATCTCCATCCTTAGAGATTCTGTAATATATTTGTCGTCCTTTCCACGGAAAATAATGGATATGTCAAATAGCAAAAAAGTAGTTCTAGATTCAGGAATTGAAATAGAAAAAATATATACAGAAGCAAAGGTTGAAAAGGAAATGCCAGGGCAATTTCCATACACACGAGGTGTGCATGAAGGCATGTATCGCGATAAGCCTTGGACCATGCGCCAATATGCTGGTTTCAGTACCGCTGAAGCAAGCAATGAACGGTATCATTTTTTATTAAACAATGGCGTTACTGGATTAAGTGTTGCATTTGACCTTCCAACACAAATTGGTTATGATAGTGATGATGCAATGGCTGATGGAGAAGTGGGGAAGGTTGGTGTTGCCATTGATTCATTGGAGGATATGGAGCGATTATTCAAAGGAATAAATCTTGAAAAAGTAAGTACCTCCATGACCATCAATGCCAGTGGATTTATTTTATTAGCCTTATATATTGCATTGGCTAAAAAACAAGGAGCCGATATTACAAAAATTACCGGCACCATTCAGAATGATATATTAAAAGAGTATGCAGCACGAGGTACTTATATATACCCGCCAAAACAAAGCATGCGTTTGATTACCGATATTTTTGAATATTGTAGTCAAGAAGTACCGAAGTGGAATACGATTTCTATCAGTGGTTACCATATTCGTGAAGCTGGAAGTACAGCTGTGGAAGAACTTGCATTTACCTTGGCAAATGGGAAAGCCTATTTACAAGCCGCAATAGAGAAAAAATTAGACATCAATGTTTTTGCCAAACGATTATCTTTTTTCTTCAACGCACATAATCATTTGTTTGAAGAAGTAGCTAAGTTTAGAGCTGCTCGTCGCATGTGGGCGCATATCACAAAAGAGTTAGGTGCAACAGACATCGAAGCACAAAAATTACGTTTTCATACCCAAACTGGCGGTAGTACTTTGACTGCCCAACAACCGATGAACAATATCGTTCGCGTTACAGTACAAACCCTCGCTGCAACACTTGGTGGTACACAAAGTTTGCATACGAATGGCTTTGATGAAGCATTAAGTTTACCTACCGAACAAGCTGCAAGCATTGCATTACGAACCCAACAAATCATTGCCGAAGAAAGTGGCATTTGTGATACCGTAGATCCATTTGCAGGTTCCTATTATATAGAAACTTTAACCAACGAAGTAGAAGAAGCTGCTTGGAAATTGATACATAAAATTGATGCCATGGGAGGTGCTGTAAGTGCGATTGAACAAGGGTTTATGCAAGAGCAAATTGCACGTTCAAGTTATGCATACACAAAGGCAATTGAGCGAAACGAGAAAATAATTGTGGGTGTAAATAAATACCAAAGTCAAGAAAAAAATACGACACCCATCATGAAAATAGATCATGCTATTCAAGTGGAGCAAATAGCCAGACTAAAATTATTTAAAGAAAATAGAAACCAAAACTTGGTCAAAAATTGTCTAGAAAAAATTGCAACACAAGCTTCTGGCCATGAAAATTTAATGCCATTAGTCATTGAAGCAGTGGAAGCACATTGTACACTAGGTGAAATAGCCAATACACTTCGTGCGGTTTGGGGAGAGTACCGCTAATGTATTCGTTACTGCCTATTTTATCACGCCATAAAAATTCAACATGCTAAAACTTATTCTAGAATTTATCATTAGTATTGGCGTCGGTATTTATGGCTATTTGGTGCCTAGTTATATCAATATGTCTGTTTTGCAATTAGGTACTTTGCGTTCCACCAAATCGTTATACAAAGTATTAGTTGTTATTTCATTGATAGAGATTCCCTATTGTTTCTTTTGTATGTCCATGATGCAATGGATTTTGCAACAGCACATTTTACTCTTGGTTATCAAATGGCTCATCGTTGTGATTTTACTTTTTCTGGCTGGTTTAAATCTATTTGAAACTAAAAAGAAGTCTAAGCATACGCCATTAGAAAACGTAAATGTGATGGAGAAAAAGCAAGTCAATAAGCTTTTATTACTCGCCATATTTAATCCATTTCAATTATCTGCTTGGGCTATTTGGGGAACCTACTTGATAGAAAAATCTTGGTTTGAATGGTCAGCATTTTCCATTTTTATATTCAGTATTGGTGCATCCATCGGCGTTGCCATTATCTTATGGATTTACGCATTTATGGGCAATAAATTAGTTTCGTATTTCTCGGTCAACAAAAAACAAATTGATTATTTTGTTTCGGCGCTTTTAATAATATTGGCTGTTGTACAGTTAGTTAGGAATTTGAGTTGAGGGTGGAGGGGAAATAGGAATTTATTTTTTAATCGTTGCGAAGTTCCTTTAATTGTTTATCTATTTCATGCAGTGCTTGTTTGGTCATTGCGCCCTTGTATTTAATCGTTTGATTATTCGCTTTAGAAAAATGTGTCATCCCATTTCGTAAACGAATTAAATGCATGCCTTCGAGGTCTTGTAAAAGTTTTACAACCTGATTGTTAAGTATGTCTATTGTTACAGTTTGTATGCCTTGCATTTTTTAAGTTTCTTTTTATATGAAAATCAGTGAAAGCCAAAAGTAAAGAAAATTATTGTAATTGTTTACCTGATTAAGTATTCACTATGAGGAGTCGAAGTCCATGATTTATATCACATACTATCTTTCCTATGCATTTAATCCCGAACCATTATCGAAGGATTTATTATCCTTACACAAATTCTGCATCAATAGAATGTCAAGTTATTCATTCCATTTTTCCAGCCATTTTATTTCCTATACTTTTCCTCAAAATTAAAACTACTTTTACCGACTTTAGGATAAAAACCTAACACCATGATAAAAGAACTTAGTCTACAATTGCTTCCTTCGCAAGCCTCCTCCAATGCGGATATTTTAATGTCGATTTCGCAAGCACTGCGTTTAAAAAAATCGCAACAGATTCAATATAAAATTCTAAAAAAATCTATTGATGGAAGAGGTAAAACAACCCATATTATTTTACAAGTAGAAGCGCATATAGATGAAGCTGTTTTTACTGAAAAAGAAATTGAATTTAAGGCTGAAAATGTAAGCTTATGCGAAGAGTTACATATCATAGGTGCTGGACCAGCTGGGCTTTTTTGCGCTCTACAATGTATTGAATTGGGCATCAAACCTGTCTTGTTTGAAAGAGGAAAAAATGTACGCGATCGTCGTCGTGATTTAGCCATACTGAATAAGGACGGCATACTCAATGAAGAAAGTAATTATTGTTTCGGAGAGGGTGGTGCAGGCACTTATAGCGATGGCAAATTATATACGCGCAGTAACAAGCGTGGAAACGTGCAACGTGTATTGGAGTTGTTTACTTATTTTGGTGCAGAGGAGGATATCATGTTTGATGCGCATCCGCATATTGGCACGAATAAATTGCCACAAATTATTGAAGCTATTCGCGAAAAAATTCTAGCGTGTGGTGGAGAAATTCATTTCAATTCGAAGCTTACAGATATTAAGTATACAGGTGATACCATCAGCGCCATTGTGATTAATGAAACCCAACATGTTGCAGTGAAAAATGTAGTATTGGCTACAGGACATTCAGCAAGCGATATTTATGAATTATTTTATCAAAAAAATATCAAGATTGAAAGCAAACCTTATGCTTTAGGTGTACGTATTGAGCATCCACAACATATCATAGATTCCCTTCAATACCATTGCGATATGCGTGATCCCTACTTACCGCCTGCAAGTTATAGTTTGGTAGAACAAGTGAATGGACGTGGTGTATTTTCATTTTGTATGTGCCCTGGTGGTATTATTGCACCTGCATCCACGCAAGCAAACACACTGGTAGTAAATGGTTGGAGCCCAAGCAAAAGAAACAATCCTTTTGCGAATAGTGGTATGGTAGTGAGTGTAGATGAAAAAGATTTTAAAAACAAATCCCCATTGGGTGGATTGTATTTTCAAAGAGAAGTAGAGCAAAAAGCATTTGAAGTTGGTGGCGGAAAATATGTTGCACCAGCGCAAAGAATGACAGATTTCGTGCGCAATAAAGTATCTGCTAGCTTGCCAGTTTGTTCTTATCTTCCAGGAGTCAACTCTGCCTTACTCTCCGATGTATTACCCAAAATTGTCTACCAATCCTTATCCAATGCATTAGTCACATTTGGAAAAAAAATGAGTGCAGAAACAAGAAAAACTTCTAGTGGATATTATACGGAAGAAGCAATTATTGTAGCTACAGAAAGTCGCACTTCATCACCAGTTAGAATACCGCGTGATAAGGAAACCTTTCAACATATCCAATTGAAAAATTTATATCCATGTGCAGAAGGCGCAGGATACGCAGGAGGTATCGTCAGTGCAGCGATGGATGGAATGAAGATTGTAAATGCAATAGTAAGCAGATAGTCGTCCGAATATTACTCATTGTTGGTCCTCACTTTCTACTGAGGACTCATTATATTTGCCACAACTTATGCTGCGTATAGAAAAAATATCCTTATACCATTTTAGAAATTATACGAATCAGGAATTCTCCTTCGACAAACAAATCATAAGCATCACAGGTAAAAATGGATCTGGTAAAACATCTATTTTAGATGCTATTCACTTTTTGTGTTTTACTAAAAGTTATTTTCTACATATAGATAGTTTGGTCATCACGAATGGCTTGCAAGGCATGAGAATTAATGGCGAATTTCGTACAGATAAATTAGATACACTTACCTGTATTATTCGAGACAATGGCAAAAAAGAATTTTTAAAAAACAGTGTTGCTTATACCCAATTTTCGAGGCATATTGGTCAGTTCCCTTGTGTTTTCATTGCGCCAGATGATACAGAATTAATTACGGGCAGCAGTGAGGGTAGAAGAAAATTTATGGATACTATTATTAGTCAACTATCTGTCGATTATTTGGATCAAATTATTTTGTATGCCAAAATTTTACAACAGAGAAACGCGCTACTCAAACAATGGCATTTGCAATCAGCACAAGATTATCCCTTGTTACAAATTTACACGAAGCAACTGCAGACCATTGGTCACATCATTCATCAATACCGAATTGATTTTTGCAAACAACTTGCTACGAAAACGAATGAATTTTATACCTATCTGAGTGAGGAAAAAGAACAAGTTATTATTCAATATCAATCCCAATTAGAGTCAGCATCTTTAGAAGATTTGCTAACTCAAAATATAGAAAAAGACATACGTACCCAAAGAACAAATTATGGGATCCATAAAGATGATTTAGATTTTGAATTAAATGGTATGCCATTCAAACAAGCTGCCTCTCAAGGGCAACGAAAATCCTTTTTATTTGGTTTGAAACTGGCTCAATTTTTCATCATTCAAGCACAAAAAAACAAATCGCCAATTTTATTATTAGACGATATATTCGAAAAATTAGATGAAAGCAGAAGCCATAAATTAATTGACTTTTTAGTGAAACAAAACGCACAAATTTTTATAACGCATACCCATATTGAACAAGTCAAAAAAACGTTCAAAGAATACCAAGACCAGGTACAATTTATCGAATTATAAATTTACTAATAGACCTTCCAATACACTTTAGTAATTTTTCTTTTATCATCCACACTTTTATAATCTCTAGTAGGATCTGGATATTCAATTCCTCTACCTTCCACAATAACATTAATAATTGCCTTCTCATTTTGATTGAATTGCGCAAATTCAGCAGCCAATTGTTCATTGATAATATCCCCAACTTCCATGGCTCTTAAATAAGATAAGTAATTGATGTATTCATTTTCTGTCATTGATCTTTGTTGAGCGCTCAACAATAATTGTTGATAATTTTCGGTATTCGTATCTATTGTTTCTTCATCTGTGTAACCAAACACAACTATTTCAGCGCGAAAAATAGATCCGTTCCGATTCTTTTTCACCAATGAATCAAGTAAGGGTGCGAATACACTAACTGCTTGCTCTCGTTTTTCTTCAGGGATTTTATAACTATCCCCCGCATAAAAAGAAGCCTTCGGATATTTTTTATACAGTAGAATACTAACGCCTTTTTTAGGATCATATTTTACCAAAGTTTCTTGCAATTGCGATTTTAATCCATAATAATAAAGTTGTACGGAACGATGATAATTTTGTCCAGTAATAATTTTAAAGGATTTTACATACTCAATTACACTATCAGTAATTTCTTCCTGATTTTCACTACTTATATTGTCTGTATTTGGTGTTGTATTCGTATTTAGATTCGCATTTGGATAAGCACTCACATTGGTTCTCCTGCTTAGGCAAGAAACAAAAAACAAAATAGATGCTAGAATTATAAACTGATAAAAAAATTTCATACGCATATATTAATCTAATCCTCACCAAAAGAAACTTCTTTAGCAACAACGGGAGCTTTGTTGGTTTTATTTATTGTTGAAACTTTAGTCGATACATTTGTTTTTGGCACGACGACCGTTGTAGCTGTTTTAGTTTCAGTGGCTCTATTTTTATTACTTACGACTGGCGTATTATTAGCACGTGACGTATTTTTTCTAACTGGTGCTTCAACAACATTTTTAGCACGTGACGATTTTTCTGTATTTCTTTGTTTAGGAGAAGTTGCAACAGAAGGCTTTCTCCCATCTTCATTTGCAGGATTTTCTCTATTGGCGGAAATTTCGGTTTGGGGAGTTTCCGTATTGCCAGAATTCTGTTCAGGTATGCTTGTTTTATTTTCATTTTGATTATCCACTTGAACATCTGTACTGCCTGCTGGCGTAGCATTTTCAGCTGCATTACCATCATTATTGGATGCATTAAGGTTGTTTAATGTAGCCATATCAGAAGAATCTGATTCTGTTGTTCCGGCATCAGTTGAATCAGAAGTATTTGCCATTTCGCTGTTCTGAATCGGTAGTTTTTCTGTATTTTTTTTATTTTTAGATTGATACCAAGTATATCCAATAAATAAAACAACAAGAAGTATGATAACAATATTCAACTTAGCCAAAACACTTTTAAATCTGCTCTGTTTTGGTGGTGGTGCAGCTATATTTGGATTTTGAATTTGATTTTGATTCATTTCCAAAACCCTATTCAATAAATCTTCAGTTTTTAATAACCTTTCATTCAATTCATCAAAACGCATTTTGGAAGTATTTAAAACTTCTCTTTCTAAATCACTGCCAATAAATTTCGACAATGGTGGTACATTATTGGTTTTTAAGGATTCCTGCAACTGTCTAATTTTCTCTTCCAAAACGGCTATGGAATTCATTTCTTGATTCGTAGCATTCTGAATATTTTCACTTCGTACTTGTTCAACATGCGTTGACTCATTTCTTACTGGTGCCGCAACTGTATTTACAGGACTTGGTGCTGCAACCGTATTTACATTTTCTGTTTTGGGTTTTTCGCCAGCATTAGAACCAGTTTGTGCTTTTTTATCTTTATTTAATTGTTTGATTCTTTCATAAAATTCAGCAGGCGATAAATTTTCCACTGCTAATTCTTGGCTTTCTGTAAGTACCTCTTTTTTGACTTCTGCCGGTCTTTCTTGAACTATAATTTTTTCTTCATGAACTGGCTGAACAATGTTCGCATTCGCTAAATCACTGTGCACATGAACTGCTTGTCCACTGATAGGTGCATTCGCCAATTTCGTCTTATTGATTAAATTCAATTCTTCATTGAACTCGGCCTGTGTCATGGCATTCGCAGTGATTGGGACATTGCCAATTACTTGATTAGGCATTGCATCTGTAACATGCGTTTCGAAACTAAACATTTGACCAGAACCCTTTTCTACATCCACCACCAATAAAGGAGTAACTGACGGTTTCGCAGTAATTTTTATTTCTTGATTAATGTTCTTTACCTTTTCATAAATCTCTTCCGGACTCAATGATTTAGTAGTAACAGTATTAGCTTCTAAAAACACTTCAGCTTCAGCTTCATCTTGATCAGAATCTTTTAAGCTATTATTATATTCAGTATCCGAATTATATATATTGGTAACACCTTTTTCTACATCCACAATGATAATAGGGGAAGGGGGAGTTTGAGATTTTACTCGTAAATCTTTGTTCAAATATTAATCTTCTCATAGAATTCAATTGGAGATACTTCTTCAAGAGTCACAGCTAAATTCTCATTAGAAACTTTCTTTTTATTTCCACCCTTATTGCCTGATGCAATATTTCCTTCAATATCCTTCGCACTGTAAATATTTGTGATTCCTTTTTCTACATCTACTACAATGATTGGGGATTCTTTTTGTGTATTATTTTTTTCTACAACAACTTTTGACTTTTTGACTTTGTTATTTACTTTATCAAAAAGCTCTTTAGGACTTAAATTTTCTGTTGGATTCTTAGCAACACTTACATTTATTTCCTTTCCGATTTCTTTTGATTTAATCAGACTGGCTTTTATTTCTTCAAAATAAGAATTTGATATTTCTGGTTCTTCTTTCTTAATTTCTTTCGCTTCACTCGGTGTAATTATCGCATTGGATTTAATTTCTTCATGCAGCAATTTTATTTTTTCGTAAAATTCGGCAGGAGTTAATTTATCCGTTTGCGGAATTGGTTGCGGTACAATTTCATTTTCAATCTCCTCAATATTTTTATACTTGATATTAATTTCTTCTGGCGTATTATCCGCACTAATTGAATCCTCTACTTTGGCAATCGTATTTGGTATAATCAAGTCCTTTTGCGTTAGATTCGCACTGATTTGATCATGTAATAATTTTATTTTTTTATAGTATTCCTCAGGCGATAAATTTTCTGAATTATCTTCATCAAGATCTGCCTTGTCAATTGCAATAGGTGTTACAGCCTTTTCCTTTTCTACATCCTTACTATAAATTGGTGCGTGCTTAAATTCTGTTTCTATTGGCGGATGAACAGATGAAGAAGCTAAGGCCTTAATTTCTTCTTGCAAATGCTTGATGCTTTCAAAAAATTCAGCTTTTGTCAACACCTCTTTCGGAAGTATTGGTTCTTCAGGCTCTGCTTGTGGTAAAGTAGATTCTATTTTATTCTTTTCCTGAACTGGAGGAACAGCACTAGTACTTTCATCTGGTATATTTGTTAAAGGAATCTTCGATAAAGCAGCATTCGCGTTAATTTGATCTTGTAAAAGTTTTATTCTTTCATTAAATTCAGAAACGGAAATGGTGTCTGCAGGAATTGGCGCAACAATGGGAACAGTTTCATTTTTAATTTCATTAATCAGATTTGAATTTGCCTTCAAAATATCCTGATTTGAATTAGAATTAGGTGTGATTATTTGTGCTACATTTTCACTTCCCATCGGCGGTTTCGGCGTATTTGGATTGGCCTTGATTTGATCTTGAAGGGATTTAATTCTCTCTTGATATTCCGCTTCTGAAATCACTGGAGTGCTTGCCACTGGTGCGTTAACTGGAATGTCAATTGGCTTCTCCTCTTGTTCTGGAACAATTTCTTTTTTTTCCACCTCATGTGTAGTAGGTGGAATAATATCATTGTTTGTTTGTCGATTCGCATTTGACTTTGCCGAAGGCATTACAGTGGATTTTAATCCTTCTTGTAGAAATTTTATTCGCTCATAAAAGGATGGCGTCTTGGTTTCTGTAGGTGCTACTTGAATGTTTGGAATGATACCGTTACCAAGTGTTCCGGTAGGTGGTATTTGTTCATCACTAGCTGGCATTGAAATAGGTAAATCATTGTCCATCTCTATCTTTTTTGTTTCAGAAATTGGAGGTTGAATAGTGTCCTTCGTCTCATCGGGAAGAAATTCGATTCGCTCGTAACGAGTTGCTGGTCGTAATATCTCATTCGATTCAATTTGCGGAGTCGATGGAATCCCAGTATTCAATTCAATATTTTTGTGCGTATTTTCTTCGCCATTGGTGGATAAATTTAAACCTCTATTCGAAGAACTTATATTGGCAAAAGGTAGGGGAGAGGATTTTATACTCGCATTGATTTCTTGTTGCAGTATTTTTACTCTTTCATCGAAAGCAGAAGTTAATACAGCTTCTACTGGCTGTATTGAAATGCTTTTTCAACTTCCATGCTCTTCTCTTCTACGATTTTTACGGGTTCAACTAGAGGAACCGGAATAGGAACAAAAATGGGATTATGACTTGTTTCAACAGGTTGAATTGGATTATGACTTGGCGTTGCTGGATTACTTCTTGCTTCGATTCCTTGCAATAAAAGTTTAATTCTTTCATCAAATGCAGCAGGAGTCAAGGTTTCAGAATCATCTTGTTGATTATCTGGAATAATGCCATTACCAAGATGTTGCTGGTTGACAGGATTGGAATAAAAATTCCCAGTATTCGGAAAAGGGATAGATTGACTAATCCCATTTGGTATATTTCCGTTTGCTGGATTCAAATTATTCTTTGCATTATCATTATTTATAGGACTGAATTCGTTTTCTGCTTCATTAGAAAATCCTTCTGGGTAAACAGTTCTGAGAATTTTGGGCTCACTTTTTCCACCCGTTGGGAAACGACCATTTGCACTACTGATTTCCCGTTGAATATCGGGTTCATTAGCGTTTGAATTGTTTGATTTCGCCAACTCGGCAAGAAAATCAAATACAACCTTATTCCCTTTTTCCTTCATAAATACTTCCTACATACAAATTTAGTGGTAACATGAATATATGCAAATTATATACATGTTAACTGAAAGCGTAATTTTATACAAATTTTTTTAATATTTCGTAAGTATATAAAGGTATAAATTGATTTTGATTTTTGAACCAGGTAATTTGCCTTTTAGCATAATTCCTAGAATGTTGCTTTATCAAGCCAATTGCCACTTCCAGAGGATATTCCCCATCGAAATATTTGAATAATTCTGAATAGCCAACAGTTTGTAAACTTCGCAATTCTTTCTTCGGATATAATGATAAAGCCTCCTCCACCAATCCATCCTGCAACATAACATCCACTCGTTGGTTGATTCGTTGATACAAAACATCCCTTTCTGAGACTAACACATATTTTTCTATTGCAAAAGATCTAGTTTTATGTTGATTCGTACGATAGGAAAGTATGGACTCGCCGGTCGATAATTTAAATACCAATGCTCGTAATAAACGAGACGCGTTTTCTTTTTCTGATTGATGATAAAATAGAGGGTCGGCATGTTCAATTTCCTTTTGCAACCAAGCTAAGCCTTGTTGTTTAAAGGTTTCATTGATTTCTGCATCCAATTTTTTATCAATGGAAGGCATTGAATCCAGACCTTCACAAAGCGCTTTTAGGTATAATCCAGTGCCACCGACGCAAACAGCAACATCCTTTTTCGCAAAAATTGTGTCCAACTTTTCTAATCCGTATTGTTCAAATTGACCAGCCGAAACAAGCTCATCAACAGAATGCGAATCGATAAAATGATGCGGTACAAGTGCCAACTGTTCTGGACTTGGTTTAGCTACACCAATATTCAATTCCTTGTAACATTGTCTACTGTCGGCAGATAAAATTTCAGTACCCAAATGCTGTGCAATCTCAATGGCAACATTTGTTTTACCAATGGCAGTTGGTCCGCCAATTACTATTAATTTTTTCAATGGAACCGCATTCTATAATTCATCCGTAAAATTATCATCGCCTCCAAGATCATCCTCTGCATCCGTCGAAGTCATATCATCTTCGCCTTCTTCTCCGTAACCCTCTTCGTTAGAAGGTACATCAAATTTTTCTTCTGCTTCCACCACAAGTTCTTTTTCTAAATCTTTGATACCAAATTGGGTAGGAGAAACGCCTTCACTCAAAATACAAACTGGGTATAATTTCGGCTTGGATGGAATAGGGCTCAATGTAATAATTTCAATAAGTAATCGCCATTTTTTGACATGATCACTTTCATATATAAACTTTTGATGTGGGTCAGAAATGAGTGCACCAATGGGTGTTTTTTTCATACTTAGCGAAGCGGCACCTCTAATATTTTTCTCAACAACAGAAGAAATTTCTGTTTCCTTAACCCATTTATGGTTACTTACAAAAATGGAGGCTTCCATTTTTTCTGGCATCTGAAAAATAAACTTGATACAAGTATGTAGCTCATAAAAAGTTTGATCTGATAGTATTTCTACAGATCGATAGGTGGAATCATCTTCTTCCCAACTTATTTTTAGATTAATTAATGACATATTTTTCCGTTGCAATCGCAAACATACTAAATAGGTTTTATATTTAATTCATTCGCCTTTGCCAACATAAAAGCAAAGGCCTCTTCATAATTATTTTTAATGAGTCCATCCAAGATTGCCTCTCTAACAGCATCTTTGATATCACCAACAGCTTTACTAGGTTTGAGATTGAATGTCTCCATAATTATTTCACCAGTTATAGGTGGCTGCCAATTTCTAATTTTATCCGATTCTTCCACTTCCTTCATTCGCTCTTGAACCAAATTAAAATTCTCTCTAAATTTAATCACCTTCGTTTGATTTTTAGAAGTGATGTCCGCATTGCATAAGGTCATCAAATCATCTATTTCCTCTCCTGCATCGAATAATAATCTTCTCAAAGCACTGTCAGTTATATTTTCTTTCGTCAATGAAACAGGCCGATGATGTAGAAAAACTAATTTCTGTACATACTTCATTTCATGATGCAAGGGTAGTTTGAGGTCTTTGAATATACCCGGTATCATTTTTCCTCCTATCCATTCATGCCCATGAAAAGTCCAACCATGACCTTGTTCAAATTTTTTGGTGTTTGGTTTTCCTATATCATGTAATAATGCTGCCCATCTTAGCCAAATATTATTGGTATGCATACTAATATTATCGACGACTTGAATGGTATGGTAAAAATTATCTTTATGTCCTATGCCATCAATATTTTCTGCACCAGCCAAAGCAGCTAATTTAGGAAAAATGAAGGTAAGTATTTTTGTTCTAAACAGTAAATCAAAACCAATGGAAGGCTTTTTACAAGCCATTATTTTTTGCAATTCATCTGTAATTCTTTCCTTAGAAATAATCAAAATTCTTTCTGCATTTTCTAGTATTGCCAATAGGGTTTCTTCTTCAATTTGATAGTCTAATTGCGTTGCAAATCTAATGGTGCGCATCATACGCAATGGATCATCAATAAAGGTTTGAGCAGGAGGAAGAGGGGTTCTCAAAATTTTATCTTTTATATCTTTTAATCCATTGCATGCATCGACAATTTGCCCATAGTCCTTTTCATTTAAACTAATGGCTAAGGCATTAATAGTGAGGTCTCTACGCAATTGATCTTCAAGAAAAGTCCCAGTTTCCACTATCGGATTTCTACTTTCTGCACGATAAGATTCTTTGCGTGCGCCAACAAATTCAATATCTAATCCTTCGAAATTAAATTGTGCGGTGCCAAAGTTTTTGTACACCGTAACCTTGGGATTTGGCTTACATAATTTTGCAGTTTCTTCTGCAAGCTGAATGCCATCACCCAAACAAACTATGTCTATGTCTTTGCATACTCTTCCTAAAATTTTATCTCGTACAAAACCGCCAATTACATAACAAGGCATACCCAATGCTTTAGCAGCCAATGCTACTTTATCAATAATGAATTGTTCTTGTTTGGAATAAGCAATTTGCATCGTTCTACTATTCAACGGAATAAATAAATGTCGTGAAAAATTAAAAAATATACATGATTCGCGTACACCAAATATTGTTGAATTGTTGCGCTCGTCCGGTTAAATAATTATGCGCATTTCTAACCGATAAGACAGAATATTGAAATCTTAAATTGAATAAAAAACCTTTCCAAATATGCGCGTTAGCATTCAAAATAAAATTGACATCAAACTTTTTGAATGGAAACAATTTTGCGTCTTGTGTGTATTTATTGCCTTGATCATCTGTGTAAATTTCTTTACTAGAAAAAAGTTGTCCATATGAAAATCCAGCACCGAAGTTGCTTTTCTTTTGGTCAAAATAATTCAGCAAAATAGGCACTTCAGCGTAATTCAATTTGATTTTATAATCCGTAATAATGGTACTTTGATCATTAGCCATTTTTGGCACTTGATTTTGCCCAGCTCTGCTGCCTTTCTGCGCATATAATAGTTCCATACTTAACGCAGCAGGATGTCCAATGCTTGCATACACGATTACACCTGCATTCCAGCCGGCTTTATGGTATCCTGCAAAATTATCGCCATCTACTTGAGTAAAATTTCCGCCGCCAACTAAGCCACCCCAAAATACTCGATCCGTATTGCCATATTGTGCCTTCACATTTGTTGTGCATAAAATAAAAGATAGAAAAATCAACATCCATCTCTTTTTAATTACTTTAGCCATTTAATTACATTTTGGTTTTATTTCAAGGCAAATATATGAGTATAAAGAATACACCGGCAACATTAAAAAAAATGGAAGAACTATACGACGAAATGGGTTATTCCATTCGTTTTGAAAAAGGAAATTTTCACAGTGGATATTGCATTTTAGAAGATCGAAAAATTGTAGTTGTCAATAAATTCTTAAACTTAGAAGGACGAATTAATGCATTGACGGATATTTTACCTTCTATTCAATATGATGTAACTAGCCTACCCACTGACATTCGAATATTTTATGAAACGGTAATGTCCATCCCAGCTAATAAATAAAGTTGAAACTAATTTTACCCAAGCCTAATTTATTTGCCATGTATTTCATTCAGCTCTATGGCACACTTTAATTCTCACCTTCAATTTACTCTTTATGGATTTTGAAATAATAGAAACAGACCGCCTTTTTTTACGCAAATTAACGCCTGCAGATTTTGATACTATTTTTGAAAACTATTCGAAAGAAGAAATAAAAAATATTCTTGGTTTACGAACAGAAGAAGAATTTTTAATCGAAAAAGAAAAGCAGGAAAAAGGTTATACTACTTATCGTATTTCTATTATTTACTTTCAGATGATAGATAAGGAAACGAATCAAATTATTGGTGGCTGTGGTTTTCATAATTGGTTTGCATTGCATGCTCGTTCTGAAATGGGTTACGTACTTAAACTAGAAGAATATAAACGCAAAGGGCTGATGACAGAAGCACTTCAAGCCATTATTGATTATGGTTTTAATACCATGAAACTAAACAGAATAGAAGCTTGTATTTCACCAAACAATGCAGCTTCTTTACAATTAATTCTGAAATTTAATTTCACACAAGAAGGTGTTTTGCGCAAACATTTTTTTCATGAAAATGAATTTGGCGACTCAATTATTTTTGGGTTGCTAAGAGAGGAGCATTTTAGAAGAAAGTAGTTAGTAATTAGTATTTAGTAGTTAGATATTAGAGTTTGTAATTTTCATTTTATTGATGGATGTATTATCAGAAACTTCTGAAATATTTTGATTTATGTTACTAAATGATAGAAAAAATACTGACAAGAACTTGGATACTTAATCTGATTTCGGAAGCAAACAATATTTGAAACGCAATCCTACAAATGTATAACCTGGTAAGGAAGAAGAGGTAGGTATTGGACTAGGATTGCCAAATAATCCAATTCCACCTCCATTGATATCCAGAATATACCTTTCCTTTAGTAGTATTTCCACGCCATAATTCAATTGAAATCCAGCGAAGTTTACCTTATTGATATTGTTGTCATAGTATTTGGCATCTATATGATAATCATCTGGATTTAAGGTTGTAGGAATAATTCTGTAGGTGGATGGGGCGTATAAAAAGGATAGTCCAAAATAAAAGCCTCTTAATGGCATTTTGAGTTCTTCATAACCTTCTTCACTTAGCTGGATTTTTAATAAGCGTATGGGATATACTTTAACTGTCAAACAAAGGCTTTTCTTTTTAAATTCAGTTCGTGCTTGTTCCGTAACATTGAATTGGGAACTTATCTTCGACGTATAATCTTGTTCACGGGAATCATGAAATTTTGCATCTTTTTGCAAGGCGATACCAATACTTGCCGCTTTTCCAATATTGTGCTCCGCTAAAATTCCGAAGCCAAAGCTAGTACCATTCTGGTGTCCAGCGCTTAGCAAACGAGATTCAAAACCAAATACGAATTGACAATTTGCGAGAGACGGATAAAGTAAACCAACTAGTAGTAAAAGTAAACATTTTTTCATTCCGTGAAAATAGTTTTTGGAATGTTGAAATACAATTAATACCTATAATATTTCTGAGTACTAATAGTTGAATTGACATACAACTCTTCAAACATTTCAGTTTGTGACTCACAACCGATAGGGACATTAGAAGAATAGGAAGTGATGTAAGTAGTGAATTGAAAATATAATAGTATTTGAAATTTGGAATTTATTTTTTTTGGGGGATTTGAATTCCGCCTTTGGAATTTGACTTTTAGAATTTTCAAATCCTCAAATCCTCACAACATCATTTCCTTCACCATTTCTTTCACTTGCTGCGTAGAATCTTTACCGCTCAACATCTCCGCCAAAACTTCTACTCGTTCTTCTTGGTTTAACGGTTTTACATAGGTTGATAAAGTGCCTGTTCTATTTTCCTTTTTGTAAATATATAAATGTTGGTCGCCTCTACTCGCAATTTGTGGGAGATGCGTGATACAAATGAGTTGGTGATGCGTAGCCAATTGCTTCATAATTTTCCCAACTTGTTTTGCCGACTCTCCAGAAATTCCTGTATCAATTTCATCAAATACCAAAGTAGGCAATAGGGTTGTGGAAGCTAGCATCGACTTTATGCATAACATCAAACGGCTCAATTCCCCTCCAGATGCGACTTTGGACATCGGTTGATATTTACCAGTTTTGTTGGCATCCAATTGAAATTCAATTTTATCTTTTCCATACAATGAAAATTCAATTTGATTATGTTCAATTCGCATCAATGCATTTGGCATACCTACTTTTTGCAATAACTCATTGACTGTCCTTTCAATAATTGGAATTTGGCTGGTTCTATTTTGCGTGAGAATATAGGCAACCTCTTCCAATTTGACGAGTTGTGCATCAATACTATTTTTCAAATGAATCTCTGCTTCATCAGCATGAGCAGCTTGATTTATTTTTTGCAATAAATTCGACTTAATATCAAGTAATCCTTGTGTTGAATTCACATGGTGTTTTTTCAATAAACGATTACCTTCATTTAGCTTTTCAGTCAGTGCATTAATTTTTTCTATATCATAATTTGTGTTATGATAATGCTCATTACATTCAATACTTAAATCCTTTAATTCTATCAAACTGCATTGTAATCGATTAATCATTTCGCGCATATACGGAATCATCGACGAAAATGGTTCAAGCGATTGTATGATTTGTTTAAGTTGTGAAACTATAGGCCTATCACTTTCACTCAATAACATCAGCGCATTCTGCAGAGTTACTTTTAATGATTCACTGTTGTTTAAAACAGTCAATTCCGTCTCTATATTTTCCAGTTCATCTTCTTGTAATTGGAATGCTTCTAATTCAGAATATAAAAATTGATTATAGTCCAATTCTTGTTTGATCAATTTATTATTGGCAATTATTTCTTCATATTCTTCTACCGTAGTTTTAAGTTCTTTAAAAAGCACTTGATAAGTAGCTAATAAATTTGGATGATTGCTAATGGCATCCAGAATATTTAACTGAATGAATGAATTTTGTAATTCTACCGTATCAAATTGTCTATGCAAATCAATTAAGTAATGACTAAGCTGCGCAACAACGGATAAAGAAGTTGGTGAATCATTGACAAAAACTCTAGACTTGCCACTTGAATTTATTTCTCGTCGAATAATCAATTCAGCATCATCTTCTAATTCATTTTCCAATAAAAATAATTTGGCTTGATGGTTATTAGAAATGTCGAATACCCCTTCGGTAATGCATTTTTCATTTGGGTTCACAATCATTTTTAAATCTGCACGTTCTCCCAAAACTAAAGATAAAGCACCCATTAAAATGGATTTCCCAGCACCCGTTTCCCCCGTAATAATAGTAAGCCCCTTGTTGAAATCAATATTAATTTCTTCAATGATAGCATAGTTCTTTATCGTTAAATGTTTCAACACAACGCAAATATAGTTGGAAGATCCTAGATTTAGGAAATCAGTTTAAGATTTAATTTGGCAAATAAATCATTTATGTAAAATCCTGAATAAAGTGGCAAAACTAAATGTATTATGAGAGTTTACTGTAGCGTAATTTTTGAAAAAAAAATTGATGCTTAAGGTGATATCCTGTAGCGTATTTTTTGAAAAAAAAATAATGCTACACCATGGGCGGCGGACACGCTATCACTCCAAGCCGTTTTCGCTCAAAGCAGCTAAATACGAGCTTTCCTTTCTATCGTTGCCGCAATGCAATGCACCTAAAGGCTATTCCTTTCGTTGCATTCCTTGTTTAGCCAATTGAATTTAATATTTTTTTACATTTTTCTATTTTAAGTCTAGAATAATGACTTAAATTTAGCCGTACTATTTTGCATTAGAAACTTTCAGTCAAGATGTCGAAAAATTGTAAACACCATTTGGATTAAATGAAAAACATAGATAAAAAAAGTTTAGATAATGCTTACCGTTTATTCGAAACTGGTGATATTGACAATATGGAAATAGGCACTACCAAAGGATTACAACAAATACATATTTATTTGTTTGGTGGACTATATGAATTTGCCGGTAGAATACGTACGAACAATATCTCGAAAGGTGGTTTCCGTTTTGCAACAGCTCTGTATTTGAACGAGATTTTGGTCAAAGTAGAGCAAATGCCAGAAAACACTTTTGAAGAAATTATTTCTAAATATGTGGAAATGAATATTGCGCATCCGTTTATGGAAGGCAATGGGAGAGCAATGAGAATATGGTTGGACATGGTTCTAAAATCAAAACTCAAAAAATTAGTGAATTGGCAATTTGTAAGCAAAGAACTTTATCTGCAAGCAATGGAAAGAAGTCCTATCAACGATTTGGAGCTACGCACCTTACTTATTGGTCATTTAACAGATGAAGTAAATAACCGAGAAATTATCTTTAAAGGCATTGAACAATCTTACTATTATGAAGGATATGAAAAAGGGAAAGATGATGACTAAAAAATCACTTTCTTTCCAAAGAAATATTCTCATCACCTTCTTGATAAGGTAAATAGGTGATGATGAATTGAAACATTTCATCTGTTGTTCGCATACTACCTAAATTATCTCTTACCTCTTTAGGTGGATTATTGGGATTGTAAATATTGCTGGAAGTATTGTCGAATAAGCCTTCTACGTGTATATTACTTCCTTTCGGAATTTTTACCATCTTCGGAAACGTATAGAAATTTTGCCAATTAAAATCCCATTGCGGAATATGAATTAAACGGATCGTATCTTGTTGCGGCGTCAAGGCGTAAGCCAAAAAACTTTTACCCAATAAATGCATATGCGGATTAATAGTCATGATGGAAATGTCATTTGGCACCATAAAATCTGTTGTGTATTTCGATATTTTATTTGGTGGAATAATGAGCGCAGGAACAATTGGAGAAACCCCTAAAGTTCCCATTTGAAATTCTTGTAACGGGCGTTTCGGAATTTCCTTTGCATAAAAAATATTGATATAAGAACTGTCCCAAACCTTTTCTGAGGAAGGTCCATAATGTAAGTCTGCAAGTAAGAAAGCGTTTTTTTTATTTGCCTTCCACCCACCAATTCCATCCGGATATTGTTGCGCGATTACACCAGGTAAATAATTGACAACAGACTTCGCTAAAATCGGGTAGGAGCCATCGTCTTGTAATATCCCAATTTTTTGATAAGCCAATTTAATGGTGCTATCCAATTTCATATCGCTGACTAAATCTCCATCATATACATTTTTCTTTTTATCAAAATCAAAACGCACCATATCGCCATTTACATGATGTACCACATTGCTATTGCCGGGCATGAATTCCACAGCACGAATAAAAGTATCTTGCGGTAATTCATAAGGAACTTTCACCAATAAAAATCGATCATTGTAATTGCTTTCAATTGCAATTGTTTTGACCGGTATATGTAAGTCAGGAATGCCTAACATGGAGCCTGGCGGCAAGTTTGGCAATGTTGGAATATCCAATGAATCCCCAATAGGGCAGTTCAATTTTACCCAAGTATTTATCAAACTAATTTCATCCTCAGTCAAAATATTTTCACCAATAAAATGCGAATAATTGGGGTCAGCTTTCCAAGGTGGCATCAAACGATGATTAACGACATACACTATTTTATTTGCATTCGTTTTTATGTCTTGATACGTCAATAAATTAAAATGACCGATTTGATTTGGTCGATGGCAAGAAGCGCAATGTGTATACATTAATGGCGCAATGTCTTCACTAAATGTAGGATTGGTATTTTTGGAATGACAAGAAAAAAGGAGGCTGAATAAAACGAAACCCCAAAGAATCAAATAAGAATTTTTCATCCAGAATTTATTTTACTTTCATTTTTCGATTCACAATAATACTTGCATTGAGTTCAAAACCGATGAGTAAAATTTGCGCCATGAAATTTATCCAAACTAAAAAGATGATGATGGTTCCAATAGAGCCATAAATTTTATCATAATTAATTAAGTTGTTGATCGCATAAAAAAAAGCTGTTGTAAATACCGTAATCAAAAAGGTAGCGATGATGGAACCTGGACTAATTAACTTTAGCCTTGTATGCGTTGCTGTTCCAAATTTGTAAATGAAAGAGGTAGTGATTAAACACATACTGACGATCACGAAGTAGGCAATGATATTTACCGCTATGGATTTTTTTAGAAAAACAATGCCCAAACCAGTTGCTAACCACGATTGAAAAAGCATAAAAAGCAAGGTACTTAATAAAGCAATGATGAGTAGGAATGTCAATAAAATAGCCATGCCGCGCTGTTTATACCACTGTCTTCTTTTAAATCCAGGTAATTGTCTATCAAAGGAATTCATCAATGCCATCATGCCATTGGAAGAATAATAGATAGTCAATAAAACAGAAAAGGAGAGTAGTACATTTTTTTTATGGTTGATAAAGTCCTTAATTATTTTGCTTATTCCTTGTTGCATTTGCTGCGATGGTGTCAACAATTTCATCATATCCATAATCATTTTAATGATCTTATCTTCAGGCAAAGGCAAGTATGGAATTAAGGTAAAAAAGAAAAGCAATAAAGGCGGCAATGCCATAATAAATGAAAATGAAATCGAACTTGCTCTTGTATAAAATCTATTGGAGAAAATTTGTTTCCGAAAAAAATTTAAGGAATCAAATAAAGAAACGCCTTCAAAACTAGGTAAATAAATACTATTCAACCATCGGAAAATTGCTTGTATTGGTTTTAAACGAATGATATATAATTCAAGCCGCGTCATGCCATTTCTTTATTTAATATTTCTCAAATCAAGCGCATGTTGATATTTTTTTGCATTCAATAAATGCGCTGCATACGTAGCGGCAAAATTATGGGAGCCACTGAAATCTTCTTTTGCGCAAAAGAAAAGATAATCGGTACTTGCTGCATTCAAAACGGCATCTATACTTTTTTCGCTTGGGGTACAAATTGGACCTGGCGGCAAACCAGTATTTAAGTAAGTATTATAAGGAGAATGCGTTTCTGTGTGGATTTTTAAAATGCGTTTCAGTGTAAAATCTCCCACTGCAAATTTCACGGTAGGATCTGCTCCAAGAGCCATTCCTTTTTTTAATCTATTCAAATATACACTTGCAATTATAGGTTTTTCTTCATTATTATTCGTTTCCTCTTCTACTATCGACGCAATGGTAATAACCTCTACTATCTTAAGTTTCAGCGAAATGGCTTTTTGTCTACGTTCGCTTGTCCAAAAATGTTGATAGGTTCTGGCAATTTTTTCAAATGCTTTATCCGCTGTTGTATTCCAATACAGTTCGTACGTATTCGGCATGATAGCACATTGTATTTGATTACTGTCTATGTCGAATGTTTTTAAGTAAGCATTATTATTAAATAATTTTTCTAACTCTGTACTATCGGCTTCTAAATTACTTGCAAATTTTCGGATGATATCTCGTTTTGTTCTCAATTTATTAATGACCAATTTTACAGGCCTTTGTTTGCCACCCTTCAAAATACTGATTATACTATAATTGCCCATGCCTTCTCTCAACTCATATCGACCAGGATGTATATCATTCGGATAATCCATTTGCTTTGCCACTTCTTCAAAGCATGCTAAGTCTCTCACGAAATTATTTTCTTTGATTACTTGTATGACATCTGCATAAGTCGATCCAGTATTGATATATAAAAATTCTGTTCCAGAAAAATTACCAGTATTCGATTTAAAATATTTGGCATAAGCAAAATACCCAAGTACCAACACAATCAACAAGGCAACAGCTGCTATTATTTTTTTAATCATCTTACAAACACGTCTTTTTTTAGTCCTAACCAATCTAGTGCATTATTGTATAGAAAATTTTCTTTCCATTGGTCTCTACAAGAAAGGCTTTCAATAAGTTCACCAGGTCGATGTTCGCCCAAAGGAAATGGATAATCACTTCCACAACAAATTTTTTCTGCACCAATTGTTTTGAGCAATACATCAAAAGAAACTGCATCATGCACCAAACTATCTACCCAAAATTTCCCTAAATAATTTCGAGGATTATTGGGATTGTCAATGGCACATAAATCTGGTCGAACATTAAAGCCGTGCTCTATACGCCCTATGGTTGCTGGAAATGAACCTCCTCCATGCGCAAAAGCAAAATGAAGATTCGGAAATTTTTCAAGCACACCACCAAACAAAATACTACAGATAGCACGCGATGTTTCAGCCGGCATACCAACTAACCAAGGCAACCAATATTTCATCATCTCATTTTCTCCCATCATTTCCCATGGATGTATAAAAATGCTACAGTTTAATGCTTGTGCAGCTTCCCAAAAAGGATGAAATAAAGCGTCACTTAAATTCAATTGATTGATATTAGATCCAATTTCAATGCCAGGCATTTTTAATTCTAGTACAATACGTTCCATTTCTCGAATGGCTAAATCTATATCTTGTAATGGCACTGTACCAAGACCTACAAACCGATCAGGATGCAGATCACAGCAAGAAGCAATATGGTCATTTAAAAAACGAGATGTTTCTAATCCATGTTCTGGTTTTGCCCAATAATTAAACAAAACAGGAATAGTAGATAAGACTTGTACATCGACTGCTGTTGCATTCATATCCAAAATTCTATCCTTAGGCTCCCAACAATTACTTTCTACTTCTCTAAAAAATTTATCGCCTTTTATCATTCGAGCACAACAAGGCTTATGATGTTCGAGGTGAATGAAATCACCGTAACCAAATTTCTCAAACCAATTTGGAATACGCTCGGGCATGATATGCGTATGAATGTCTATTTTTTTTAATGTCATATTTTGTATTTGCTTATCTACTGCTCTTGCTTACGCAATAAAAGAAGTATGGGATGATGTTCTTTCCAAAAATAATCTTCAAACCTTCTGTTCTACACACTTTCAGGGAAGTTGATTTCTTTTGGACGCAAAATAATAAAGTTCAGTATAAAAAACTAATTATAACAAAATGGAATTTGGAATGCGAGGTTAATTATAATTTGGTGATAAAAAAATAAGCAAGGTGTATGCCTATTCGACATAACTACTAATTTCTCAAGACATGTACAATGGGCAATGCCACTTCGCTGGGAGAAGTCGCTCTTTCAAGGCATGTGGAATGTTATTTATACTAGATACTCAATAACTTCTCAATACTAATTACTCAATACTAACTACTAACTACTCAATACTAACTACTCAATACTAACTCATTGCTTATATCTAAATTCTTCTTCTTTGAAATTTTCTTTTAAAAACTTCTCTACTGTAGCATTAAACAATGCTGGGTTTTGTTTCGCTACATGATGTGATTCGCCGGATAATATGGCCAAATTAGCCATTGGGATATTTTTGTACATGAAAAAAGTGTGTTCCTCTTTGATTAAATCTCTATCGCAACTCATGACTAAAACAGGTACTTTTATTCTGTGTAAATCGTCGGCTGAAATATGAGGTTGAAACTCCATCATTCTATTTTTTTGTTGTACCAAATACCAATTTTGTGTTGTGTCTTTTGCCAAAAGCATTTTATCTGCCTTTTGCCTTTCTTCTTTTGTATCGATTACACATTGCGGATAAAGTGCAGTTGAATCGGGTTGCATATTCGCACCAAAAGCGACAATTTTTTTGATATGTTGCGGAAAATAAATGCCCATTAAGATACCAATTATTCCGCCGTCACTTTTTCCAACTACATATACCGAATCCATTTTCATTAATTGTATGAAAGTCGCCATGTCATTGGCTTGCTGCATATAACTCAAGCTATCTTTACCCAATTCAGATTTGCCTCGCCCTCTACAATCAATGGCAAACACTTTGTACTTATTTTTGAAGAATTCGATTTGTGCCGACCAACCTTTTATACCGGTTCCATTTCCATGAATCAATAGCAATGGTGTCCCTTCTCCATACACTTCGTAATATAATTGTACCCCATGGATTTCAATATATTTACCAACTTCTTTATTGTCACCATAAGGAATCGGTGTTTGCGAAAAAGCAATTTCACTTATACAAAACAGAAGGGTACAAAGGATAAAATGCGGAATTAATTTCTTCATGACTTGGAAGGATGCTACTTACAAATGTAGGAAGTATGAGCAATTATTCTAGTTTCTCCTTGTCCGTGTATAAATTTCTAGTAATCTGTTGCACAACTATTGGGTTCAGTATTATATTATCCATCAGTTTAATATTACATTTACCACCCAAAATCCATGTAATGAAAATTAAACTGCTTTGTACCATTTTGTTTTTTGTTTTGAGCGGAGGATATTATTGCCTTCATTCCAATACAATTCCATGTAATGAAGAAACGGAAGATATTCAAGAAGATAATATCAAAAGAGAACATTGGATGAATACCATGTTAGCCGATCCTGCAACAGGAAAAATTCCAATAGGCGCAAGTTTATCGGAAATTCGTTTTCTCCAACAATTACAAATGGATAATCAAGCTTTATCCAAAAACAATAGAGGTGTCACTTGGAACTCGCGCGGACCGTGGAATGTAGGTGGTCGCACACGTACCATGGCTATCGATTTATATGATGAAAATCATTTATTGTCTGGTGGTGTTTCGGGCGGTATTTGGCAAAGTATGGATGCTGGTGCTACTTGGCAAAAGGTTTCAGATCCAAATTCTCATCCAGGATTAGTGAGTATCGTACAAGATCCTGGTGTTGGTAAAGGAAATATTTGGTATGCCTTATCTGGCGAATTAACTGGGACATCCGCAAGTGGCGGCTCGGCATTTTACTTAGGTGATGGCGCATTCAAATCTACAGATAATGGAAATACTTGGGCACCAATTGTGTCCACAGCCACTGGCACACCAAGTTCATTCACCAATGATTTTCAAGGCGGCTGGCGAATTGCTTGTGCTGCAAAAGACACAGGAAATTCCTATTTGTACATGGCGCTGTATGGAAGTATTGTATTGAGTAAAGACACAGGTAAAACTTGGATTTCTGTCATCAATAATGGCAATAATTCTTATTATACCGATGTGGCGGTTACTTCTTCGGGTGTTGTGTATGCCACATTAAGTGATGGTGGTGGCACAGCTCAAGGATTTTATCGATCAGGTGATGGAGTCAATTTTACAAAAATCACCCCTCCATTTTTAAATACCTATGAACGAACGGTCATTGGCATCAATCCAAACAATGAAAATGAAGTGTACTTTTTAAGTGAATTATCTAGTGATACAAGTGGTGGTGTTGCTACCTCGGATTATTCAGGAAAAGCAGCTTATGTCTCCTTGTGTAAATACAATTATATAAATGGCGACGGAAGTGGTGCTGGTGGCGAATGGACCAACTTGTCCATGAATTTACCTGTTACAGATCCAGATCAATTTGACAAATTTAATACACAAGGTGGTTATGATTTAGAAGTAAAAGTACAGCCTGGTTCTAATACAGTAATCATTGGTGGAACCAATATTTATCGCTCAACAAATGGTTTTACAACACCAAATAACACAACACAAATTGGCGGTTATGGAGTTGGTACCATGTTATATAATTTTACAGTTTATCCAAATCATCATCCAGATCAACATGATTTATTTTTTGTAAAAAGTCGTCCAGAACAAATGTATTCTGTATCGGATGGTGGTGTGAAATTTACCAATGATGTGAATGCCTCTTCTGTAAGTTGGGAAAATAAAAGTGTAGGTTATGTGACAACCCAATTTTATCAAGTCGCTATTGATGAATCCATTCCTTACGACCCTTGGATTTTGGGTGGTTTACAAGACAATGGCAATTATATTACCAATACCAGAAACAATAAAAAATCCTGGAACATGACCGTGAATGGTGACGGTGCTTATGATTATATCGCACCCAACAGAGCATTTTATGTAATCAGTACACAACAAGGAAAAGTTCGAAAAGTATCTTTAGATGCGAATGGATTAGTAGTTGCAAAAAGAAGAATAGATCCTATTGGATTCGAAAAAGAAGATTATGGTTTTATTAATCCTTATGTTGTAGATCCAAATGACAATAATTTTTTATACATGCCGATAGGTAAAAAAATTGCTCGACTCAATAACCTACGATCTATAGAAATAAAGGACGATACAAGTAGATTAGCAACAGGTTGGACCATCAGTACGGATACCATCAAAACGGTCAAATTGAGCAATGGCGACAATGCTGAAATCACTGCCCTCGCTGTCTCCAAATCGCCTGCAAATATTTTATATTTTGGAACAAGCAATAAGGAATTGTATCGCTTGATGAATGCGAATAGTGGACCGATGGTTTTTACAAAATTACCAATCACATTACTTCCTGCTGGTGGTTATGTAAGTGATATTGCCATAGATCCAGACAGCGCGAAAAACATATTAATCTGTTACTCTAATTACAATGTCAATAGTCTTTTTTATTCGAATGATACTGGCAATACATGGAATTTAGTTGGTGGTAATTTAGAAGGTGCAAGCAATAGCACAAACACCAATCCGAGTATTCGCAGCGTTGCAATTTTAAAAGATGCTACAGGCAAACGTATTTATTTTGCTGGGACAAGTATAGGTTTATTCAGTACGGATTCTTTGGTGCTTGCTAAAACGGGTTCTACCAATAAAACAGTATGGATTCAAGAAAGTCCAGAGCTCATTGGTGCCAATATAGTAACGGATATCAAGGTTCGTCAATCGGATGGATATGTAGTCATTGGAACCCATGGTGGTGGGGTATTTGATGCTTATTATACTGGGAATATTCCACCGCCAGAACCTACTCTTGGCAGCCAACAAGAAGTCTATCCTAACCCAGCGAACAATTATATCAATTATACTTTTACTACAGTGAATAATGAAATAGTACAAGCAGATATTTATGATATTTTAGGAAAAAAAGTACAACGAATTGTCAATAACTCCTTTACGCCTGGAACCTATACGATTCGCATCAATACATCTGGTTTAGCAGCTGGGCATTATTTTATTGGCTACTATACTTCACATGATTTTAATAGCAAGCCAAAAGGAACCCATTTTATTATTCAACATTAATTTTTATTTGCCATTGAGACCATTTTATTTATTCCTCAGCTTTACTTTTTTGTTCGCTGCTTGTGAACCAGAAACTTATATTCCGAAGCCAAGAGGCTATTATAAAATTGAATTGCCTAAGAAGGAATACACCACATTTAATAAACCGGATTATCCGTATTCATTTGAATATCCAGTGTATGCAAATATTGAAAAGGACACCATGTTTTTTGATCAAAAGACAGAAAACCCTTGGTGGATTAATGTCAATTTCTCTAAGCTTGGTGGAAAAATTTATATCAGCTATAAAGAAATAAATGCCACGCATTCCTTGACAAAATTATTGGAAGACTCTTATAAAATGTCCCACTATCACAGTAAGCGTGCAGACTATATCAATGAACCAGTTTTTAATACACCCAATAACGTACATGGCATTTATTATGATGTGGGCGGAAATGCTGCTTCTGCATTACAGTTTTATGCAACCGATTCGGTGAAACATTTTATTCGTGGTGCTTTATATTTTGATACAACACCCAATGTTGATTCATTGAAACCAATCAATGAATTTTTACGAAAAGATATTGAACATTTAATCCAAACCCTACAATGGAAGCTATGATAATAGTAGATGATATTTTAATAAGTGATGATATTTTGCAAGAAGAATTTGTTTGCAATTTAGACAAATGCAAAGGCGGCTGTTGCGTAGATGGAGATGCAGGTGCTCCTCTAGATAAAAGCGAATTGAAAGAGATAAAAAAGGTATATAAAATCATTCAACATGAATTGAGTGATGAAGCTAAAGCAGAAATAAAAAGGGTAGGACCTTATACCAGCGAAGAAGGCTTTGGCTATGTAACACCAGCCATCAATGGTGGTATTTGTGTGTATGGTTATGAAGATGAAAAAGGGATAGTTAAATGCCTCATTGAGAAAGCCTATTTGGAAGGCAGAACGGATTTCAAAAAACCAATCTCTTGCCATCTTTATCCCATACGCGTTACGAAGAATAAAAATTATATTGCACTCAATTATGAACCAAGAGAAAAGCTATGTGCACCAGGATGTGCCTTTGGTAAAAAGCTTGGCGTAAAGGTTTATTTATTTTTGAAAGAACCTTTAATTCGAAAATACGGAGAAGCATTTTATGAAGCTTTGGATACGATCGCGAAGAAGCATTTATAATTTGGATAATGAGTAGCTATTGAGATGTAGTTGGTGATAACACCAACAACGGCGTAAGAACCATTGATACGAAAATACGGGGAAGCATTTTATGAAGCTTTGGATACGATCGCGAAGAAGCATTTATAATTTTGGATCTTGAATAGCTATGGAGATTTTGGGCGGCACTCACGCTTTCCTTTCAATCTTTTTGCTGCAAAGCCAGCAAAAAGGATTTCCACTCAATCGTTGCCGCAATGCAGTCACTTTAGAAAACTCTCTAATTCATTTTGTCCCCCGCACTGAGCGCAGCCGAAGTGTACTGAGCGCAGCCGAAGTATACATCAAAAAGCCCCACTTATTTGCAAGTGAGGCTTTGTCTTGTCCTAAAATAGGTTTACACCAAAAATCACTACTGTCCAACTACGACCACTCCCAATTCTTTGAAGTTGTTTTAAACAGGCTGTTTTAAGGAATAATATTTTTTGTCGATTTGAATTCACTTAGCTTCAAAAGCTATGAATTCCGGTCGAAGCTTACTATCACAGATATTG
>CANJRV010000015.1 GCA_947476825.1 Bacteroidota bacterium | reverse complement strand
TTCAGACAGGATAAAAATCAAGAGTTAAAACATATCACTTTGGTCTGAACTATGATTCCTTTTGATTACTTATGATTTTTGTGATTCTTAAAGAAATTCTAATAGTAGCGCATTTTGCAAACTACACTTTTGATGCTTAACATTCATCTAATACTACTTTCAAATTCATATTAATCATCGAATTGATGTGATATAGTCATCCGAATATCCGCCATTTCTACCGCTTCACATACAACATAAACTTATCTTTAAAAATATCTTCTCTGAATAAATCATAGATATGCCACATCATGGGTTTGCATCCAGATGCGGAAATTTCTTCATGCAAATCGCCGCCTTTCAAACAAATAAGTCCATTATCAAAATCCTGATTATGTCCTTTGCGAATGAGCGGTTTGCTCCAAGCATCCAAAGAACCCAATGGCGCTACGGCTCTACTCACAGCGAAATCAAAACTATTTCTTTCTTTAATTTCCTCTACCCTACCCCAATGTGTTTTCACATTTTTCAAGCCTAATTCTTTCACCACTTCTTCCACTACATTCAATTTCTTTTTGATGCTATCTGCTAAAACAAATTCAACATCTGGATTAAAAATTGCCAATGGAATGCCGGGAAAACCGCCACCAGTGCCAATATCCAAGATCCTTTGTCCAGAAGTAAATTCAAAAACAGCGGCAATAGCCAATGAATGCAGGACATGTTTACTATACAAACTATCAATGTCCTTTCGAGAAATGACATTAATACGTTCATTCCAAAAAGTATAAACAGTTTGTAATTTTTCGAGCTGTGTAAGTTGCGTCGGAGTAAAATCCGAGAAGTAAGAAATGATTAATTCCAATTTGTTTTATTTTTTAAAAAGATAGAAGGACTGTTTTTAATATTATACTGCAAAAACCAAAAATCGAATTTCCAAATTTGATTCATTAAATCTTCTTCTTGGAGCACGACACAACATTTTTTCAAAATAAACCAATGTGCCGACATGCGAATACCAAAAAAGAGGAACACGAAAATAAAGTAATGCCCAAAAATAATACTAGAAACAAAAGTCAACCAGAAAAGCAAATGGCTGACTGCATAAAGCCCAAGCAAAACTTGAAATTTCATTTTATAATATTTGCCAGTACTTAGATGTCTTTCCTTTTGCAGCTGCCATTCTTCATGCGTCATCATGGGTTCTGATATCGTAAACGCATCTGGATGAATAGAGATAACTGTATTCTTGCTATCCGCCACTTGATTGATAAATAAATCATCATCACCAGAAATTACATGATGATGAGACGTGAATCCTTTGTTTGCATTAAACAACTCCTTCTTATAAGCCAAGTTGCGCCCCACGCCCATATATGGCATGTTGGCTAGTGCATAAGAAAGGTATTGCACAGCAGTATGAAAAGTTTCAAATCGAATTCTTTTATTTAATGTGCCTTCATATTTTTTATAAGGGCTATAACCCAATACAATTTTTTTCGACTCTGAAAAACCAGCAACCATGCGTGCTAGCCAATGTGAACTTGCAGGAGAACAATCCGCATCGGTCAATAAAAGATGCTCATATTTTGCCTCCTTTATTCCTATCGACAACGGGAATTTTTTACCTGAAATTAATTTCGCTTCTTGGGTTAGATGCACAACATGCAAATGTGTATATTGCTCTTGTAGTTGATTCAACAAATAAAAAGTACCATCATCTGAATTGTCATTCACGACCAGTACTTCAAAATTGGGTTTATTATTTTTTAAATAGACTTGATCCAATAATAAGGGGAGATTTTGTTTTAAATTCGCCTCCTCATTTAAAGCACAAATAATAATACTGACCGGCAACTTCGCATTATCACTCACTTCTTCAACAGGAATATGGTTTGCTAAACGAGCAAAAAAGAATAAATAATAAAACAACTGTATACTTGCACAACAGACGAACAGTAAACAAATAATCAAATCAGGGCTAAAATGCATAGTGTCCAAAAATAGAACGTATAAATGGAATTTCAATTAATTGCAGAGGATAAAAACTCAAAAGCTCGAGCAGGCTTACTTACAACGAATCATGGTGTAATCGAAACCCCAATTTTTATGCCTGTTGGCACCATTGGCAGCGTAAAAGGAATTACGCAAGAACAACTAGAGAAGGATATTATGGCACAAATTATTTTGAGCAATACGTACCATTTGTATTTACGCCCTGGTACAAATATTCTCGAACAAGCTGGCGGCTTACATAAATTTATTCATTGGGATAAACCTATACTCACCGATAGTGGCGGATTTCAGGTATTTAGTCTCAGTGGCATTCGGAAAATAAAGGAGGAAGGAGTAGAATTTAGATCCCATATTGATGGCACCAAACATTTATTTACACCCGAAAATGTGATGGATATCCAACGGAGCATTGGTGCCGATATCATCATGGCATTTGACGAATGTACGCCCTACCCTTGCGAATATAATTATGCCAAACGTTCTATGCAACTGACACATCGATGGCTAACAAGATGTGTGAAACATAAAAATAATTCAGAACCATTATATGATTTTACACAAAGTCTATTTCCAATTGTGCAAGGTAGCACATACAAGGATTTACGCGCTGAAAGTGCAACCTTCATTGCCAATATGGAATGCGATGGAAATGCCATTGGCGGACTGAGCGTAGGCGAACCTGCCGAAATGATGTATGAAATGAGTGAATTGGTCTGTGCTATTTTGCCGAAAGACAAACCTCGCTATTTAATGGGTGTTGGTACGCCTGCTAATATCCTGGAAAATATTGCTTTGGGCATAGATATGTTTGATTGTGTTATGCCAACACGAAATGGCCGAAATGGTATGATCTTCACCACACAAGGTATTATCAACATCAAAAACAAGAAATGGGAAAATGATTTTACGCCAATCGATGATGGACTTTCTTGTTATGCAAGCCGACAGTACACTAAAGCTTATTTAAGACATTTATTTTCAGTGGGCGAATTATTGGGATTGCAATTGGCAAGTTTACAGAATCTATCTTTCTATCTACATCTTGTACAAGAATCTCGCAAACATATACTACTCGGTGATTTTGACACTTGGAAAACAAGCATGGTTAAACAAGTAAGCACAAGGTTGTAACCAGAATGTAAAGATTGAATACTCCATTTTATTCCAATCTTCTTTTATAGAAAATTTGATTTTTATTCTTTTTCCGAATTATATTTGATGCTTGTAATTTCCTCCACCCATTTTACAAATTGGATTAATTATAAATTTGGCTATTCACAAAGAATAATTCATTGCATATGCAACATGCGAACTACAACATAAATTTCCAAATCATGAAAAAAATATGGATCGTGCTTTTGATTGGGATTGTATTTCCAAGTATGGCACAACACAAAAAAAAGAATACACTTATTGGGTTTCAAATTGGTGTACAAAATCCACCTAGCTTACCTTCTTCCATTTCTATTCCAACTTTCAAATTAGGCATTCCTTCCTTTTCTTATGCGGCTAGTATTGAAAACAGATTTACCATTCGCAATCAATTAAGTTTTTCGCTTCAATACGCGCTCAATTATTATCAACTGAATCAACAATTATTGCCTTTACGGTTCAAACAACAGTATATCGCTATCTCTACAGATGCCGTTGTATCCATGGGCGTAAGCAAAAAATCTTCCGTATTAATCGGTGGCGGAATAAGTCAACCTGTGTATACCAAAACTGCAAATTTCCAAACAGCCGAGCTTGGTGTATATAAAAGTGAATCTACTTTTTCTATTGCTAACTTGTATTATTTACAAACGCATATGATTATTGGCATTGAAAACAGAACTAAATTATTTAATAAAAATTTGTACTATTCTTTGCAATACAATTTTGGTTTCATGCCCTTAAGATATCGTTTAGCTTCACCTGCACCACATCAAGGAATGCAACAAGGTGTAAGTATTGGTCTGAAGTTTATGTACTAATGTAGTATGTTTGCGGCATGAATACTAAAACAATTCTTATCGCAGATAGTGGTTCCACCAAAACGGATTGGGCACTGTTGTTGAATGGTAAAAAAAAAATGTTCCAAACTCAAGGTATTAATCCTTTCTTTTTGCAAGAACAGGAAATACTTTCCATTTTTAAAAATGAATTAAAAATTAAACCAAGCACCATTGCCATAGATGAAATTCATTTTTATGGTGCTGGCGTTAATAGTGAAGACAAAAAAAAAGCTATCGAAAAATGTCTAAAGATTCATTTCAATATCAAAAAAATATTTACACATAGTGATATGTTAGCATCTGCAAGAGCAACTTGCGGACACACAAAAGGCATTGCTTGTATATTAGGTACAGGCAGTAATACTTGCTATTTTGATGGCAAAAAAATTGCACATAAAACATTAGCCTTGGGTTATATTTTGGGAGATGAAGGCGGCGGCACACACTTGGGTAAAAAAATATTGCAATACTATTTACATGGTATTTTCGACAAAGAATTACAAACCGCTTTTGAGAAAAAATATGCTACAACTACCGAGGAGATTCTAGAAAATTTATATCGCAAACCCTTTGCCAATCGCTATTTGGCACAATTCGCAAGTTTTGTTTTTGAAAATAGAGGACATTACATGATCGAAAATATTGCAGAAGATTGTATAAATGATTTGTTCATCAATCATTTACTTCGTTACCCACGTATAAATCAATTGCCTGTTCATTTTACAGGTTCTGTTTCGTATTATTTAAAAGACATTATTGCCATTTTGTGTGAACAATACGAAATCCAATGTGGTCAAATTCTGCAGAAACCCATCCATGGATTAATTGCATTTCATCAAGAAAAGTAGTACTTCTAAACTTTATTTAAAAGCATTTAATCCAGTAATATCCATTCCTGTGATCAGTAAATGAATATCGTGTGTGCCTTCATACGTAACTACACTTTCCATATTCATCATGTGACGCATGATGGAATATTCTCCTGTGATTCCCATACCGCCATGCATTTGTCGTGCTTCACGCGCAACATGCAATGCGATTTCACAACTATTTCGTTTAGCCATTGAAATTTGCGCTGGGGTTGCCTTTCCTTGATTCATTAAGGTACCCAATCGCCATACGAGCAATTGTCCTTTGGTAATTTCAGTAATCATTTCAGCCAATTTCTTTTGTTGCAATTGAAATCCTGCAATTGGTTTCCCGAATTGTTCACGTTGCTTGGTATAACGCAAAGCACTATCATAACAATCCATCGCAACACCTAAGGCGCCCCATGCAATACCATATCTTGCTTTACTCAAACAACCTAATGGACCTTTCAATCCTTTGATTGTCGGGAAAATATTTTCTTTAGGTACTTTCACATTATCGAAAACTAATTCACCAGTACAGCTCGCACGTAAACTCCATTTGCCATGGATTTCAGGTGTAGTAAAACCTTCCATTCCACGTTCAACAATTAGTCCACGTATTTCTCCTGCTTCATCTTTTGCCCATACTACTGCAACTTGTGCTTCAGGTGCATTACTAATCCACATTTTAGCGCCATTCAAAATCACATGATCACCTGCATCCTTTATATTTGTAATCATACTTCCTGGATCGCTTCCACTATCAGGCTCGGTAAGTCCAAAACAACCTAACCATTCTCCACTTGCTAATTTAGGTAAGTATTTATTTCTTTGCTCTTCACTGCCATATGCATAGATTGGAAACATCACCAAACTGCCTTGCACGCTCGCTGTGCTGCGCATACCACTATCACAACGTTCAATTTCTTGCATCATTAATCCATAACTAATGTAATCTAATCCACCGCCACCATACTCCACAGGAACTGTTGGACCAAATACGCCAAGTTCACCCATTTGCGGTACGAGATGTTTTGGGAAATGGCAATTTTGTGCCCATTCCTCGATATGCGGACTCACTTCTTTTTTGATCCAAGCTCTTACTGTATCTCTAATAAGTTTATGTTCGTCCGTTAATAAATCATCCATTTGATAGTAATCAGGATGTTGATATAGGTCTTGTGCCATGAGAATATTTTTTAGATGCGCAAATATAGTTGTCTATGGTCATGTTTCGTGTTTGGATAAATCTTTTTATTAAATAGTTGAACATTTATAATTTTTCTCATAAAAAAAACCGCTTCTTTCGAAACGGTTCTATGTATTTTATTTCAAAGGATTAATTTCCTAAATAATTTTTCAATAATTTACTTCTAGATGTAGATCTTAATTTCGTGATAGCTTTATCCTTTATTTGTCGAACACGTTCACGAGTCAATCCGAATCTTTCTCCAATATCTTCCAAACTCATTGGATGTTCAACACCAATTCCAAAAAATAATTTCAATACGTCTTTTTGACGATCTGTAAGTGTACTCAAAGATCTTTCAATTTCATCTCGCAATGATTCATTATGTTCTAATTCATTGTCTGTGCTTATTGCATTTGGATTATTAAGTACATCCAATAATGTATTTTCTTCTCCGTCCACAAAAGGAGCATCCACACTCACATGTCTGGCAGCAACACCAAGTGTTGTTTCAATTTCCTCTGTATTAATTTCTAACAAAACCGCCAATTCTTCTGGCGATGGTTCTCTTTGGAATTCTTGTTCTAATTGCGAATACGCTTTGTTGATTTTGTTAGTAAGTCCAACTTTATTCAATGGCAATCTAACAATACGACTTTGTTCTGCCAAAGCTTGCAATATGGATTGACGTATCCACCATACCGCATAAGAAATGAATTTAAATCCTCTTGTTTCATCGAATCTTTGTGCTGCTTTAATCAGCCCCAAATTTCCTTCGTTAATCAAATCACTCAATGACAAACCTTGGTTTTGGTATTGTTTTGCAACGGATACCACAAACCGCAAATTAGCTTTGGTTAATTTTTCTAAAGCACGTTGGTCACCTTGTTTAATTTTTACGGCCAGATTTACTTCTTCTTCTGGTGTTATTAAATCCACTTTCCCAATTTCCTGGAGATACTTTTCAAGAGATTGACTCTCTCGATTAGTAATGGATTTGGTAATTTTTAGTTGACGCATTGACATAAGCTGAGTAGAGTTTTTTCGTTAGGTAATATATTAATGGTTAAAAAAAATAGAATAAATGTTAAAGTTTTTTGAGTAGTGTAAGCAAATGTATTGTTAATTGATATACAAGCAAAATATTTTTATACGACAGAAAAGAATATACATAAAAATAATTGCCTAAATATTTTGATAATTGCTTTGATTTTATATTATTGTGCTACGTAACAAAAAAAAGACCCTCATTCAGTATGTCGAAAAGAATTAAATACACGATGGAATTTCAGATTAGATGTTCACCACATATACTTTATGATTTTTTAGCTACCCCATCTGGGTTAGGTGAATGGTTTGCTGAAAAAGTGCAACAAAAAGACAATCGATTTATTTTTCATTGGAAAGGTGCAGATGAAATTGCAGAGATGATTGCAGCCGAAGAAAACGAGTATGTTGTTTACCGTTGGGATTGGATGAATGAAAATGAATATTTCGAATTCAGAATTGAAAAAAGTCCAGTAACCAATGAGACAATATTAGTGGTCACTGATTTTGCGGATAAAAAAGAAATCAAGGATCAAGAACAATTGTGGGAAGCACAAATCCATGATTTGAAACACCGAGTTGGAAGTTAGATTTTCGCTTTTTTATTTTTTTGATTTACTTAACGCTATCTTGTGTGAAGAGACTTATTTTTGCGCAAACCATTTTGCTTGAAATCATTACATAAATTTATTGTCCGATCTTTTTTGCCGCCATTCATTGGTGCGTTTTTGGTGACATGGTTTATTTTTGTAATGCAATTTATGTGGGTATGGATTGATGAGTTTATTGGCAAAGGATTAGATATCCTTACTATCGTCAAATTTCTAGGATTACTTTCTACAACATTAGTGCCCATCGCACTGCCATTAGGCATCCTATTTGCCTCCATTATGACTTATGGCAATTTAGGTGAAACCTCAGAACTAGTAGCCGTAAAATCATCCGGCATTTCTATAGCACGATTCACTAGACCCTTATTTTTATTTATTGTATTCGTTTCATGTAGTTCCTTCCTTTTTAATAATTATGTGATACCCATTGCGCAATTGAAAGCGACAAAAATGCTGTATGACATTCAAAATAAAAAGCCCGTTCTTGCCATTAAAGCAGGAACATTTAATAAAGATATTCAAAACCATACCATATACATTTCCAGTAAAGAACCAGATGATAAAACTGTGCATGGTATCAAAATTTATGACCATACTTCTGGTAAAGGAGATGACAAAATCACGATGGCAGAAAAAGGTCAAATGTATATTTCAGAAGATAAACGTTACCTCATATTTGAATTAGAAAATGGATGGCGTTATGAAGAAAAAGAACCAAAAGGCAAGGATGATCGAGAGCTTACTCGACTCGGTTTTAAATACTGGAAAAAAGTATTTGACTTAAGTGATTTTGCTAAACCACAAACAGATGAAAGCTATTTTAAAAATATGCGGGCTGTAATGAATGTCCAACAGATAGCACATCAAATAGACACCTGCAAAAAAAACAAGTACAAATTATTGTTTAGTAATGTAGAACTTTTGACACCAGCGATCAGTGTATTACAATGGGATACCATGAAAAATAAAAAAGCGCTTCCCATCCTTGCTGGAAAGCCAAAAAGACTAGTGGATATTATTCCAGACTCTATGCGAAGAAGAGTTTTGAGCACCGCCGAAATATCAGTTCGTAGTATAAAAAGCATGCTAGAAATAAATAAACAAAATGTAAAATTACAAGAGCTCAATTTAACGGAGCATCTTATTGAATTACACAAAAGATTTACATTGCCATCAGCATGTATTTTACTCTTTATCATTGGCGCGGCCTTAGGATCTATCATTCGGAAAGGCGGTCTAGGTATGCCTTTCATCACTGCTGTTATTTTTTTCATCATCTATTATTTCATGAATACCATTGGTGAAAACATGGCAAAAGAAATGGCAGTATCCGTTCCGGCAGGCATGTGGGTTCCATCTTTAATATTGGCATTAATTGGTGCATTTTTAATGTATAAAGCCAACTCCGATTCCCCATTGTTCAATAAGGAATTGTATTTCAAATTATTCCGTTTTATCCAATTATTGTTTTACAAAAAATCGAAAAATGGTTCTCCCATTAGATAATCACCTTAACCCTTTGATTCATATTCTATGCAGTTAATCAAACAAATTATTTTTGAAAATAAATATTTCTATATTCTGTTTTTAACGTGGATAATCATTGGCTTTTTTTTAGCTGTGTCCTTTACTCCCAGCGAATTATTCTTTGCAGTGAATAGTCACCACAACACAATATTAGATCGAATCATGCCAGCATGGAGTGGATATGGCAGAGGGGATGTCATTGCTATAATTTTAATTTCTGTTTTACTGATTCCTACATTTCGAAATAAAAATTATTTTCTAACCACCATTTGCTTCGCATTATTCGTTACTGTACCTATTTATTTTTTAAAACAATGGTTCGAGCACCCAAGACCGATTACCGTATTTGGAATCACGAAAGTGCATACGATTTCCTGGATGCAAAATTTATACAACAATAGTTTTCCTTCTGGTCATACAATAGGTGCATTCGGTTTTTTTTTAATCCTATCTAGTATTTTGCCTAATCAACAAAAACCATTTTCCATCCTATTTTTTGTACTCGCTTTAGGTTGTGCTTATTCCAGATTATATCTTGGACAACATTTTTTCATAGACGTGTATGCTGGTAGTATTTTTTCGATCATTTGTACAACTTGCATTTTATTTTTCATTTCAAAAATTAAACAATGAAAACAATAGCACTCATTCCCGCTCGATACCATGCCACAAGATTTCCAGCTAAACTGATGCAGGAATTGCATGGCAAAACCATTATACGTCGCACCTATGAAGCTGTAGTGGAAACGAAATTATTTGATGAAGTTATTGTTGTTTGTGACCATGAACTTATTCAAAACGAAATAGAATCTTGCGGAGGGACGATATTTTTTAGTACCCAATTACATGAAAGTGGAAGTGACCGAATTGCAGAAGCAGCCAAACAAATGAATGCAGACATCATTGTGAATATACAAGGCGATGAACCCTTTATAGACAAACAATCTTTAGCTTCTGTGTTAGCATTATTTCAAAACCCAGATGTAAAAATTGCATCACTGATGTTGCCAATAACAGATTCTACAAAACTAGAAGATCCAAACTGTGTTAAAGTGGTTGTAGATAATTTTGGTAAAGCCCTTTATTTTTCGCGGGCTACCATTCCTTATGTACGCGACGTAAATGAAGCCTGCACACACTTCCAACATATAGGCGTATATGCCTATCGCAAAGAAGCATTACTTCATTTTACTTCTTTAGCGCCATCCAAATTAGAGAAAATAGAAAAGCTAGAAAACCTCCGTTTATTAGAAAATGGAATTCCAATACACCTTGCTATTGTAGATCATGTGGGCATTTCTATCGATACAGAAGCTGATTTCAAAAAAGCTTCAGCCTATTTGGATGAACAAAAAAATAAGTAAAAAGCATTAGAACTGCACGCTTATTCCCTTTAAAATCAATTCAATAATGTTTCTATAATTAGAAGCAGTCCTCTGTTCTATTTACAAAGCACTTTTACGAAACCCGAATAATTAAAACCCAATTATTCATATATCTTTCTATATTTGCCCCTGTATTTGGTGCCTTCAATTTTATTTTTAATAATAAGGTGAAAAGGGAATACTGTGAAATTCAGTAACACTGCCCGGTGCTGTAAGCTCTGCAAATTTGTTGTTTATAAACCACTGCAACCTCCACAAAGCGGGAAGGTAACAACAAAAATAGAGTAAGTCAGAAGACCTGCCACATACAACACTTTCGATGACTTCGGGAATAAAGTCAGCGGTAAATAGGCAAACTCCTTACCTATTTATTTTTCATTTCCCATTATTTATTCATGCTAAAAAAACAAAATGAAAAAAACTTGTACACTTCTTCTCTTGCTTCTTGTCGCTAAATTAGGCTTTGCACAAAACGCAACTTTCGAAAATCTATCCTCCGGATTACCGACAGGGACCAGTTATTGGAAAGGCAATCCTGGTGTTCCAGGCGAAACCATTTTCTCTTCTGGAAGTGCATCTTTTACCAATCGAAATGACACGAGTTCATTTGGTGATTATTGGAGCGGTTGGGCCTATTCTCGATTAAAAGACAGTATGTCGATAAGCTATGACACCAATGACTGCGCTGCTTTTCCTGGCATCGGACACAATACAACAGCCATTTACGCAGTAGCTTACGAAAGCTTTTTTGAACAGTATAATCATATTCGATTTGCCGTAGCTTCTACAGTTAATGGATTCTATATTACCAATAGCACCATTGCCTATCGATCTATGCAAAATGGAGATGGATTCGCTAAAAAATTTGGTGGAGCAACTGGCAACGACCCTGATTATTTCAAAGTAAATATTACAGGTTGGCTCAATGGAACACCAAAAATAGACACCATTCATTTTTACCTTGCAGACTTCCGCAATGCCAATAATGCGAACGATTATATTGTGAAAGATTGGCAATGGGTAAGTACAGTTGCTTTAGGATTAGTAGATAGCCTCACCTATACCTTATCCTCTAGTGACACAACAGGATCATACATCAATACCCCTGCTTATTTCTGTATGGACGACATTGTAATTTTCCCCAACGGCATTCAAGAACTAAGCAAGGCTGATCTTATTTCGGTGTATCCAAATCCATTTGAAACAGAAATCAATATGGCTAATGCGTCTGACATAGACATTACATATGAAGTCGTAGACATCCACGGCAGAGCACTTCTACATGGTTCCATTTCTTCATTCAGCAAACAAAAAATAGATACCCACACATTCGCCAATGGAATGTATTTTGTTAAAATATACAAAGGACAACAAGTCTTTTATCAAAAGATAATTAAATAATTCATGGCTATTCAATATATAAACTAACGGCAATGTACTGTAGCGTATTAAAAAAAAAATTAATGCTACCGAAGTATACTGTAGCGTATTTTTTGAAAAAAAATTGATTCTACAATGTAATGGTGTAGCGTATTTTTTGAAAAAAAATTAATGCTACACCATGGGCGGCACACACGCTTTCCGTTCCAATCTTTTTGCTTGCTTCGCCGCAAAAAGGATTTTCACTACAATCGTTGCCGCAATACATCCATCAAAAAAAGATTCCTTAACAATAGCGAGTACAACCAACATTCATGAAACCATTCCTTCTCTTTATTATTTTCTCACTAGCCTACTTGCAAAGTCATGGGCAATATGCGCCACAAGCTGGACTTACAGGCAGTGAGGCAATTTATAAAGACAGTAATATCATTGTAGATTGGGGAAATGAATGTAGCATTCAACGAGGATGGATGGATATTGCAAACACTAGTTTAGGCCTTGTAAACCATGGAGATAGTAGTTTAGCTTTTGGCATTGCAGATGCAGATGTTGTAAGCTTAGGTGATGGCGGTATTGCTATTTATTATGTAGCCAATGCGATTCAAGATAAAGCAGGACCTGATTTTGCCATCTTCGAAAATGGCTTCAGAAATCCATTAGATTCTAACCAAGCCTATAGCGAATTAGCATTCGTAGAAGTGAGCAATGATGGCAATCAATATTTTCGTTTCCCCGCTTATACCAATGTAGATACCAATACACAAATCGCTGGAACAGGCGAGTATATTGACGCTCAACAAATTGAAAATTTAGCTGGAAAATATATTGGCAGCTGGGGAACACCATTTGATTTAAGTGATTTGAATAATCCAAGTGGACTTGATCTCAACCAAATTCACTATATCAAAATCATAGATGTAGTTGGTTCCATTGCAGAAAATAATTGTACACGTGATGCCAATCAAAACAAAATAAATGACCCCTACCCAACTCCATTTCCAACTGGCGGTTTTGATTTAGATGCATTGGGAATTATACATCATCAATATCCTACCAGTACAATTACTGTCGACAACAAAATGGATATTTCCATCTATCCGAATCCAACGCAAGATATTCTTTTTATCCAAAGTCAATTAAGACCTATTTCTTATTCTATTTACAGTATGGAAGGTGTGTTATTGTCTACACATGCATTTACCGCAAACCCAATACAGACAAGCAATTTACCGCGTGGCAATTATTTACTTTCCGTGCATTACAAAAATGAAAAAACGATAACAAATTTCTTTACTAAGCTATGAACCCTTTGGTAAAACATACTATCTATTGGCTTGTCATTTTAACCTGCTTCTCGTGTGTAAAAGACAAGCCAAATCCAGATGCAAATGTGCTACTCCAATTTGCACATAAAGGTGTATTGGTTTTGAATGAAGGCTCCTTTGGCAACAACAATAGTGAACTTTCTTTTATCGATTTTAGCACTGGACTTGTTACCCAATCCATTTACCAAACGACCAACCAAAAACAGCTTGGTGACATAGCAAATAAAATAGTATACATGAACGGCTGTTATTATATCGCGGTCAACAATTCGAATAAAATTGTAGTATTGGATGGACTTACATTTAAAGAAAAAATTGTCATTTCTAATATCCATTTCCCACGACAAATACTACAAGTAAATGCCCAGACGGCCTATGTAGCTTCCTTGTATTACCCAAACATTTATGTATTGGATTTAGTTTCAAACACCATCACTAGCACCATCACTTTAGAGTATAATAATGCGGAACAAATGCTTTTGTACAATGGTTCCGTATGGATTACAAATTGGGATACTGCCTGCAATCAAATTCTAAAAATAAATGCCAACACAAACCAATTGGTCGAAAAAATACATATTGCAGGTTATGCTGCACATGATATCGTTCAAGACAAAAACAATTTGCTTTGGATTTTATCAGGCAATAAATATAAAAACAAAGCATCTTTCTTGACCTGCATAGATCCAAATACGAATACAATGGTCAAATCATTTGCATTCGGTTCGGAGAAAGATCCATTTAGATTGACAATAGATGCGGCGAAGGAAAACCTGTATTACCTCCTCGTCAATTACAATGGAGGCTCTTCCAATAATGGAGTCTATAGAATGAATATTACAGATACAACACTACCCAAAACCGCACTGATACAAGCTTATAGCAATTCCTATTTTTATGGTATTGGTATTGACTCCGTGACACACCACATTTTCCTTTCCGATCCAAAAGGTTTTACACAACAAAGCACTGTGTACGAATATAGCCATGATGGGCAACTCCTGCAGCATTACCAATGTGGTATAGGTAGCAATAGTTTTATTTTTAATTAGCATCATGAAATTTAGCATCTACTTCTTATTGTTAATGGTGTGTCAACCTAAGTTATTCGCCCAAGTAACTAAAGAAAAGAAACTTCCTGACATTATCATTCAGGATAAAAAAATCAAAAAAAAATTTAGTGCAAGTCAACAAATAGATTCATCGACAACTCGCTTTTATACCCAAAATACAATGCCGTTATTATTGCAATTGCACAGCAATGTATTTGTAAAAAATTATGGTGTTGGCTCTTTAAGTACCATAAGCTTAAGAGGAAGTTCTGCTGCGCAAACAAGTGTCACTTGGCAAGGCATGCAGCTCAATAATGCCATGACAGGGCTTTCCGACATAAGCAGTATCCCTGTATCTTTTTTTGAAAATATTAATATTGAATATGGCAACAATATGCAAACACATACGATCGGCGGAAGTATTCAGTTATCGAATGAAACCAATTTCGACTCTACATCTAAGGATATTCGAGTTGGATTAGGTTATGAATCTTTGCGTAACCAATCTTTATTTTTGAGTAGCTCTTATCATTCCCAAAAAATGTATAATCAATTAAAGGCTTTTATTTCTTCTGGCAAAAATGAATATGTAACTGATTATCTAGATAAAAACGAATCTATTTTACTTCAGCATGCAGAATACAAAAACATTGGCTTATTAAATGACTTCGCTTATAAAATGAATGCCTACAATCTTGTCTCCGTGCATATTTGGATGCAACAAAATATACGAAATATTCCACCCACAATCTTTGAAGAAACCAGTGCGAAGGAAGAAAAAACAAATTCATTTCGGTCTGTAATTCAATGGAACAAAACAAAAAACAAATGCAAGCAAATATTTTTAACTGGCATGAATAAAGAACAGTATGCCTATGTGGATACAAATAGTAAAATATCCTACAACGCTGATATAATAAGCATTCCAATGCAATATACTTTGCAATATAGTCTGTACAAGAACCAAAGGGTTTCCGTTCAATTTGCTGGTAATTCAAATCAAATATTACAGCAAAAAGATGCTAACTTAACGAAGGGAAGTGTGTCTTTATTTTATACCATAGAAAATATTGCAAAACGTATTTCCATCGAAACACAAGTACAAAAAGAATACAGTTCTATTTTCCAATTACAATGGGTAATGAAGATTGCAGCCAATGCGAAAGTCATGCGAGGTGTGAATTTATTTACTTGCGTTTCAAAAAATTATCGAGCACCAACCCTCAATGAATTATATTTCAATCCAGGTGGAAATATAAACTTACAACCAGAGTTGAGTAAGAATTTGGAAAGTGGCGTCACATATAAACACGCTCGTAATAAATCTAATCTAGATGCAGAATGTACAGCCTACCAACGCGAGGTCGACAATTGGATTTCATGGTTTGGCAATGCCATCCTTACTCCTCATAATATCCAACAAGTAGAAAGCAAAGGATTAGAAATAAATACAAATTATCACATTCAATTAAATGCTTTGTCTCATCAGAATAAAACGAATCCTACACGCACCGAGGTCGAACCTAAAAGATTACATGTAGGGCTTCTATATGCCTATACTTTATCCTACACTAAGGAATCAAAAATTACAAATGACTTTTCCATTGGCAAACAAATACCGTATGTACCACGTTATCAATTCAAAACAAATATTGGTTTTTCAACAAAAAAAATAGACATGAAATATGTATTCGCTTATACGGGCTATCGATTTGTAACTACGGATGAGAGCCAATATCTAATGCCTTATAAAACGTCAAACCTATTCTTTGCCTATCGACATCATATACGCAGAAGCAGTATGGAATACACTTTCAAGGCGTTGAATCTATTCAATGAGCGATATGAAAGTATAGTTGGAAGAATAATGCCGAAAAGAAATTACAGTATAGAACTATTGTATCATTTCCATTCGTAAAAGACATGTAAATCCCATTTTTAAAGAATAGAAAAATAAAACAAAATCAGTTCTATTTTCTTAATTTTACGTTTTGTTAAAAGCATACTTACTGCAGATTAATACTGATAGAATATTTTTTTTAATCCAAAAATATTGCCTTGGCATACACAAAATAAAATGGAAAGAAAACGAAGATGGTAGTAAAAGAAAAAATAAGTGAATTACTGAAAAGGCTGAATGATGGTGTATTTGAAAAAGAAGAAGCCATTGCGCTTACCCTTCTATCGGCAATTGCAGGCGAAAGTATTTTTCTATTAGGTTCACCTGGTGTCGCGAAAAGCTTAACAGCTCGTCGACTTAAATTTGCATTCAAAGACGGTCAATCCTTTGAATAATTAATGAATCGATTTAGTACACCTGATGAAATATTTGGGCCAGTTTCTATTTCACAACTCAAAGACCAGGACAAGTACGAACGTATCGTCAACAATTATTTACCTTCTGCAACCGTAGTATTTTTAGATGAGATTTGGAAGGCTGGACCTTCTATACAAAATGCATTACTAACTGTACTTAACGAAAAGCTCTATCGCAATGGAGAACAAGAAATTAAAGTGCCAATGAAAGCATTGATTTCTGCATCGAATGAACTGCCGAATAAAGGAGAAGGATTAGAAGCTTTATGGGATAGATTTTTAGTCCGATTGATTGTAGATAGCGTACATGAAAAAGAAAGCTTCAATGCGATGATTTCAAAACCATTAAATGCGTATGCAGATACAGTTACAGAAGAATTAAAAATTACAGAACAAGAATATTCTACTTGGCACGCACGCATAGATAAAATTCAACTTCCTGAAAATGTATTTAATATCATACATGTAGTTCGAAGCTTTGTAGAGGAATACAATGAGAAAGAAGAAAACAAAGAAAAACAAATTTATATTTCAGATAGAAGATGGCGCAAAATAGTTAGGCTATTAAGGACCTCCGCTTTTTTAAACAATCGTTTGGCAGTGGATTTGATGGACTGTTTTTTAATTAAAGAATGCTTGTGGAATGAAGCAGAGCAGAAACAAACCGTTTCTCAATTTGTTCAGGATGCTATTCAAAAACATGGCTATGCATTATCCTTAGATTTAACCGACTTAAAAGCAGAAATAAAAGAATTCGATGCAGATGTAAAATCAGAAACCAGCTTTATTCAAGAAGAGAATGTAACAGAATTAGCGCCACACCACAAAGACTATTACAAGATAATTGGGATGCCATTTGAATCTGCCATACTCATTGAAGATTATAAAAAATTAAATACCCAAACAGAAAGCAATATGCTATTGTATAGATTTGGTTTTCAATACCACAACGAATACAGTCAGCATGGCTCTTATAAGATTAGAAAAGGATTGAACCAATTCATCTACATCAATGGCAAAGAATATAAATTGAATGCCATAGTTAAAGCGCAACAAAAAAACACCTACAAAACAGCCCACCCAAGCGCTTTACGAGAATGGGAAAATAGAGTACAAGTCATACAAACATCTACTAATTCTTTCAAGTCATTAATAGACGAATATCGAAACAATGACATGATTCATTTACGGGTAAATTTATTCGTTAATCCTATGCATGCAAAAATCATTGAAACAAATTTACAAGACATAGAAAGAGAAATTGAAAAGCTAGAGGTAGAAGTAAATAGGATTAAACATTACTATGAAAATATCAATTCGCCAGCCGCAATGGATTCAACCACATAATCAATAGAGGCGAATCGTGATAAATCCATTCAATAAATTTGAAACATTTGGCATCATTGCCAATCGTGCAAAGCGCAAGAAAATAGCCCGTACAGTTTTCGAACACATGCTTGAGCTTTCTGAGCAAAGCATCGGCATTCCCAATACGGAAACAGAAAATTTTACTACTGCGATAGACATTATTCTAGGACATGAAAGCATACGTTCACTTTGCCAACAACATGACCCTCCATTAATAGAAAAAATAACGATAGATATTTTAGATTTCATCAACAATACAAAAAAAACAATCAATAAAACAGCAGACCCATTCGTTAAAGAAAATGAACTAAAGGACATATTTCAAAATTCCAATAGAGAGAAGTTCCAAAATGATTGGAAAGTAGTAAAACGCCATCTAGATGATACTTATAGCAGAAAAGAAATAGACCCTAGTTTTTATGAACAGGAATTTAAAAATAGTTTTGAAAATAAAAAATTAGAAAAAAATCCAACCCAAAGTTTTGAAAGTATTCAAGAACATTTTATAGAAAAATGGAGCGCATTGATACAAGAAAAACAAGCGAAATGGGAACAAGAAATTATTGAATTAGAAAGAAGACGATTTTGTAATGAACTTTTTGAGCAAATAGAAGAATTAGAAAAATTACAAGAAGAATTAGAACCATTTACAAATGAGATAAGCCGACTATGGGACCTAAGTAAAGGTAAATGGCAAAGTGTAAATTTTGATATTTTAAATCGCTATGCCGAATTATTAAAAAAGGATAAGGCCTTGCAAGATCTAGCAGAAATGTTGGGTAGAATGCGACAAACAGAAAAGGAACTGGAAGAAAAATCTTTTAGTACTATCGATATCAAGCAACAATGGAAATTGGAATACGCTAGCAAAGCAGACTTAATTGGTATCAAAGAAAGTGATGACTTAAGCAGCCTACTCCCTACGGAAACGGCCTTACTTGCCGACGAAACCATGCAATTTATATTCTTCAAAAAGTTTGCCGAAAAGAAATTACAAACCTTTGAATACCAAGCCAATATTTTATCGAATAATGAGGAGAAGAATAAAAAAAGGAAACAAGATGAAGACGCGCAAGGTCCATTTATTATTTGTGTAGATACCAGTGGATCTATGCATGGAACTGCAGAAACTGTTTCTAAAACACTTTGCTTTGCTATCCTAAAAATTGCTATACGCGACAATCGCAAGTGTTTCTAATCTCTTATTCAACACAATTGATGACCCTGAATTTAACAGACTTCAAAACCTCTATAGACAAACTCATTGAGTTTTTATCGATGAGTTTCAACGGCGGTACCGATGCTACACCAGCCATGCAAGAAGCCTTGAACCTATTGGAAACAGAAGATTTCCGAAAAGCAGACATTATTATGCTCTCCGATTTTATCATGCCTGATTTTGAATTACCCATACAGCTACAAATATTAAAAGCCAAAGAAAAGAAAACCCAATTTCATAGTCTTGTAATTGGCACTATAAGAAATCCAACCACCATCAAAGACTTTGACAACAATTGGTTATATGATACCAACAATCCAAATAGTATGTTGACCTTAGTAAAAAATTTGAAGACTTTTTAATGTTGAAATTTATATTTTTTTAGATGAACCCTTTTCAAAAAAAATATCTAAAAAATAAACTACAATAATTACATTTGAGAAATGAAATTTCAGAATTTGAATTTGCAAATGAAAGTTTAAATCCTAACTAAAAAATAATTACAAACGAAATGACATGAAGCACATTACATTTCTCCTTTCTTTTTGTTTATTCATCTTAAGTTCTTGTTCCGAAAAATGCCCGAATGAATTACAAGGTGTTTGGAGAAATGACATTGAAAAATGTCAAATCAAATTTGGTAAAGACTTTACATTTATTGCAGATAAACTTCCATTGGATGTCATCAATGCCCATGCAGTAGATTCAAGTTTAAAATTCAGCATCAGTGGAAAAGGAAAATATGAAGTAAGGAAAAACATCATTCGATTAAATTTCAATCAAGGAGGTTGGTATGAAATCGAATACAAAAATGCAAGTACTTTAATTTTAGAATTAAATGAAGAATCTGGAGGTTCTATTATTAAACTTAATTCCATTCGATAATACCTATTCAGTATAAACAAGTTTGCAGCAGAGATTCTCTTCCAAGTAGTAGGTTGTGTATGTACGAAATTCGGTTTAACTGTCGTTCTGTATTCTACCACAAAATTTATTTGTAAAAAGTAATCATTTACAAAAATTCATCCTGTCAAAATTCATCTCCCAAAAAAAGTTTATAGAATAATATAATTACTTTTTCTATTTTTATAGATTGTAATCATCTATCACAAATAAATACAATGAAAAAATCTCTACTACTCTTCTTATGCATGCTTGGCATGACACAAGTAAACTGGGCACAATGCACACTCACCAATGCAACCAATTGCAAGTGTGAAGACTCCTTACAAACCAATTGCGATTTACTTCCAGATATGGTGGTTTCAAAATATGCAATTCTAACCTACAATGGAGGACCCGCAGAATATTCGCAAACAGCACCGCTTCCAAACCGAGGTAGATTAACCATTACAGGATCTACGCCCAACTTAGGCTTTGGTCCATTAGAAGTAAAAGGTGTGGATCAAAACGGCTATCAATGGTTCCTTTGCGGAACAGATACTATTTCAGTTTATAATCCAAGCGCTTCAACCAGCATAGTACCCAATTGCCCAAATGGTGCAAATAATCCACATCAATTATTGATACAAGATATCTATCATAAAAATGGCAATATAATGACGTACAGTGAACGTAAGACTGGTCACATGACATATCACCCAACCCATTCGCATTACCATGTTGACGATTGGGAAATTTATACATTAAGAATTCCGACATCAGACCCTAATCCTTTACATTGGCCAATCGTTTCGCAAGGACATAAAGTAGGGTTTTGTCTCATGGATTATGGTAACTGCTCCTCTAATCCACAACACTGCCAAGACTCCGCAGGTAATTATTTGACCAATGCGAATTTCGGCTTACAATATAATTTGGATGCTAACTATAATTGCTCTCCTACCATTCAAGGTATTGGTGTTGGACATTTAGATATTTATTGGAATACATTGGATGGGCAATGGATTCCAATTCCGCCAGGAACGTGTAATGGATTATATGCAATCGTTATTGTTGTTGATCCAGACGACCATTTCTTAGAATCTAATGAGAACAATAATTACACTTGGGATTATTGGACGCTAACGCAACAAGTATCTTCTAACCCGATTGTAGAAATCACTGCCGAAAAATCTGGTGTGCTTTGCCAAGGTGACTCAATTACATTAACAGCAACAGCAGGTACTGATTTCTCATGGTCCAATGGTGCCCACACACAAAGCATTACTGTCCCTTCTAACACGATGGATTACACATGTACAGTTACAACTTATTGTGGCACCGTAACGTCTCCTCCTTTTCATGTAACACAAGTATCCTCACCATTACCAATTGCTGTTGGAGATACGGTTTGCAATGCTGGTATAGATACGCTTACAGCAACTGGAAGTGGCAACTTAAATTGGTATGATGGTACGAATACTTTGGTTGGAACAGGTAACACATTTTACACACCAAATATTTCAGTACCTACAACCTATTATGTAGAAAATGTAACCACACATAATGACACACTTTTTGCACCTCCAGCCGATTATGAAATGAGCGTAGGTGGATATAGCAATGCAAGTCACTATTTAGTTTTTGATTGTTTTTCTCCTTTCAATTTACAATCTGTAAAAGTTTGGTCAAGATCTGTAGGTAATAGAACGATCACATTGGAAGATTCTACTGGCGCCATTTTACAAACTGCAACAGTAAATATTGGATTAGATATGCAAACTGTTCCTTTGAATTTCAATATCACACCAGGTGTAAAATATCGTTTGCATTGTGCAGCACCTGATAGCCTTTATAGGAATAATGGTAACGGTGTTAGTTTTCCTTATGAAGTACCAGGCGTAGTGAGTATTTGGAGTTCAGATGCAGGAAATGTTGGCTATTATTATTTCTACGATTGGAAAATTGCAACCACAAATTCTACTTGTCCTAGCACGAAAGTGCCAGTGGTAGCCTATGTAAAACCTTGTTATCCTGCAGGTTTGGATGATGTATTTGGTCAGTCCATTCATGTTTACCCTAATCCGAATAATGGAAATTTCACATTGAGTTTTGAAAATAGTACGACGGCCAATTATACCATTCAAATTCTAGATTGTGTTGGTAAAATTATATACAGTAAAGAAATCCAAAACTTTTCTGGCAAATACAAAGGCGACATTCATGTGAAAGATTTAGCAAAAGGAGTTTACATGCTCAATTTGAATCATGAAGGAAAAACTTACAATACTAAATTAATTATTAAATAAGATTTGAACATGCCTAAAATCATCTTTCGAATAGCATTGCTACTTAGTATTTGCAATTTTTCAGCAAACGCACAGACAGCTTGGACAATATATAAAACGAGTAATTCAGCCTTATTAGACAATGGTATTAGAGCAGTATCTATCGACAACAACAACCATAAATGGGTTGGATGTGCCTATGGCTTAGGCGAGTATAATGATACCACATGGACGATGTATACTACCCTTAATTCTGGCCTACCAGATGACAATATTTTATCTATCAAAACAGATAAAAATAATGTAAAATGGATAGGCACAAACAATGGCGGATTAGCAAAATTTGATGGAACCAATTGGACTGTTTGGAACACCACCAATTCAGGACTTCCCAGCGATGAAATAAAATGTATTGCCTTCGACACATCAGGCAATAAATGGATTGGCACCGCGAATGGTTTAGTAAAATTTGATGATACCAATTTTACGTTTTGGAATCACAACAACACGCCCTATTTTTTAATTGATATTCATGACATTGCCATCGATAAAAATAATGTCAAATATATTAGCAGTTTAAATTCTGGACTCTTCTATATGACAGATACAAACTTTGTGCAGTACAATGTTTCGAATTCTTACTTGCAAGACAATTTTGTATTTTCCATTGCATTAGATAGTAGCCAAAATCGCTGGTATGGCACGGCTGGCAAGGGTATCATGTCGCAACATACCGACTCCATAACTTGGGAATGGTATTATCCAGGTAATACGCCTGCTGATTCTGCATGGACTGTAAATTGTATTTTAATTGACTCTATGCAACATAAATACATGGGTAGTCATTTGACTGGTTTGGTAAAATATGATGGTACAAATTGGACCTATTGGGAAACCTATAATTCGCCAATGCCGAATAATAAAGTCAATACCATCGCACAAGAGAAGCAAGGCATTATATGGATAGGAACAGACAATGGCTTAGCGCGATTTGATGAAAGCGTGCCAACAAATTTGGAAGAGAATAATACATCGTCTCAGGTGAGTATTTATCCCAATCCGGCAAAAGACAAAATCAATATTATTTTACAAAGTACAAATGCCGGAAATGTATCACTTGAAATACTAGACATCTATGGTGTACTCCATTTAAAAACTTCATTGCATACAGGAAACAATTTCTTGTCATTACCAGAAAATAATTTTGGTTCAGGCATTTATTTTTATCGCTTGAACGAGAATGGAAGAGTTGGGAGAACGAGTAAATTAGTAGTTAGTAATGAGTAGTTAGAAGAAAGTAAAATGTAAAATGTAAAATGTAAAAAAGTACACTTATGAAAAAACAAACTTTATGCTACATACTAATATTCTTCTTTTGTGCGCTCAATCTCATGTCCTGCGCGCCGGCTGGACATACTGCTGCTAGCTATGGTTTCTTTTCTGGCATCCTACATGGTTTCCTTTTCGTTTTTGCATTAATAGGAAAATTGTTTGGTGTGCATTGCGGTATTTATGCTGAACACAATACCGGGTTCTTTTATTGGTTAGGTTTTATCATTGGCCTCGGTGGACTTGGCGGTGGCGGTAGAGAAGCGGCAAGAAGAAGGTAAAGGTGGATTTGATAAAAAATTGGAGCTTCAAAGACAAACTCAGAAGTAAAAAAAGAATGATTAACTACAGAGTCATAGAGAGGCAAACTCCCTGCAACTCTGTGGTAAAACTCAGTGCAACTCTGTGGTAAAAAAATAAACAAAGAGGCACACAAAGGCAAACTCCTTGCAACTCTGTGTTAAAACTCAGTGTTACTCTGTGGTAAAAAAAACACAGAAGCAGTTTGCAACCCGTGTCCACTACAACATTTATTTAAATCTCGAAAATAATCTAAAACAAAATTAACTCTAATGTCCAAACTGAAGAATATATTTATTCGATAAGAATGTATAAAAGCAAATAGTTCTCAGATCCATTTCTGAAACAGTGCGATCATCAAATTTATAATACCTTCTTACATTTCTCCAACTAAAAAAAAGGGAATTATACGCAACTAACATCTTCTCCCTATATTTACCATTTCAAATTAATGTTGAATAACCTTGGTCAATATATCAAAACAGCATTTCAAGAATTGCGTACCAATAAATTACGTACTTTTCTTTCTTTGCTAGGTATTGCTATTGGCGTATTTTGTGTCATCAGTGTATTAACCGTTTTTGATAGTTTAGAAAAAAATATCCAGAGCAATATGGAGTCCTTAGGCAGTAATGTTTTGTATGTTGGCAAGTTTCCATGGATACCCGAAGGTGAAGGAGAATATGCTTGGTGGAAATATAAAGCTCGTCCAGTTTGCAATTATGACGAAACACAAACCATAGCGAAAAACGCGCCTAGTGCTGCCTTTGCTACCTTATGCTATTCAGATGAATCCCAAAATATTCAATTCCAACAACGAGATGTAAAAGGCGTAAGCATTTTTGCGGTTACGAGTAATTTTGAAAAACTACAACCAATAGACATCACCGAAGGTCGTTATTTTTCCATCAGTGAAATGCAAGGCTTTCAAAGCAATGGCGTAGTGATTGGTTCAACAGTAGCGAGTGAATTATTTGGCAATAATATTAGTCCAGTTGGAAAAAGCATACGTCTATTTTCTAAGCAATATTCTATACTCGGCGTTTTAAAAAAACAAGGCAAAACCATGACTGGCTTTGATTTTGACAATGGTGCTATAGTGACTTACAATTATTTAAGTTCATTTCGAAAAATTGACAATAATAATTCCAATGGTTTTTTAGATCCAATGATGATGGTAAAAGCCAAGAAAGGATTCAATTTGAAAGAAATGAAATATGAAATTAAATCTATTCTACGAGCGAAAAGAAAATTACGCCCCAGAGAAGCAGATAATTTTTCATTCAATCAATTAGATGCCATACAAAATGGTATCAGTGCCATCTTTGTCAACTTCAATATTTTTGGTTGGTTGATTGGTTTATTTTCTTTGGTGGTTGGTAGCTTTGGTATCGCCAATATCATGTTCGTTTCTGTGAAAGAACGTACAACATTTATTGGTGTTAAAAAAGCTATCGGTGCAACATCCACCGCTATCCTTTCTGAGTTTTTAGTAGAGTCTGTTATCCTTTGTTTATTGGGTGGCTTTATTGGTATACTACTTGTATTTCTGCTCACATTAGTCTTATCCGGACCAGTAGGTTTCCCCATCACTATTTCTCTCAACAATTTTTTGATCGGTATTACCATCAGTATTGTGGTTGGCATTTTGGCTGGTATCATTCCTGCCAAACGTGCTGCAGGCTTAAATCCTGTAGTAGCGATTCGCAGTTAGTTTACCCAAATATTTTCGCAAGGAATTTCTTCATATCGCTCCATGATTTCTTATCGCCAGCTTCGTTATAACGGATGGGCATTTTAAATTTCAATCCTTTTGCAGTAGCTTCTGGATTGGTAAATGCATGCGTTGCACCAGGGTATACAATGAACTGATATTTCACTTTCATGGAATCCAAATTATTTCTGAAATGCGTAATATCTTCTTTACTCACAAACTTATCATCACCTCCATGACAAACTAATATCTGGGCTTTGGTGTTTCCAGCAGTAGCAGGTACGCCAGCAAGGCCTCCATGAAAACTGACAACACCTTTAAAATCCATGCCCATCTTAGCCGCATTCAAAACCATGCTTCCACCAAAACAATAACCTATAGCAGCCAATTTATTGGCGTCCGTTTCTGGATATTCCTTCAATTTCATGACGGCAGCTTCAATGCGTCCTTTTGCTAATTCTGGGTTTTGATAAAATGGAGTCGCATACTCACCAGCTGTTTTTGGATCTTCCGCCATCTTCCCATCACCATATATATCCACCGCCATGGCTATATATCCCAAAGAGGCCAGCATACGAGCTCTCGTACGAACATACTCATTACTCCCCCACCATTCATGCACGACAATAATACCCGGACGATTTCCCTTTTTAGAAGCATCATAAGCGATATAGCCCTTCATGGTGAGACCATCTTTTGTATAGGAAATTTCTTCTCCTTTGATGGTGCTTTTCTTAGCATTGCTTTGTGCAAATGTTGTACTTGTCATTAGGATGTTTGTCAAAAAAAACAACCCGATCATGCGTAAATAGATATTCATTTTTTGTTTTTATTTATCACTAAAATTAATCGATTCTGCGGACTTTCCCAATCTAGAATTTAAGTTGAATAAACCTTGAATTACCGTTTCCTACATAACGATTTACTTGAAAGAAATCTATTCCATTTTCACATAAACAAATCGACAAACAAAATAGAAAATGTACAAATGCTTTTTTAGTGGATGCATTGCGGCAACGATTGTAGTGGAAATCCTTTTTGCAGCGAAGCAAGCAAAAAGATTGGAACGTAAAGCGTGTGCGCCGCCATCACTTATATTGAAAATTTCGCTTCCTCTTCGTGTACAAAAAAAATCACAAGCACAAATCACTCAAGGTAAACAAGCTGCCATTCACCACATTAAAATCTACATCCACTGCAATGCCATTGACATGCCCCTTACAATTGTGCTGCCACATCAACCAATTTCTTTGTATACGTGGCTCCGACACTTGCTCGTAATGCGCTGCCCAAAATGGATAGTCATCAAATTGGGTTCCTAATCTTTTTTCGTAAAAATCTACGTTGGAATATATGAGCGGCTTGTGTTTATACTTCTTTTCCAAGGTATTCAAACACTCTTGCAATGCATTGCGCAACTTCACATCAGGCATCCCAAATCGTTCTTCAATATCCACGATTGGCGGCAAATCTCCTTCTTCCAATTTGACCTTCGAAATAAAATATTCTGCTTGCGACTTCCCACTTTTATTCGCATGAAAATATAAATAAGCGCCTCTGATCAAAGGCTTAGTCTGCAAGGCTTTCCAATTACAAGAAAAACAATTATCTACTAAATTGGTGCCTTCGGTTGCTTTCACAATCGCGAAAGATAAATGTTGTCCTTGGTCTGTCATTTTACTTACCAAATCCCAATCAATATCTTTTTGATAACGTGACACATCAATGCCATGCGTAGTATATCCTGCCGGAATGCTTATACCAAAGTTGGCATAAATAATAGGTTTCTTAATAAAATAAAATCGATCGGCTATATATAATCCTACCATCAAAAGCAGAAAAAAACCAAGCCCAATTCTTTTATTCAGTGACATGCAAGATAAATGACGAATGTAAAAATAAAGAGAGGCACAACATCTTATACAATGCGCGACCCGTCCATTTTGTAAAGGAAAACAAATTATACGAAGTACAAACAAGAATTTGATGGAAAATAAAATATATTTGAACATTCATCGTTTAATAGCCCTTATGAAAAAATACTTACTGCTTATTCTCCTTAGCGCATGTCATTCCTTGCAAGCTCAAGTAGTAGGTGGACAAAGAGCATTTGAATTTTTACGACTTTCTCCAAGTCCACATATCAGTGCATTGGGCGGCATATCCATTATCAGTCCTACCAAAGATGTGATGATGAGTATGGCAAATCCAGCGCTTTTAAGACCAGAATTCCATACACATCTTGGATTGAATTACAACTCCTATTATGCCGATACCAAAGTCATGAATCTTTTCTATGCGCACCACGCACCAAGCATCAATACGACCTTTGGATTTGGCATTCACTATTTAAAATATGGCAGTTTTACCTTAACCGATGCACTTGGCAATATCAATGGCGATGGGCATGCTGTAGATTATGCGATACAACTCAATGCATCCAAAAGTTACTTAGAAAAATGGCGTTTTGGCACTGCATTAAAATTGGCAAACTCCCAATTGCTTACAAAAAAATCAAGCGCGATCTTATTCGATTTTGGTTTGGCTTATGCCGATACAAATAGCCAATGGTATTTTGGTGCAGCCATCAAAAATGCAGGCATTGCTTTGAAAAAATATGACCCCAATGAATCGCAACCCATGCCTTTGGATTTGCAATTAGGCATCACCAAAAAATTTAAAAAAGCGCCTTTTTCTTTCATGATGTTAGGTCATCATTTGTACCAATGGGATGTGCGATATGATAATCCTGCCGACCAAGTGAGCAATCAATTATTGTTTTCGGATACTACAACTTCTACCAAAACAAAGAAATATTTCGCCGACAAATTCTTTCGTCATATTGTATTTGCATTGGATGTTAATTTGGGCAAACGATTAGAATTCAGTGTGGGTTACAATCACCTACGACGCTCTGAATTAGCCATCTCTGAGCGCAAAGGCATGTCTGGTTTTTCATTAGGCGGCGGACTCTATGCCAATAAATTTACGATCCATTACGCACAATCCTACTACCATATTGCAGGCCCTTATCATGAAGTCGGCATCAACTTTCGAATGCACGACATCATTGGATTTGGCAAGGGCGGCAATAAAATAAATTGGGCAGAAAAATATGCGAGCAGTTATAATTAAAGATTCCCATCTATTTCTAATGCATCATTTGGGCGGCGGGCACGCTATCCGTTTCAATCTTTTTGCTTCAGAGCAAGCAAAAAGGATTTCCACTACTATCGTTGCCGCGACACACCTACTATCTCCGTTTCAAAACAACTTGTTCTTTTCCTTCTGTTAAAAATAAAAACCAGATCCAGCATCAAAATATTATTCCATGCGAACTCTATTTACACATATCAAACAATTAGTACAAACTCGAAATAAAGTTGATCAAACTCATGCCGTTCGTGGCAAAGAAATGGCGATATTACCACAGATAGAAAATGCTTGGCTGTTGATCGAAAATAATATTATTTTGGATTATGGTACCATGGAACAATTACCTGAAAATATCCATGCCGATAAAACAGAAAATTTATCCAACAGAATAGTATTACCTATGTGGTGTGATTCACATACCCATCTTGTCTTTTCACATTCTCGCGAACTAGAATTTATTGACCGAATACATGGCTTATCTTATGAAGAAATAGCCAAGCGAGGTGGAGGAATATTAAACTCGGCAAGACGAATGCAAGAAATTAGCGAAGCCGAATTATACGATATCTCATTACCAAAATTAGAAGAAGTAAAACAACTTGGCACAGGTGCAATTGAAATCAAAAGTGGCTATGGACTTAGTTTTGCGGGAGAATTAAAAATGCTTCGAGTGATACGCAAGCTGAAAGAAAATTCAAATCTAGATATTAAAGCCAGCTTCTTAGGTGCTCATGCATTTCCTTTAGAATACAAAGAAAATCACGAAGCATATATCCAATTAATTATCGAAAGGATGTTGCCTCAAATTGCTGATGAAGGATTAGCAGATTATATAGATGTATTTTGTGAGCGAGGCTTTTTTAATGTAGATGAAACCGATCGCATCCTAACTGCAGGCGCTAAATACGGACTCAAACCAAAAATTCATGCGAACCAATTATACAATAGTGGTGGTGTACAAATAGGTGTAAAACACAATGCCATCAGCGTTGATCATTTGGAAACTATGGACGATGAGGAAGTAAATTGTTTGCTCCAATCGAATACCATGCCTACCCTATTACCAGGTGCTGCATTTTTTTTAGCCATGCATTATCAACCCGCTCGAAAGCTAATAGACGCAGGACTTCCAGTCGCATTGGCAACGGATTACAATCCAGGTTCTTGCCCTAGCGGCAATATGAATTTGATACTATCTTTAGCCTGTACCCAAATGAAAATGACGCCCGAAGAGGCGATCAATGCTTGTACAATGAATGGTGCCATTGCCATGGAATTACAAGATACATTAGGTAGTATTTCCATTGGCAAAAAGGCAAAACTCATTATCACAAAACCAATTTCTAGTCTGGCTTATTTACCTTATTCATTTGGTAGTAATTGCATTGAGCGGGTGGTGATTTAACACTCATTCTCTTTCTCATTCTCTTTCCCCAATGGGCTACGCCCATCGCTTTTATATGTCGCCCTTTCAAAGCTAGGGTGTTTCGTGTTTGGAGAGTATTGCTTTTCTAAATACTAACTACTTTTTACTTTCTACTTTCTAACTACTAACTACTAACTACTCAAAACTAACTACTTTCTACTTTTTACTTTCTACTTACGACTTACGACTTATGACTTACGACTTCCTTCCCATCCTATCATCGCTTGTTTGCGTATTAGTCCCCAACGATAGCCACCTAGTGCGCCGCTAGCTTGAATGACACGGTGACAAGGAATTGAAAATGCGATAGGATTATTGCCAATGGCTGTGCCAACGGCACGAGATGCTTTTGGATGTTGTAATTCTTGTGCAAGCTTTCCATACGATGTTAATTCCCCACTGGGAATTTTTAATAAAGCCTCCCAAACTTTCAATTGAAAATCAGTTCCTTTGAGATGTAATGACAATGGTTTATTCGCCTGTAAGGTGCTAAAAAACTGAATAACTTCTACATGCATCTCATTTGCTCCATTTACCAAATTTGCATTCGGAAATTGTTTCTTTAAGGACAGAAGTGTATCCTCATTTTCCTCTACAAAAACCAAATGACAAATTCCTTTATCGGTAGAAGCAATTAACATCTTACCAAACGGACTTCCTGCTTCACTGTATTGAATTTGTAATGATGCGCCGCCATTTTTGTATTCGGCTGGCGTCATGGCAACTATGCCAATAAACAAATCGTGCAATCTACTCGTGCTTGAAAAATTGGTTTCGTGTGCAACATCAAACAGAGTCATTTGTTTTTCACGCAGTAAACTTTTTGCATATTCCAATCGCAAAAATTGTATGAATTTCTTTGGACTTACACCAGCCCATTCCGTAAATAATTTTTGAAAATGCGTTGGACTTACATGGACATGCTTTGCCATGTCATCAAGGCTTGGTTGCTCTTTATAATGCACATTCACAAATGCAATCGCATCTGCAATACGTTGATAATTCCACTCTTTTTGATTTGTCATCAAACACAAATGTAGCAGTGAAGCCCAATAAATAAAATCCGAATATTGCGGAAAATGAATTCCTATCCTTTCAATACTCCACGACTTATGACGATACGTTGCACTTCACTAGTACCTTCATAAATCTGTGTAATTTTTGCATCACGCATCAATCGTTCAACATGAAAATCTTTTACATAGCCATAACCGCCATGAATTTGCACTGCTTCAGAAGTTACTCTTTGTGCAATTTCAGACGCAAATAATTTTGCCATGGCCGATGCCATATCATAATTCAAATGTTGGTCTTTAAGCCAAGCTGCTTTCATACAAAGCAAACGCGCTGATTCAATATCAGTTGCCATGTCTGCCAATTTGAATTGTATGGCTTGATGATTCATAATTTCGGTACCAAATGCTTTACGCTCTTTCGAATATTTCAACGCCAATTCATAGGCGCCACTTGCAATTCCAAGTGCTTGTGCAGCAATGCCAATACGACCACCACTCAATACTTTCATGGCAAACGTAAATCCAAACCCATCCTCACCTATTCTATTTTCTTTAGGCACCTTCACATCTTGAAACATAATAGAATGTGTATCACTTCCACGTATACCCATTTTATTTTCTTTAGCACCAACAGTCACACCATCCCATGCTTTCTCTACAATAAATGCATTGATGCCTTTATGTTTTTTCTCTACATCTGTTTGAGCTATAACCAAATAATGCGTAGCAGAATTACCATTGGTAATCCAATTCTTAGTACCATTCAACAAATAATAATCACCTTTATCTTCAGCCGTAGTTCTTTGTGAAGTGGCATCGCTACCCGCTTCTGGTTCCGACAACAGAAATGCACCAATGACTTCACCACTGGCTAGAGGTACTAAATATTTTTGTTTTTGTTCCTCACTTCCAAAAGTTTCTAACCCCCAACACACCAATGAATTATTCACACTCATCACAACAGAAGCAGAAGCATCTACTTTTGAAATTTCTTCCATAGCCAATACATAGGATATAGTATCCATGCCCGCTCCACCATATTTTGGATCTACCATAATTCCCATCATCCCAAGCTCACCCAATTTTTTAATTTGTTCAGCTGGAAATTTTTGATGCTCATCTCGATCGATAACACCAGGCAATAATTCAGTTTGTGCAAAATCTCTCGCTGCTTGTTGAATCATCAATTGTTCTTCGGTATATTGGAAATTCATGTCGTGGTTGTTTTAATTAGGTCACAAACATACTATTCAAATTCCAAAGGGAAAAATTCCAAATTCCAAACTGGGAATCCTAAGTACGAAAATTCAATTCCAAAATTCAAATCCCAAATCCAAAAGAGAAATTCCAAAGAGAAAAATTCCAAATTCCAAAGGTAAACTATTCGACTTTCGACCTACTATTTATGCCTTGCGCCTTACCTCTCACATACCTAAGCCTTATGCCTTACGCCTTATGACTTTCTACTTTCGACTTTCAATTTATTATATTACTTTTGCCCACTTAATTTACGCTTACATGATTTTGACTGCAATTACATTAGGATTTATTTTAGAAAAAGTAATTCTGGTGTCTATAATATTAGGTGGTTCTTTAGGAATTGCGATGTACAGCACATGGGCTGAACGAAAGGTTGCTGCTGTGATGCAGGATAGAAGAGGTCCAAATAGAGCTGGCCCATTTGGCTTATTTCAACCGCTTGCCGATGGATTGAAGTTATTCATGAAAGAAGAAATCATCCCTACCCTTTCCAACAAGTTTTTATTCATATTAGGACCTTCGTTAGCTATGCTGATGGCGTGTATGACGAGTGCAGTTATCCCATGGGGACCAAATATTGTTCATGCGGATGGCAGTGTTTTTACTTTACAAGTAGCCGATATCAATATTGGTATTCTTTTCATCTTTGGTGTGGTGAGCTTGGGTGTGTATGGCATTATGCTAGGCTCATGGGCGAGCAATAATAAATATTCCTTGTTAAGTGGTTTGCGTGCTGCAGCACAAGCAGTTTCTTACGAATTGGCGATGGGCTTAAGTTTGATCGCATTAGTGATGATGTCAGGTAGTCTTAGCATGCGCGAAATTGTAGAGCAACAACATGGATTCTGGAATAACGGCTATTTCACTTGGAATTTCTTCAAACAACCTTTGGCGTTTGTTATTTTCATTGTTTGCTCCTTTGCTGAATTGAATCGTGCACCATTTGATTTATCAGAATGTGAAAGCGAATTAGTTGGCGGATACCATACTGAATTTAGTTCCATGAAATTAGGTTTTTATCTATTTGCTGAGTATATCAATATGTTTATCACCTCCATTATTTTGAGCTCATTATTTTTTGGTGGTTATAATTATCCAGGCATGGATTGGGTTGCCCTGCATGTTTCTCCACTTTTCGTTTCCATTATTGGCGTCCTAGTTCTTTTAGGAAAAGCAGTTGCATTTATTCTGTTTTTCATGTTTATCCGTTGGACGCTTCCTCGCTTTCGCTATGATCAATTAATGGATTTAGGTTGGAAAAGTTTAATACCTTTGGCTCTATTCAATATGCTAGTTACTGGCGCAATTATTCTTGCATTTCAAAAATAAATTAATTCTAAATATGCCTTATACCAATATATCCACCAAAGCAAAACAAGTAGACAGACGTCCGATGAATTTCATGGAAAGAATTTATTTGCCTGCTATCGCGAAAGGTTTAAAAATCACCTTAGGTCATATTTTCCAACCAAAAGCAACCATCAATTATCCAGAAGTAAAGCGTCCTTTTAGTTCAACTTTCCGTGGCTTACATATTTTAAATCGCGATGAAGAAGGACGTGAAAAGTGCACTGCATGTGGATTGTGTGCACTATCCTGTCCAGCCGAGGCAATTACGATGGAATCTGCTGAACGAAAAACTGGTGAAGAGCATTTGTACAAAGAAGAAAAGTATGCAGCTCAATATGAAATCAATATGTTGCGTTGTATTTTTTGTGGCCTATGCGAAGAAGCATGCCCTAAAGATGCTATTTATTTGACCCAAACTTTTGCGCCATCCAATTACGACCGAAAAGGATTTATTTATAAAAAGGATGACTTATTGATTCCGCATCCATCATCAAAAAACTAGTTTTATCTTCGTCATGAATATTTATCAAATTACTTTTTGGATATTGAGCTTATTCACTCTGGCATTTGCCATTGGTGTTATTATGAGTCGCAACCCAATCAATAGCGTACTGTTTCTTATCCTAACATTTTTCTGCATATCTGGACATTATGTATTGATGAATGCGCAATTTCTAGCTATCGTCAATATTATAGTTTATGCTGGTGCCATCATGGTACTTTTCTTATTTGTCATTATGCTGATGAATTTGAATAGTGACACAGAACCGCAAAAAAACTTCTTGGTTCAATTTGCCGGTGTTGTTTCAGGAGGTGCGCTACTATTGATTATGGTGGCAGCTATCAAATCAAGTTTAACTGGATTAGAAGGTAAAAACATTGATTTAATCAATAGCACAGATATTGGTTTAATTAAAAACTTAGGCACGGTACTATTTACAACTTATGTCTTTCCATTTGAAATTGCCAGTGTATTATTTTTAAGCGCCATGGTCGGTGCAGTTGTTTTAGGAAAAAAAGATTCTGCGTTGAAAACAGCGGAGTAAGAGGGATTTATTTGAATCCGGATTTACTGGCTTTTAGGTTAAGAAAATCTTCCTAAATTTTATTGCCAATCGATTCAATTACCATCGTGATATTGAATTGAATATACAGAAGTAACCATTATTAAATTGTTTTACCTATTGGCTAATTTAAGTGTATAGAAAATAATATAAGCATTCCGGCGTTGCATATATCGAACAGTTTCAAATATTTATTTTTAAACAATACGAATAGATGATTTCAGAATCTCAAGCTGTTAGCAAAGTAAATATTACGATAATTAGCTTAATTTATTAATTTGACTAGGCTCCATTCTATTCATAGAATTCTACAATACCAGTTTCTACATTATATAGTCCACCAACAATTTTTATTTTCCCCGCTTGTGCAAGTTCTGCAATAATTGTACTTTCTTTTTTAATTCGATTAATAGTATTAAATACATTTTGCTCAGCAACTTTGTTTACAAACTCCATATTAGAACCATCCCTGTTTAATACAATGGTTCTTTCATTTTCGATAGCAGGTTTTACTTTGTCTAAAAGCGTTGTTAGATTACCCAACTTTATATTGCTACAAGCCCCCGAAATTGCACCACATTTTGTATGACCTAATACAACAATGAGTTTTACACCTATTTCATGTACGCCAAATTCCATGCTTCCTAATATGTCTTCATTCAATATATTGCCTGCAATACGAACACTAAAAATATCCCCCAAACCTAAATCAAAAACATGTTCAGATGTTGTTCTGCTATCAATACAGCTTAATACAATTGCAAATGGATTTTGTCCAAATGAAGTGGCATTTACCTGATGCTTCAAGTATTTTTCAGTTCTATTTCCAGATACAAATCTCTGATTCCCCGTTTTAAGTATTTCCAATATATCAAATGGAGACATTTTTTGTTGAGATGCTTTGTCTAATACATTTACAAATTGAATATGGTCTTCTAATTGATAGTGCTTTTTAAGCCCAATGACATTTAGCTTAATGTCCTTTTCTTTTGAAATCGTGCTTCTAAAATCTTCAATTACTTCCAGTACATCATTGTCAATAAAATCAGAATTGGTTGCATCAATTATGACTTTAGAATTATTAGGCACACTCCCCAAAGTGTCTTTGATGGATGCTTTGTTTAAAAATGAAACTTGATTAGATAATTCCAAACGCATAGTTTCGCCTACATATAAAGTTTCTTTTTGCAACACAAATGGGTTTTTGAAGTTGCTTTTTAGAATATAAAAAATACTTATTGCTAAACCAAGAAGTACACCTATTAGCAAATCCGTAAATATGATAGCCAAGATGGTGGCAATAAATGGGATGAATTGATTTAGACCTTTATTATACATATCCTTAAACAAAGAAATTTTCGCCAACTTATAACCAGTTAGTAATAATATACAAGCCAGTGATGCTAACGGAATAAAATTTAACATTGGGCTTAAAAGCAACACACTCAATAATAAAAATATCCCATGAATAATGGTTGACAATTTCGTCGCTGCACCTGCATTGATATTAACTGAACTTCTCACAATTACTGAGGTGATTGGTATCCCACCCACTAATCCCGAAAAAATATTACCTATCCCTTGCGCAACTAATTCTCTATTTGGCGATGCTTGCCTTTTAAGTGGGTCAATATTTTCCACGGCCTCAAGATTTAAAAGTGTTTCAATAGATGCCACGACAGCTATCGTGAGGGCAACGACCCAAACTTGATAATTATTAATACTACTAAAATTGGGTAAAGTTATAATGGAATTAAGGTTTTCAAATTTAGGAATTTTAACTAAATGGTCGGTTGAAATGGCTAGATCAGGAAAAAAATTCATGAACAACCAATTCAAGGCGATACCAAGTAGAACAACAAATAAAGAAGCAGGAAAAAATTTTACTTTTTGCATTGGAGTTTTATCCCAATAAATCATGACCACTATTGAAATTGCAGAAATAATGATTGCTCCAAATGAAAAATAATTAAAAATGTTTAATAGTTCCGAAAACGTATTTTCTCCGTCGTTTTGAAAAAAGCTAAAGTCATTTTCTACATCCTTATCAAAACCCACTGCGTGCGGAATTTGTTTTAGTATCAGAATAATGCCTATAGCTGCTAATAAACCTTTAATTACATTGGATGGAATATAATTAGCTATAAAACCTCCTTTTACAATTCCAACAACCATTTGAAAAATACCCGCTAAAACCACAGCTAGCAAAAAAATATCAAAACTGCCCAATTTTGTAATAGACGCAAGTACTACTGCGGCCAAACCAGCAGCTGGTCCGCTGACACTGGTATGCGATTGACTTAAAAAGCCAACTACTATACCACCAACTATCCCTGCAATTACACCAGATAATAATGGAGCTCCACTTGCTAAGGCTACTCCCAAACATAATGGCAGTGCGACTAAAAATACTACAATACTTGCAGGTAGATCTTGTTTAATTTTTGAAATCATTTTTGTAGTATTTTATCTGTGATTGTTTAATTTCTTCAATATTTCTATTTGTACATTGAATAACAAAATAAAATGTACACCTTTCGGCGCGAAGATAGAAATAGTTTTGTACATGATAGTAATACTATCATAAATAATTGTAATTATTTCTATTAGCTTTGCAGCTTCAAAAGTCAGATGTAATATATATTTAAAATGAAGCCACAGTTGCAGATTAGAATGAATGAAGCCTTATTTCTTCGCAACCCAGAAAATTCAGAGTTAGGAAAGAATATTCTTCAACATAGTGTTCAATTAATTTACAAAGCTGGTTTTGAAGGATTTACATTTAAGAAATTGGCAGAAGAAATTGGAACAACAGAAGCCGGGATTTATAGATACTTTGAAAACAAGCATAAATTACTGGTTTATTTAACAGCTTGGTACTGGGGTTGGTTTGAGTTTCAAATAAGTTTTCATACGAATAATATCAAAGACCCTATAGTCCGATTAAAAAAAGTAATAAAATTGCTAGCTACTGCAGTTGAAGATGACGAAGACACCCATTATATAAACGAATATTTGCTACATCAAATAATTATTGCAGAAGGTTCAAAGGCATATCTTACCAAACAAGTATGGGAAGAGAATAAACTTCAATTTTTCAAACCCTATAAAGATCTCTGTGCGGTCATTGCAAATATTATTTTAGAGTGTAATCCAAAATACAAATACCCCAAATCTTTAGCTACCACTATTATTGAAATGGTCCATTTTCAAAATTTTTTTATGAATAATCTACCAGCTCTCACTGATTTTGGAAAAATTAAAGAGAATATTGAAATCATATCCTTTCTAAATGATTTGGTATTTAACAGTTTGAAAAAAATTTAGTTGAAGCACAAAGCGCCATGCAGATTGGTAAGGGGATAGTTATTCTCTTTTAAATAGTATTTAGATTTGCAAATTCTATCGCTTACTTATATCTAATCCAAACCTACTGTTTCCCAATTTATAATATTTAATTATTGACGAAACTCAACTTAAGTAAGCATTTTTCAAAAATAACTAATTTGAATGTATAATGTGCCGAACATAGCATTTATCTTTAGTATATCTAATACCCCAAACTAACCATAATTTGCTCTAGGTTTCTTTCTTTTTCTGCATCATAATTTTCATTCAATCGTATACCGTTCAATCTCGCCCAACTTAAATAATAAGCTGATGTAATTGGGTTCTTTAATTCCTTCACAATGTCGTAGCAATTGGTATTCAATTGGCGATTAATGATTTTAACCAACAGTCTGCCTTGCGTAATATTCAAACTCGATAACTTATCTTCAAAATTCGCCTTCACTTCTTGTTCTCTCGATTTAATATATTTTCTTTTATTCTTTTTATTCATGTATTGTGTAGCCATATCAATGTCATGAAAGGTCTTCACTGCCACGATTGCGTAAGGCAAAACCATTTTTACATAATGTTTCATTTGATTATAATTATAGCGCATCGTATCATTCGCAAATATTCTTGTACTCACAATTTTTGCTTCATTCAATTCAACCATATATTTTGGTTCATTGCTATTTCTACTGTCGCTTAGTACTGGAAATAGTTGTTGCCCAAAACAAGTATTACAGCATAATAATAAAAGGAAGAAAATATTTTTCATTTGAATAAAAGTATATTCTGTAAATTTAGTTTTTACTCTCCTTTATTTGATACAAAATATTCGAGTAGCTGTTGTAAGTTTGTTAACTATTTATGGATATTGAAAAACTGAATTACGCCCAACTCAAACATGACATACAAATTGCATACACCGACAATAACCAGCAAGGAAAACCTTGTTTACTTTTCATACATGGCTTAGCCAATTATCTTTCTGTTTGGCATTGGAATATCCTTGAATTACAAAATCATTATCGATGTATTGCCATAGACTTGCCTGGTAATGGTCATTCTAGCCGAACCAATTGCAATTATGGCATTCCTTTTTTTGCCGAAATCGTTATAGAATTTATTGCCAAGTTGGATTTAAAAAATGTAATATTAGTCGGCCATTCCATGGGTGGGCAAATTGCATTATTTACAGCTCTGCATCATGCAGACAAAATTGACAAATTAATTCTCTTTGCCCCAGCTGGTTTTGAATACTTCAGTGCACATGAGGCGATGCTTTTGAAAAGCGCAATGACATTTGGCAATTTCATGGTATTAGATGAAATGCAAATCACCCAAAGTATTCAGCAGGCATTTCACCAACAATCGACTATTGCAAATAAAATAATTGAAGACTTACATGTCATTATTCAAAAAAACAATAGGACTCAATATAGAAAGATGCTGGATCAATGTATCCACTCCATGTTAGAAATGCAAGTATTTTCTGCACTGAACAAAATCCAACACGATACATTAGTATTCTTTGGCGAAAATGACCAACTCATTCCAAATCAATTTCTCCATGCAACTACGCCGAAAGCAATTGGAGAAAAAGCGGTCAAACTCATGCCTAATGCACGATTGATCACTTATCCGGCCACTGGGCATTTTGCGCAAATAGAAAGAGCAAAAGAAGTGAATTTGGCTATGCAAAAGTTTATTCAAAACCGTTAAGAATGCTATTTTATTTAGGCTAAAGCAATCCATTTTATCAAAATAAAATAAGCTTTAAAAAAATATTTTAAAAGGAAAGGATAAAATTTTTATTTTACAAATAATATCTTCTAACTTCGCTGACATTTCACATTTAGGTGATTATCACTTTCACAGCCCATGGGATTATTCAACTTTTTTACTCAAGATATAGCCATTGATTTAGGCACTGCCAATACATTAATTATACATAATGATCAAGTTGTCGTAGACGAACCTTCTATAGTAGCCGTTGACCGGACTACAAATAAAATCATTGCCGTTGGAAAACGCGCCATGATGATGGATGGTAAAGTCCACGAAAACTTAAAAACAATTCGCCCATTAAAAGACGGTGTAATCGCTGATTTCAATGCAGCAGAAGGAATGATACGGGAAATGATTAAATTAATTTACCCAAAGAAACCCCTGTTTGCTCCAAGCTGGCGTATGGTCATTTGTATTCCTTCATCTATCACGGAAGTTGAAAAACGTGCCGTACGGGATAGTGCTGAACAAGCCGGTGCTAAAGAAGTGTATATGATACATGAACCAATGGCTGCGGCTTTGGGAATCGGAATTGATGTAGAAGAACCGACTGGTAATATGGTTATTGATATTGGCGGCGGTACAACAGGCATCTCCATAATTTCCTTATCTGGTATTGTTTGCGATGAAAGTATACGTATCGCAGGCGATGAATTTACAGCAGATATTATTGAAGCAATGCGTCGTTATCATAGTTTATTGATTGGGGAACGCACTGCAGAGCAAATAAAAATCCAAGTCGGTAGCGCATTAAAAGAATTAGATAATCCTCCAGATGATGTGGCTGTAAATGGCAGAGATTTAGTGACAGGTATTCCAAAACAAATCATGGTTTCTTATCAAGAAGTAGCTGATGCATTAGACAAATCTGTGTTCAAGATTGAAGAAGCTGTTTTAAAGGCTTTGGAAAAAACACCACCAGAATTGGCAGCGGATATTTTCCGTCGTGGCTTGTATTTAACAGGTGGTGGAGCACTTTTACGTGGATTGGATAAACGAATTGCACATAAAATAAAATTACCTGTACATGTTGCAGATGATCCTTTACGTAGTGTTGTACGCGGTACTGGAATGGCGCTAAAACATGTACACAAGTATCCATTTTTGATGCAATAAGCATCCCCTTCTGATATTTTTAATACCTAGTAGAACATTGTAAAGAGTACTTCGTGCGCAATCTTATCCTTTTAATTCAGCAGTATTATTCTTTTTTTATATTTTTATTTTTAGAAATAATTTGCCTGAGTATTGTATTCAGTAATTACTCCTATCAACAAACTTCTTATATCAATTCTGCAAGAAATATTTCAGGCAACTTGTATACGCAGAAAAACAAACTGTCTACTTTTTTTAGTTTGCAATCCGTCAATGATAGTTTGCAGAAAGAAAATGCAAGACTTATGCACGCACTTGGGTTAAGACTTCCATCTAATCCTTTAAAAGACACTTCATATAGCACGAAACGAACAATAGATTCGGTAACCTCCACCATCCAATACCGTTATATTCCGGCAAGAGTTTTGAATAATTCCATTGATCAAAAAACCAATTATATTACTTTAAATGTAGGAAGCTTACAAGGCGTTAAAAAAAATATGGGTGTAATTAGTGGCAATGGTATAGTAGGTAAAGTATCGCATGTAAGTCCCAATTATTGTACTGTTTTATCTCTCTTATCGGAACATTTTGTGGTGAGTGCATTAGTTGCTGATGGCACAGTAGGAAAGATAACTTGGGACGGCTTAGATCCAAGTCTAGTGCTGCTAACAGGAATTCCACAGTCAGTTAAATTAAAAAAATTAGATTCTGTTTTTACCAGTGGTTATTCTGCTTTTTTCCCAGAACATATACTTATTGGAAGAGCTGCTCAGGTGATGAATGGCACATCTTACAAAATTTGGTTGTCTACCAATTTTAGAAATTTACACTATGTTTATGTGATAGAAGATAATACCAATGTCGAAAGATCTATATTAGAAGATTCCACAAAAATAACGCTTTAGAAGAGATGAGTATACCAATTAAATTTATACTAAATTTCATTGCAATCATGGCGGTTCAGATTTTTGTGTTAAATGATATTGTCATCAAATCATCAATTTCGATATTTGGATTCCCTGCTTTTATTCCTTTCATTTATCCATTATTCTTATTGTTATTACCGGTTAGTACTCCTAATTGGCTAGGTATGATAATTGGCTTCTTTACGGGTATTACTATGGACATGTTTTGCAATACACCCGGAATGCATGCTGCAGCTAGTGTACTTTTAGCTTATTGCAGACCATTCTTACTGCGCCTGTTTTTTCAGCAAAATATCAAAGAACTTGGAAATACAATTCCTTCCTTATTTCGAATGGGTTTTAGTACCTATTTTACTTACATCTGTATAGCCATTTTGATTCATCATCTTGCTTTTTACACCGTACAGATTTGGAGCTTTTCACAAATTCTATTTATTCTTTTAAAGACTTTAGTTTCTGGAGTTATATCCATATTACTAATTATTTTAAGTCAATTACTATTTGCTCCAAAAGAAATCAGAAGATCATGATACTTCCTTGTTTATTTGCTCACCTCACAGAAAATAAAGGTTGGGGAATGTTCACAAATAAAAAAATAAATAGCAATACTATCATAGAAATTTCACCAGTCATTGTAATGTCTGCAAAAGAAAAAAAGCTATTGGATCAGACCACTTTATACAATTACATATTTGATTGGACCGATGAACAATGCTGCATGGCAATGGGTTTTGTGCCAATATATAATCACGAACAACCCTCCAATTGCGAATATTTTCAAGATTATGAGAATAATACAATTATGATTAAAACAGTCCGTGCAATCAAAAAAGGAGAAGAGTTAACTATTAATTACAATGGCGACTTTGACAACCAAAACAAAGTGTGGTTTCCGTTGAAATAATTCAGAATAGAAATATTAAACTACAAATTGATTCAAGCAATTTTATTGTTTACTTAAAACTATACTACAAGAAGCAGAAACATGATTCACTGTATCTCTCGACTTAAGGTAGATATTAATAAACGTTCCACTCATATTTCCATACCCACTTAAATATAAACCCCCACAAGTATTTTGCATTGGAATACTGAAAGTAGTTTTCTCTGGATTAATATCTGCACTTATGGTGCTATTTGGACAAAAAACGCCAGCATTCATTAAATTAATTTTATAAGCATAAGCTGAATTGCCGCTAATACTTACATTGTAATAGCCTGTACCACCAGTGTAACAAGCATCAGCAGCAATATAATTCCCGACAAATTTCTCACTCCATCGAGATCCACATTTATCTCCTTCATAACCTTGCGGGCAATTGCATATCCCATTTGTACAAGTTCCTCCATTCAAACAAATAACATTATCACACGGCCTAATTAATGTAGAATCATTGTATTTGGTTTTACTCTTATCACAAGACACAAATAGCATCATGCCAAAACAAATAATTACAACTGAAAATGTACTTAATATTAATTTAATATTCTTCATAGGTTAAAGATAAAAAAAATCCCAAAAGCAGAAAACTATTTTTGGGATTCATGGTTTGAAAATTTAGAATTAGTTTTTTAATTGACGCAAATAATCTTCATTACCTGCATCTGAATAATTTGTAAAAGTCGCAGCCCAATGGCCAATTAAGGATAATCCCCAAGCTGCTGT
>CANJRV010000014.1 GCA_947476825.1 Bacteroidota bacterium | reverse complement strand
CGAACACTGGAATAAGAATGAATAAAAATTTGCGAGAGAATAACCAGAAAAAAATAAATCCAATATTGATGATACAAAGTACTGGCGCAATAAATCCTAATATGCCTACAAAGCTTTGTTCATAAGGGTTTACAGAAGGTATTAAATTGCATGCCATCATTGCTGCTGCAAAAAGCACACTAAGAATTAGAAAGGAATATTTAATGAGTTTTCTCAAATTCTATTTTTTACTGTACTCATTTAGTGAGCGTAATTCCGATTCGGATAAAGATTGCATGCCAAATTTATTTATTTTATCGAGTAAGGCATCTAATTTTTTTTCATTGATATTGATGGTGTTAAAAGGAAGATCGGTATTGGGGAAGGTTGTTTTTTTGCGCTTCGATTTTACCACAAAATTATTATTATTGCTCATGTAGGCAGACATGCGTTTGAGACTATTTGTTGAAGATTCGAATAAAGAATTCAAGCCATAATTGTATGCAATGCCGATGAGCACTCCACCGAGGATTAAACAAAGTATATTGAAATTATTCCATGGTTTTGGAATGGCTAATAGAATGAAATAAACGATAGTAAAAACCCAAAGCTCAATTCGAGTATTAAAAAGTATCCAAAATGTATACTTCGGTTTATAGAGACTAGTGGCAACAACTACACCGGTTAGCGCTGCCATGGAGCCACCAAAATGAAAGGTATTGCTGGTATGTGTAAGTGTGTTGAAACCCAATAACAATAAGGCGCCGAGTATACCACTGAAAATATAAATAGGGAAAATACGAAGGCTACCCAGAAGGTCTTCTATTACGGATCCAAACACCCAAAGCCAAATCATATTGCCAATGATTTGCATAAAACTCATATCGCAAAATATGTAAGTAAGTAAGCACCAAGGTTGATACAATACTTCTTGAAAGGTGGATGGGAGTGTCAATTTATTCCAAATAGATTGGATATAATAAGTTTCATCTTCACCACCAATCAATAAGGTGATTCGGATGAATTGAAGGATAACGAAAACAAGTGAAGTAATCGTAATTATTTTGATGATGTCACTTTTGGAAGTGAATGCAAAAAAAGATGTTGAACTGTATTTATTCATTTAATAAAGTGTTTTTCTGTTGGTCATATTCCAATATTTGATAATGATAAATGCAACTATCATACCACCAAGATGTGCAAAGTGTGCGATATTGTCGCCAGCACTATTGCTAATGCCAGAGTATAATTCGAACAATGCATACATGGCTACAAAGTATTTTGCTTTAATCGGGATTGGTAAAAATAGTAACATCATAATGGTATTCGGGAATAAGAAGCCGAACCCAAATAATATACCGAATACTGCCCCGGAAGCACCTACAGTTGGTTCATTAATTTGTAAAGTATAGTATTGGTCCAATAATGATTTTGCTGTTCCTGCGAATCGATCATCCGTTGGATATTTCAGCCATTCTGATTTGAATTCACTGAATGGCGTAATATTTTCTAAATGGTATTTATGGAACAATTGGGAGAATGCATTCACATCCGGATGTGCATTAAAAGCAGAAATGGCTTGGTGCAGCTGATGGTATTGAAAGCTGAGAACACCAAGATGGAGTAGGGCAGCGCCGAATCCGCAGAGTAAATAAAAAATCAAAAACCGTTTAGAATTCCAATATTGTTCTAAGATAGAGCCAAACATCCAAAGGCCAAACATATTGGAAAAGAGGTGCATGAATCCTTCGTCGTAGAGCGCATTTGAATGACCTACATCGCCATGCATAAACATATGGGTAAGTAATTGCCAAATTCTAAATTTGTCTGAACTCCAATGGTGTAAGGCTAGATAGTCTGAAATGTCAATTCCTTGTTTGCCGATCACTGCTGTGGCGATGAAAACAAGTACATTAATAATCAATAAATTTTTGACAACAGGCGGTATGACTTCTCTTTGCGGCGGGCGAAATTCCATCGGACAAAAGTAAATGAAAAATTCAAATTCCAATTTTCAATTCCAAATCCAAATCCCAAATCCCAAATCTCAACGGTGAAAAATTAAATCCCAAATTTCAAATCCCAAATTCCAAAGGGGAATTCTCAAATTCACTCCTTTTAAAATTTTCAAATTTTGAAATCTTCCCAATTTTCAAATCTTCAAATTGCCAAATCTTCAAATTACCTCATTTTCAAATCTTTAAATTGTCCAATTTTCAAATCTTCAAATTGCCCAAATTTTCAAATTGGAATTATAACATCGCCTTCATCACCACTTCCTTCACATCGTTCATATGAATACGTTCTTGTTCCATACTATCTCTGTAGCGAATGGTAACCGTGCCGTCTTCTTTGGTTTGATGATCTATGGTTACACAGAATGGCGTGCCTAGTGCATCCATGCGGCGATAACGTTTGCCGATGCTATCTTTTTCTTCATAAAAACAAAAGAAATGTTCACTGCAAGATTGCATGAGCTCTTTGGCAATTTCGGCTAGCCCATCTTTTTTCATCAATGGTAAAATAGCTAATTTAATTGGTGCAATTTTTATTGGAAATTTCAATACCACACGACTATCTTGTTTCTCTGCTGTACTTAAATCTTCTTCTGTATAGGCTTCACTAAGAACCATTAAAATAGTTCTATCTAGCCCAATGGAAGTTTCAATCACATAAGGAATATAATTGCCATAAGCTTTGCCAGTGGCTTCATCTATGTCATTATCAAAATATTGCATTTTCTTTTTGCTATATAATTGATGTTGTGTAAGATCAAAATCAGTTCGTGAATGGATCCCTTCCACTTCTTTGAAGCCCATTGGAAAATCATACTCTATATCACAAGCGGCATCAGCGTAATGCGCTAGTTTAACATGGTCGTGGAATCGATATTTTTCTTGTGGAATGCCAAGAGCTAAATGCCATTTCATTCTGGTTTCTTTCCAATGTTCATACCATTCTTTTTGTGTGCCAGGACGTACAAAAAATTGCATTTCCATTTGTTCAAATTCACGCATACGAAAAATAAATCCACGCGCAACAATTTCATTTCTAAACGCCTTTCCAATTTGGGCAATGCCAAATGGGATTTTCATACGACCTGTTTTTTGTACATTTAGAAAATTGACAAAAATACCTTGTGCTGTTTCGGGACGTAAGTAAATGGTATCCGATTCTTCTGCTACACTTCCTAATTGTGTGCTAAACATCAAATTAAATTGGCGCACATTGGTCCAGTTGCAAGTATTACTTACTGGACATTTGATACCAAGATTTACGATTAAATTCTTTAAGCCATCAAAATCATCTTTTGACAAGAGTAATTCCATGTCGGCAATAATTTGAGCTCCTTTTTCGGCATCTAGGTTTTCTACAAATCCTTCAATCAAATGATCTACACGGTATCTTTTTTTGCTATCCAAATTGTCAATCATGGGGTCGCTAAAATTATCGACATGTCCACTTGCTTTCCAAATGGTAGGGTGCATAAAAATAGCAGAGTCAATGCCTACAATGTTTTCATGCATATACACCATACTCTTCCACCACAAATCTTTGATGTTCTTTTTAAGCTCTACACCCCATTGGCCATAATCATATACGGCACTTAGTCCGTCATAAATTTCACTACTTGGGAAAATAAATCCGTATTCTTTGCAATGCGAAATAATCGCTGGTAAATTGTTTTGATTTGTCGACATAAGGGCGCAAATATAATGGTACTTTTTTGAAAGTAAATTGAATTATGCGGATTAGTGTTCAGTATTTCTTCATCTAATAATGCAGTGAAAATCTACCTTCGGTAATGTGTACACTATCCTGATGCCATGCACCATACGCATCAAAAGCGAATGTGCCGATAATACTTCTATGGTCATTGTCTATATGCGTAATGGTCAGAAGTCCAGGTTGAGAAGCATCTGTAGAAAAGGCGCTTGAGAATAGACTGAAGTAAGCGATGTTTTGGTCGTTTAAGAGGTAGTTGCCAATGGTAATTTTTTGGTTGTTTGCAATATTGAAATGAAATGAGCTGGATAGACTCGAATCGGAAGTAGACACAGTTAAGTCATGCAAATCGCTAGACATAGAAATGGAATATTGCATTTCCCCTTTATAGTTCCTATCTGCTTGCCATGCTGTCCCGTTCATTTTGCAGCGTAAATAGTCCAAGCTTGTCTGATTTACTGCTACTAAATTTTCCTTTTGACAACTGCTGAGAAGGGTGAAAGCGAATAATAATTTCAACAGCGTACTTTTCATTCATGTATGATTTTAGAGGGTGCAAGGTAATCATGAATTTTGACTATGTATAATAGGTATAAAAAAATCCGCTCGGAAGCGGACTTTTTCTTTAGATAGTAAGGCGTTATTAATTATTTACGCCGTCTTTTAATTCAAGATCTTTGGTGATTACCAAATACTCATCAGAATCTTTGATACGAAGCCATTTTTTATATTGGTCGTCATCTAATGTTTCGTTCAATCTTTTATCACGAAGCATATAGCATTGTTTTAAATTGTAATTTTTTTCTAAGCTATTCATGTTTTTATTCGTGATAATCAAATCCACATCATGACTGCATTCTGAGCAAATCCCTTTGAAAACTGGGCGTTGAATTTTTGCTAAATCCAAGTCATCACAAAGAACATCTAGGTTAGTATATCTTTTTTTAACAACCGTTGTTTTGTACTCCGATTCTTTTTCTGTCATTTTAATTTCTCTTTCCTTATGTAGAACTTTTTTTACTTTAACAGGTTTAGATTCTACAACAACAGGAGCTTCGATTTCTACGATAGTGTCTCCGCTATAATATTTGTCATACTTTTCACGCTTTTCATTGTATTTGCGATAGCCACCATAGGTAGTATAATAGCCAGAATTTCTTCGTGTACGAGCTGGACGAGTATCTTCCTCGGTTTCTTCTTTTGCGACTTTTTTGATTACACGTTTCTCATTACGATATTTAGTATCCCCTTCTTTGCGATCAAATTTTACATCGTAATTATCTTCAACCACAGGTTCTTCCACTTCATTTTTAGAAGGCTCGGTATAAAAACCTTTTACATTAAAGTCAGCTTCTGCTGGGTTGTTTTGGTAGTATTTGTTCTTTTTATTCTTATTAGCTTGTGCCTCTGCTTGGCTCCACATTCCAATACCAACCAAAAGTAATGAAAAGGTAAATAGTTGTTTTATCATCTGAGATATAGTGTTTAAGTTCGGAAAAATAGATAATGTTTTTGTAAAAATGTATTTTGTGCGCGTAAAAATAATTAAATCATGGAGAAAACTACTATAGATTTTTTAAAAAAATTAAAAATTAATAATAATAAAGTTTGGTTTGAAGAAAATAGAAAGAATTATGAATTGGCAAAAGCAGATATGGAGAACCTAGTACAGCAAGTGATTGGTGCGCTTACTGCCTTGGATATTCGTTACGGAGAGTTGACGGCAAAGCAGTGTATGTTTAGAATAAATAGGGATGTGCGTTTTTCGAAAGATAAGTCACCATACAAAACAAATTTGGGCGCTGGGTTTAGTCTTGGCGGGAAAAAAAGTACCGGTGCAGGTTTGTATCTGCATATAGAACCTGAACATAGTTTTATTGGTGGTGGCTTATGGATGCCTCCAGCGGATGCATTAAAAACGATCAGGCAAGAAATAGATTATCAGGCAAATGATTTTTTACAGATTATCGAAAACAAAAATTTTAAAAAATTATTTGGTGGATTAAGTGAAGCAGAAACCTTAAAAAATGCACCGAAAGGGTATGAAAATGATCATCCCATGCTGCGTTATTTGCGATTAAAAAGTTTTGTTGCTACCCATCCATTAAAAGATTCCGAAGTATTGGATAAAAATAATTTGCAGACCATCATGGAAAATGTAAAATACTTATCGCCCTTGATAGCCTTTATTAATACGGCAATGGAGGAATAATGACCAGTCGGATAGCGCTTAAACGTATGTAGTTACTAACACAATAATAAAATAGTTAATATATTTTAAACGAATGTATTGTAATTTTCAATGGATTGTTTTATACTTGTACTTTCTTTGTGTAGAAGAAATAGAAAGTATATTTACGATTACAAAAAAAAACGATAATAACTTAATATGAAAAGATTATTAGGATTAAATGGAATGATGCTACTTATTGTAGTAATAATGATGTCTTCTTGCGGAGGTAAAAAATCTAGTAATTTGGTATCTTCAAAAACTGGTTGGAATTTCAATGACTCAAAAATGGGTGGTTTTGATGTTCCTCGTTATGAAGGTCAATACGTTGGGCCAGGACTTACCTTTATTGAAGGAGGTCGTTTTACCATGGGCCAAACAGATGAAGATTTGACATACGAAAACAATAATGTGCCTAAGACTGTGTCTGTATCTTCCTTTTATATGGATGAAACAGAAGTTGCAAATGTGCACTACCGTGAATACTTACATTGGGTAAGTAGAGTTTACGGAAATGATTATCCAGATATTTATCAAAGAGCACTTCCAGATACACAATGCTGGAGAAGAGCTTTGCAATACAATGAACCACAAGTTGAATTTTATTTCCGATTTGCTGCATACAATGACTATCCAGTTGTTGGTGTAAGTTGGGAACAAGCCACTAACTATTGTAAATGGCGTACGGATCGTGTAAACGAATTGATTCTTATTCAAAGAGGATATTTAAAGAAAAATCCTTTCCAAGTTTCTGAGGATAATTTCAGCACACGTACTTATGTAGCAGGTCAATACGAAGGATCTGTAGGTATCAAGAAAAAAGATTTAGATCCAACAGGCGGTGGAAAACGTAATATCAGATATGAAGATGGTATACTTACTGCTGACTATAGATTACCAACGGAAGCCGAGTGGGAATATGCAGCATTAGGCTATAAAGGTAGAAACCCAGAACCAGATACTAAAAGACGTCGTGGTGAAGAGGTTGTAACAGATCGTCAAGTATATCCTTGGGGTGATAATTTATCTACTCGTGAAGGTACAAGAAATGCTTATCAAGGAATGCAATTGGGTAATTTCCGTCGTGGACTTGGTGATGCGATGGGTGTTGCTGGTGGCTTAAATGATAACGCAGATATTCCAGCACCAATTTATTCTTACAAACCAAATGCATTTGGTTTATATAATATGGCTGGTAACGTAAGTGAGTGGGTAATGGATGTGTATCGTCCTAATACTTCTCAAGATGCTGAAGACTTTAGACCATTTAGAGGTAATGTATTTGATGAAGCTAAAGTATTAGATGATTATACTTTAGAAGAAAAAGATACTACTGGTAAATTGGTTAGACAATTAATTAATGCAGATACTTCACAATTAAAAAATTATAACTACCGTGATGCAAATGTCATCAACTTCTTAGATGGGGATTCTACTAGCGGAGTTACTTATGATTATGGTAAAACAACTTTAATCAACGACAATGCACACGTGTACAAAGGTGGTAGTTGGAGTGATAGAGCTTATTGGTTAAGTCCAGGAACTCGTCGCTTCTTACAAGCAAATCATAGCAGCTCATCTATCGGATTCCGTTGCTGTATGGATCGCTTAGGAAGTCCATCTATAAAAGGACCTGCTGGAAATCAATTCGTAGGATCTAAGAAAAAATCTAGATAATTAAATAAATTATATTTCTAAAAAAGCCACCTCATCAGTGGCTTTTTTAATAAGTACTTATATCATGTCTATTGAAAATTTATATGCAATCTTTTGCCAATATCCTAGCGTTCAAACTGACACTAGAAAATTGCAGCAAGGAGATATTTATTTTGCTTTAAAAGGAGAAAATTTTAACGGAAATCGTTTCGCAGAAAAAGCCTTAGAAATGGGTGCGGCATATGCCATTGTAGATGAAGAGGAATATGTTGTGAACAATCATTGCATACTTGTGGAGGACGTATTGACTACTCTACAACAGCTTGCTTTATATCATCGTAAACAATTTACTATTCCATTTATTGCCATAACAGGAAGTAATGGGAAGACAACGACGAAGGAATTAATATATTCTGTTTTGTCGTCCAAATATAAAACTTATGCCACCGAAGGTAATTTGAATAACCATATTGGTGTGCCATTAACCATTTTGAAGATAAAAAAGGATGCCGAGATGGCAATCATTGAAATGGGGGCAAATCACCAACTTGAAATCGCTTCTTATTGCACTATTGCATTGCCAACGCATGGTCTCATTAATAACTGTGGAAAGGCACATTTAGAAGGATTTGGCGGCATAGAAGGTGTACGTAAAGGCAAAGGTGAATTGTATGATTACATAAAGCAAGCGCAAGGCACTATATTTCGTAATACAGATTTGCCTTATTTATATGATATGTCTGCTGGTATTCTTGAACAAATCACGTACGGTAAAATGCATGCGGAGTATACTGGAATTCCTTCGATGCAGCAATCGTATCTGCAAGTAGCTATTACTACGCCAAAATTAGAATGTTTGATACATACGCATTTAGTAGGGGAGTATAATTTCGCAAACGTGATGGCAGCAGTGGCTGTCGGTAGAACATTTCAAATTTCCATAGGAGAAATTAAGAAGAGTATAGAAATGTATACGCCTAGCAATAGTCGATCTCAACTGCTACAATTAAATGGGAATACCATTATTTTAGATGCTTATAATGCAAACCCGAGTAGTATGGCTGAAGCAATTTCTAATTTTGTACAAACAGATTATCCAAATAAAGTCATCCTGTTGGGTGCCATGATGGAGCTTGGCAAAGAAAGTATTACAGAGCATAAACGCATCATACATGTATTGGAAGAAAGCAATTGGAATCATGTGGTATTAGTTGGTGGTGATTTCGAACGAGTGCCACATAGTTATACTTATTTTCCAAATTCGGAAGAAGCAAAAATTTGGTTTCAATCGATGAAGTTTGAGAATACTGCTATATTATTAAAAGGTTCAAGAGCGATGGCAATGGAAAAAGTGATTCAATAAAAAGGTATGGCTGATAAATTAGATGCATATATAAATAAGAGTAAGCTGATAGCCATATTGGGTGCGGTTTGTTTGCTCTATATATTAAACTTAGGACTAGGCAGATATGAAATCATAAGAGATAATATTCCTTTTATCGGTAATATAGATGAGGTGTTCGCAACGGTCATACTACTCGCTTGCTTACGCTATTTCGGGTACGATTTTTACACAATTTTAAAATTGAAAAAATAATAACATGGCTAAAATATTAGTGACAGGTGGTGCAGGATATATTGGTTCGCACACCATAGTGGATTTGATTACCAATGGATTTGACGTAATATCCATGGACAATTTTTCTCGTTCATCTCCCAATACTTTTAATGGAATAAAAGAAATTACTGGCGTAGATGTAAAAAATTACAATGTCGATATTTGTAATTTGGAAGCTGTGCGCGCCGTGTTTGCAGAGAACCAAGATATCAAAGGCATCATTCATTTCGCTGCTTTTAAATCTGTTCCAGAAAGTGTTGAGTTTCCTATTCGTTATTATGAAAACAATATGTATTCGCTTATCAACATGTTGAAATGCGTAGACGAATTTAAAATTTCTAGTTTTGTATTTTCATCTTCTTGTTCTGTGTATGGTAATGTAGAAAAATTGCCCGTTACAGAAGATACGCCATTAGCGAAAGCGGAATGTGCTTATGCTGCAACCAAACAAATGGGTGAGCAAGTGATTTATGATGTGGCAAAAGCTTCAGCAGCAAACTATATTTTACTTCGATATTTCAATCCAGTTGGTGCGCATCCATCTGCATCTATTGGTGAATTGCCTATTGATGTACCAAATAATTTAGTACCAGTAATTACACAAACTGCCATCGGTCAAATTAAAAAAATGTATGTATGGGGTACAGATTATGATACACGAGATGGTTCTTGTATTCGTGATTTTATTCATGTCATGGATATTGCTAGTGCACATACAAAAGCATTGCAATACATGATTGAAAATAGAAATACGCAGAACTACGAAATATTAAATCTTGGTTCGGGTAATGGTGTGTCTGTGCTGGAAGCAATTAAATCTTTTGAAGCAGTAAGTGGTGTGCAATTAAATTATGAATTAGGGCCTCGCCGAGAAGGGGATGTAGTGGCGATTTATGCCAATAATGAATTGGTTAAAACACGATTGAATTGGTCGCCACAATATGACTTGAATCAAATGATGGGTACGGCCTGGGCATGGCAATTAAAATTGAAAGAGAGAAATAATATCCAATAATTGGGTGTTATTTTTTTAATAATCAATAAATGAAAACTAAAATTTAAGTTGCAGGAATTGGTGGTGTTGGTGGATGGTTTGGCGGTTTGCTCGCCAAATCATTTTCGGCAAGTGATGCGGTAGAGATTTATTTTTTAGCAAGGGGCAAACACCTACAGCGCATACAGCAAGATGGTTTGAAGGTAATACATGGCGATCAAACATGGATTGCCAAACCTACATTGGCAAGTGACAATCCATCTGATTTTGGCGAAGTAGATTACATTTTACTTTGTACCAAAAGCTATGATCTTGAAGAAACCATACATCAATTGAAGCCGTGCATAGGCGCTGATACCATCCTCATTCCTTTTTTGAATGGTGTGGAAAGTCCTGAAAAAATAAGCGCTTTATTGCCACAGAATTTAGTGTTAGGTGGCTGTGTATACATTGTATCGTCTATTAAAGAGTATGGTATTGTCCAAAATGTAGGGAATATACAAACACTCTATTTTGGGTTAGATAATTCCACGAATGATAAATTAATAGCCTTAGAACAAATTTTTCTACAAGCAAAGATTGAAGCTACACTGACACAAAATATGTCGGCGGTGATGTGGGAAAAATTTCATTTGGTAGCTGCAAATTCAACAGCTACTTCTTATTATGAAAACACAACCGGTGAAATTTTAGCGGATGAAACGAAGGCTGCATTTTTATTGGCCTTGTTGCAAGAAGTAAATCAAATTGCTTTGGCAAAAGGAATTTCTTTTGAAAGCGACATGATAGATGCAACCTATAAAAAATTGCAATCCTTTCCCTTTGGTGCTACATCCTCTATGCAGCGCGACTTTTGGAAAGGCGATGGCAAAACAGAATTAGATACCATAACGGGATATGTAATGCGTGAAGGGAAATTATTGAACATTCCTACACCGTCTTTTGATGAAGCGTATGAGAAATTAAAATAGGGTGAAATAATTGAATGAATGTCTGAACTATGATTTTATTGATTAATATGATTACTATGATTTGATCAGAAAATATTATACAATCTGAATCATGATTTATAATTTGTTTGATTTAGGATTATTAATATTTTAGAATTATCAGGATTTGTTTTTCTCATCCTACAAATCTTTTCATCCTGTGAATCCTGATTCCGACAATATTTAAATGAAATGTGTGAACTATGATACTTTTTTATCGGTTGGTGGGACACCAACCGAAATGTCCAAAAGTTGGTTGGTGGGACACCAACCGAAATGTCCAAAAGTTGGTTGGTGGGACACCAACCAATAGGGTGAATGGATATTATCGAATTTTATATTTTCGAATTACTTTATCAAAATCTTGTGATTTAATAAAACTTTGTTTTTTCTTATTTACTTGAATAGTATCCAAAAAGCCCAATTCAACCAATGATTTTAAATCGGACCTTGCAGTAAAGTTTGATATATGAAATCTTGATTCTATTTCTTTACTATTAAATATTCTTTCAGAATCATCGAAAATGATTTTTATAACTTGTGCCATTCTCTCATTTACGCCAGGAATCTTCATAAACCTAGCCGCTTGAATGACTTCTTTTTGTTTTCTATTTATATATTCCTTTAAGGCATGAAAAGCTTTTTCCATGGTTTGGATATGATAGGTTATGAAATAGCTTAAATCGTTTTCATCGATTTCTGAATATAAATAAGCTTTTTCATATTGTGATTTTGAATCTTTAATAATTCTTGAAATGGATAAGTATTCTGTGAGCCAATAACCTTGCTGTAGCATAAACCAATAAAATAATGCTCTAGCTGTTCTGCCATTTCCATCTGTAAAAGGGTGAATCCAGCCAATCATAAAATGAATGATACAACCTTTAATAATAGGATGTAGAAAGGTCTTTCCATCTTGGTTGAAAAAATCAACGAGGCTTTTCATCAAGAGGGGTAATTCATCTGATGTAGGAGGTGTATGTACAATTTCTCCATTGGAATGATTTACCACATGTATTTCATTAGTAGATCTTAATTTTCCCTCATCTAGGGAATCATCAAGGGTTTGGGTAGATATTAATTTGTGGATATGTAAAATTTTATCTAGTGTGAGTTCTTCATTTTTATTTTGAACAATATACTTCATCGTAATGAAATTGTTCATTATCATTTGTTCTGATTTATTTTTTGGTTTTTTCTCTTGCTGTATCATTTCTTTCGCTTTTTTTCTAGTCGTATTTGCGCCTTCCATTTGGCTACTAGAAATAGCTTCTTCCATGATAGAGTTGATGATATACTTAGTTTTGTCAGTTTCAGCAATTCCTATATTACTTCCTAAAGTTCCACCAATATGTAAATCAAATTGATGAAGCGCTCTTTGCATATAATCCGTAATAACATAAGTAAAATCATGGCTACCAAATTTTACTCGACTTGACCTTATTCTCCTAAATAATTTTATCGCTGCCCATAATTCAGCTGGACTACAATCAGTAGCTTTATATTTTATTTTGTCCCAGTACAGATATTCGTCTTGAATTTTTTGTAAAGTGCCATCCATTTTAAGTTTAGCCAATAAGTATATATCGTCTAATTCTTTATTATACATTGGTGCTTGTTCAATCATCTTCTATAATTAGTATTCAAAAATAATAAAAATTGCGAGATTATGCGATAATCTCGCAATTTATGAATTTACAAGAAATAGTACCTGGCTAAACTAAAAATGTAAAGAGAAACATGAAACCAAATAGTTGATCCCACCAAACAAAAGAATGCATTGGCTGCATTTTGTAGCAAGAGGACTCATGAATTTACAATCTATAGGCTGATGTTCCTTGCTTTCGTCGATTATCCCAAATGTGTAAAATCTCAATAGCTACTTCACTCTCTGTAAAGAATATTGAATAATGCTCGACCACAATTCTCTTAACGGATGGGTTGTCGGTGGGTCTTCCTAAACTTGTATTATGACTTATTGTTAATGCGGCTTTATCAAATAACTTATCAAGTTTGATACAATAAACATTGGACTTATTTCGGATAAACCAATATTTAAGAATGGATAATTTATTTTCTAAAGCTCGGTTTGACCAGATAATTGGCTTAACCATTTTTGCGTAATTTCATTTGCTTCATCATGTGTATAAAATTCCCCATTCTTAATTTGTTGTTTACTTAGATCAATTTCGTGCAACTGATTCTCATTCAATTGATAAATACTTTGATCATCTGATTCGATTTCAACAAGATCTAGCATCATTTCCAGCAAATCATTATTATCAGTTATTTTTATTTTGCTAATTAATTGTTCTTTTAATTCAATAGTCGTCATATAAAAATATTTTTCTCAAATTTAGTGAATAAATTAATTGTGGGCTTGAAAATAGTGGAATTTGTCTGAATCAGGATTATCCAGAATTTAGAATTATCAGGATTTGTTTGTTTTTATCCTGCAAATCTTTTCTTCCTATGAATCCTGATTCCGACAATAATTGAATCAACTAAGGCAGCGTTATCGCACCTATAAAGCTCTGTAAATTATTATCCAAAATCAAGAAGTCATTTGAATCTGTAGTGCCATCACCATTTAAGTCTGTAGATAAATAACCGCTATTGAAGTTTTGCATATCATCATCCATAACCAAGAAATCGTTTGAGTCAATCGTTTCATCTTGGTTTACATCGCCATTATAGATGGAATAAATGCCTTCTACTTCTGCATCTACTTGACTATTGCCAAGTGCTTGTGCCGCAGAGGTACTGAAATCATAATAGGTATTTTTGTTGAAGGTGATAGGATTGGCGCTCCATGTTTCTACAATACTTCTATGTCGCAAGGCAATATAATAGCTGCTTCCCAATAGCATTGGATGGAATGTGCAATGTAGTTTACCGTCTGCATGCAATACAGCTTTTGTAGTTTGTGCTACTGCATAAGGCGGTGTAGGGTTAATGATGCTCACTTCCACTGTGTCGACAATATCCATATCAGAACCAATACCCGAATTGTATAATGCAGGACTCATTTGGTGATTGTTGATATAATAACCTTGTATATAAAAAGTAAGATGCAGCGCAATAGGACTTAAACTATCTGGCTGCTGAAACCCTTGCGTAGCAATGATATCATTCGTAGATAGTGTTTGCGTAAATGTTTCACCGATGGTATAACTCACTTGTAGATTACTATCCGTATAATTGCCACCATGGCTTGGTAATACAGAACGAGAAATGCTTTGTGCAGCAAGGTATTGTGTAGTGCTTAAGAAGCAGAAGAGGATGATAAGATGTTTCATGGGTTTGTAAATTTAGTGATTCTGGTTTTTGAATTGGGTATAAAGTTTTTTTAGAAAGACCGAATGGCGCGGAGCCTATAAGTAAGGGACTTGGTAGAACCAAATGGCGATCCAATATCGAAACTTTGTGCATAAGCAGAGTCACCAATAATTTCACTTGAACTCCAATAGTAAGGATTTAGTTGTGTGAATCCACCAATTACAACCTGGTTGATAAAGAGTTTGTTCAATTCATCCTTACTTGGTAGATACCAATCTGAATAGCCATTTAATATTAAGTCATTGCATAGAATTGCAGCGAAATTTCCATTCGTTTGTGCCGAAACAATAATATTTGTGTTGGAAATGCCAGTACCTAATGCAGTTCCAGTTGCACCAAGAAATGCGCTAGATGTCGCCCATGGAATACTTAAACTTTGATCTATAGGGGAGGCTATAAAACCATGATGCTGATTGGTTACATATCCAGGATCACCTGGCTGTAAAACATAGGCAACGATACCACCTTGATAATAATCACCAACTTTAATTTCTGTTGTAAAGCTTAATGAATTACCGTAAGAAATTCCAATATTATTGGCTGCATAACTACGAACATAATAAAGTGTATTCGGTATTAACCCTAAAAGTTTCCCATTAAATAAACCTGTCCCAATTCCAAAGAGTAAACTATTATCATTACAAGTAGGATTGTTGTTTGTACTCCAGCAAATACCTCTGACTGTAAAAGAATTATTACCATCGTTAATCACAGTAGCCAAAATATTTGCAGAAGTATTTAGAATTTCATTGATAGAATCAGTACTAACAGATGGCAGTGTGCCATTACTAAGACGGCTGGCACATAAAGCATACGGCACACTCATCATTTGTTGTGTACCCAAATCAACATAATTATTTCCACCACTTGCATCCAATTCTATTTGCATAAACTTAGCACCATTGCCCCAATTAATGGTAGAGAAATTTCCTGTAACAACGGTGCCTTGTCCTATCGTGAGGATTATCATTGCAGCCGCTGATGTAGTGGTAGCATGGGTTTCTTGGTAAACAATATTTCCATTCATGGTGCTATCATGTATCGTAAATCGTACTTGTATAGATTGATTGATGAGTAGATTGCCATTGCCATTTCTAATGATACTTTGATAAGGAATTCCTTGTGGTGCTTGAGCAATGCTTGCGATGAAGAGACAAAGTAATATGAGTGTGGATAGAGTTTGTTTCATATTGTCATTTTTAAAATTAAAAGGAACGGACAGATCTAATATATGCCGGATTATTCTTGGACGTTTCGGCTTGGATTCCATTTAAGAAATACTGACACCATGCATCGCTATATGAAAATTCACTTGAGCTCCAATAGTCATTGTTGCTAAAGCCACCAATTGCTATGCGATTGAGATATAAAATATTCAGTTCGTATTTAGAAGGTATTCTCCAATCATGAAAGACTGCCCCATTCAATGAATGATTAAATGGGTTACTAATGATATTATATGCAACATACAAAGACACATTAGTGCCTTGATCTTGAGTTTCACAAACCAAACCATGTTTGCCATCAGATGATACCCAAAATATATACCCACCCAATGCAGGATTTAATCCAATTGAATAAACTGGTGAAATTACTTCTGCACTTGTCTTAGCATACAATGCAAAAGGCACACTCATCATTTGTTGTGTGCCTAAATTAACATAATTATTTCCACCACTTGCATTCAATTCTACTTGCATAAACTTAGCACCATTGCCCCAATTGATGGTTGAGAAATTTCCTGAAACAACAGTGCCTTGTCCAATCGTGAGGATGATCATCGCAGCCGCGGATGTAGTGGTAGTATGGGTTTCTTGGTAAACAATATTTCCAGTCATTGTACTATCATGTATCGTAAATCGTACTTGTACAGATTGATTGATGAGTAGATTGCCATTGCCATTTCTAATGATACTTTGATAAGGAATTCCTTGTGGTGCTTGTGCATGTATTTGCATGAATGAAATGCAACAAAGAAGAGCGAGTAGGAGGTTTTTCATGGGGTAAAGATTATGGAATTACATTGAATTCTAAGGCAGAAATATATAGAACTCCGATATCAACACCTACAATTGTTCCTGCAGGTAACCATATTGGAAGTTTTTGTTCCCAAATTTCATAAGCAGCACCATAAGCAGAAACAGAACACCCACAACCCCAAATTGTTCCTGCCCAAGGTGCAGAAAATCTTGTGGATCTAATATTGATTATTTGACCATTTAATGCAATTGAAGCATCTTGAGTTATATTTACAGATGAATTGGGAATGGGTTGAGAATATATGAAACTTTCTATTTTCCACATTTTTCCACTGGGTACTGTATCTTGAGTACTAATTAATTTTACTTTACTAAACTGCAAATCCCCTTGCGCTTTACTAGTAGTTGGTAGCAAGAATACAAATGCAATCAGTGTAAATATTTTTTTCATTTTTGTTTGTTTTAAAGTTAAAAGCCATTTGATGTATAAATTAAAGTTTTAGGGTTACTTCCTTTTTGCTTCACTTCTCCAGCAGAATTTGAGTACAATGCAAAAGGCACACTCATCATTTGTTGTGTGCCTAAATCAACATAATTATTACCACCATTTGCATCTAATTCTACTTGCATAAACTTAGCACCATTGCCCCAATTAATTGTAGAGAAATTTCCTGTAACGGGAGTGCCTTGTCCAATCGTGAGGATAATCATCGCAGCCGCTGATGTAGTGGTAGCATGGGTTTCTTGGTAAACAATATTTCCAGTCATCGTGCTATCATGTATCGTAAATCGTACTTGTACAGATTGATTGATGAGTAAATTGCCATTGCCATTTCTGATAATGCTTTGATAAGGGATTCCTTGTGGTGCTTGTGCATGTAGTTGCATAAATGAAATGCAAGAAAGAAGAGCGATTAGGAAATATTTCATACAATAGGTTTTAACAAAGATATAAAACTAAATTACATTAGTGTAGTTATTGGAGAATATTAATTCTTTCCCGTTTACGTCACCCCAAGGTTTGTGTCTTCACAAACCTTATATCCCTTCGGCTTCAATTGTCATTTCAATTCTATAATTATTTCATCCCTATACCTATTCAATCCCTTCAGGATTATAAAAGACGATAATCATAACCTACCTATAATAATTTCATCCCTACGGGATTATATAAAACGATAATCATAACCTACCTATAATAATTTCATCCCTACGGGATTACCAAAGAAAGCATTAGAACTACTTGCGCATTTAGTTATATTTTTGCAGAACTAAATTGGACCATGTAATAAATATAATTGGTATAAATGAACAAATAGAAAATATTGTTGGCTCAACCAAATCACTTTCGCCAACAATTGAAACCATTCAATTAATGTTGAAGGATTTTCAAAAGGAAAATACGAATGTGAATACCTCCGAATTAAAGAAAATAGAAGAACAAATAAAACGATTTAAAACACGTTTGGACAATGCCCAATCCTTAATGCTTGATGGAGAATTAAGCATGGGAGAATACAAAACAATGAAGGCAAATATCGAAGCGGAACTTGATAGTTTGACCATTAAAAAACTTAATTTGCCACAATGTGATTCTGATAGAGAGAAATTTTTGGCATATTGTTTAGATAATATTAAATCGCTTGGAAACGCTTATTCTAAAGGGTCTGTAAGGGAAAAGCAGTTATTATTGGGTTCGGTATTTGAAGAAAAGCTCGTTTTCCCCGAAAAAAAATGTCGAACCCCGAAATTCAACAAAGTCATTTCGCTACTATTCACTATTGATAAGGGTTTGCGAAGAAATAAAAACGGGATTGAACCATTAAAAATTGTTCAATCCCGTAAGGTGGAACCGAGGGGAGTCGAACCCCTGTCCAAACATACTCCGCAAGAGCTTTCTACATGTTTATTTTTGCATTCATTTTTGTGCATAAGCCGGAGCAAAACGAACCAACCTATACCTTAGCTGGATGATCTTAAGCAGAAGGCACAGCCTACTTCTGCAGCAACTTATATTCTCTGGTGAAGACGGACTAACGTAGGTTATAAATCTACCCGAAATAGTCGGCCTGTAAATGGGGGCTTAAATTAAGCAGCCATTGCGAAAGTTGTTTCGCCGTTTGAGTTTTGAATATTCAGATTAAGGTGCTAATTATCCAACGCACCACATGCTTACACTCTCAAAGATCTATGCTGTCAAAACCGGTCGGCCCCGTTATTAAATTGGAATTTCGAAATTGGAATTTCGAAATTTTAATAAAATCAACTCTGCAAACATACATGAATAATTCCTAATATTGCGGCATGGAATTTCGTATTGCTCCGTTACTGTTCGCTATACTCAATTTGGGTTATATTCTATTTGTGAATCCAAACTTTAATGATGGAATTGCTTTGTCAACTGTGTCGAATATGTTGCAAATTTTATTTCCATTCGTGGTGATATTTTTAGTGGCAACTGGTTCATTTACTAGACATTCCTATTATTCCAAACAATTTAAAATTACGTTTTACACCATTCAAACATTAAGTATTCTTGGTGCCATTGAGTATATTTTGGCTATTAGACAGCAACATTTATTTTAAAAGAAAATGGGCTGAACTAAATATCTAATGCACACAAGATTTTTTTGATGGTGCATTGCGGCAACGATTGAGTGGAAATCCTTTTTTGCTTGCTCTGAAGCAAAAAAGAGGCTCACATTAATTAGCTGGGGAGTGGGGATATAAGTTTTCATTAGGCATTGTTCTTGGAATGATTAATTTTACTGTATCAGGTAAAGCGGACTTGGTTATGCTGAAGAGCACCCCCAATAGGAATAGCCTGTTTGACTGGAATGGTTGGGTATCTCAAGTATATTGGGATACCCTCTTTATTATCATTCTGGTCATGATGCCTGCTAAACTTTATTAGTTACTCCCCAGCTAATTAATGTGAGCCAAAAAAGATTGGAAGGAAAGCGTGAGTGCCGCCCAAAAATATTTTCATTACATTTTTAAGATTGCCAGAAAATTATACAATGTCTAGAAATTTAATCGCTTCATCTGCCGCGATTTTACTTGCATCTTTTTTATTATTAGCACCAGCAGTTGCAATAATTTGATCTTCTAATTCTACGCCAACGATAAATTTTTTTCGACCTCTTTCTACTTTTTCCTCCAATAAAACAAAACTTATTTTTTTGCCATTTTTATTAGCCCAACCAATCAATTTATTTTTAGTATTTACTTCTAATCCTTCCAATAATTCAATGTCTACAAAAGGAATAAGAATTCGCTTACGAATAAATGTACGCGTAACTGCATATCCCTTGTCTATATAGATTGCGCCAATGAGAGCTTCCAATGCATTGCCGAAGATGAGTGAGTCGCGAAGAAAATAATCTTGTTCATTAAACTTCATCAATGTTTTTAAACCAATTTTTAAACCAATATGATTCAATGTTTTTCGATTCACAATTTTAGATCGCATGTCGGTCAAATACCCTTCTGGTTTTGTAGGATATTTGATAAATAAATGTTCGCCAATTATTGCTCCCAAAATGGCATCACCTAAAAATTCTAAACGCTCATTATTTTCTGTTGCACTATTATTATTGGATCGATGACATAATGCTAATTCGTAGAGTGCTATATTGGTTGGTGTGAAGCCAAGCATCGTTTGTAAATTTTTATACAAAGTGCTGCCTTTGGTAAAAAATTGAACAATAAAATCAATGACAAATCTCACGGCTTCCTTTTTATTTTAATTGCAAATTACAGAGACTTTGCCCATCGGTCTAATTTTTTTTGTAGAACTTCTAAAGGCATATTACCGCCATTCAATAATTGAGTGTGAAAAGCCTTTATGTCGAATTTGGTTCCCAATTCTTTTTTGTATTTTTCTTTCATGCTTGAAATAGTTAGCTGTCCTATTTTGTAGGAGAGGGCTTGACCTGGAATCGCCATGTATCGCTCTATTTCAGCTGCTGCTTCTGGTTCCGTAATACGTTCGTTATCCATCATGTATTGGATGGCTTCTTCTCTTTTCATTCCTTTGGTATGAATAGCAACGTCAACCACAAGGCGGATTGCACGATGCATGGCATCACTTAAATGTCCAATGTATTGGTATGGATTTGAATATAATCCTAATTCTTTTCCGAGTGTTTCAGTATATAATGCCCAACCTTCTGCGTATGCACTGTAATTTAAAAACTTTCGAAATTGCGGTAAACTTGTATTTTCTTGTTGTAATGAAATTTGAAAATGATGTCCTGGTATGGCTTCATGTAAAAATAAGGTTTCCATTCCTACTATATTAAATTTTCGTGGATCTAAAATTGGTGTGTAAAATATGCCAGGTCTTGAGCCATCAGCACTACCAGGATTGTATTCTGCACTTGCGCTTGCTGCTCGATAAGCCTCTGTTTGGCGAATTTCAAATTTTGTTTTTGGGAAGGATTCAAATAAATCTTGCAAGTGCGCGTCTTCTATTTTTTTGATCGCCCAAAAACTATCTAAAACTTGCTTCGGTGTTGTGAATGGACAATATGCTTTATTTTCATTTAAGTCTTTGAAAAATTCTTGCAATGACCCTTTGAAATGGACTTCCTCTTTTACCTTCTCCATTTCCGCTTTTATACGACCAACTTCTGATAAGCCTAAATGATAAATACTATCTGGAGTAAGAGTAGTGGTGGTGTAATTTTTAATCAAATATTGGTAATAGGCTGCGCCATTTGGTAATGAAGAAATGCCATGTGTTTCTCGGCAAGCTGGAATGTATTCCTTTTCTATAAAAGCTTGTATTTTAGAATAGGCAGGAATAATACACTTGCCAATTTCAAAGTTATAGGCATTCTGTAATCTCTTTTTTTCTTCAGCAGAAAAAGTATTTGGTAAAGAATGTATAGGGTTGTAAAAAATACTTTTCGTAGGATCTATGGTTACTACAGTTTTGAATTGAGGAACCATTTTTTCGGCAAGTACTCGTGGCAAAACATATCCTTGTTTAATGCCCATTTTCATATTACTAATTGCGGTATCAACCCATGCTGGAAAAGCTTTTATTCTTTGTAAAAAATTGTCATAGTCTTTTACAGTTTTAAATGGTTGATTACCATCACCACTTCCTAATTGAGGGAACTCTAAAAGGAAACTCCAAAATTGATTGATAGGCATTAAATGAGAAGGGTATTGTAGTCCTTCTAAATTGATAGCAATTTCATAGTCAAAAAGTTCTTTACTCATTTGATCTTCCTCATTCAAGGGAGAATTTATTTTTTTACTCTGTTCAGCATACTTGGTATAAAATTGAACCAAAGTATCACGATAGGAGGCACTAATTGAGATGGGCAATTTGTCATTGTATCTATTATCCCCACTGGCTGTTGCTTCTAACGGAAAGAGTTTCATTCTCTCTTCCCAATAATTATGGAAAATGTTTTTTAGTTCTGTTGAAGATGCAATTTTATTAGTTTGCTCTTTACAAGAATACAAACTAAAAAGAATGCAAAGCATAAATAGGATAGATCGTACCTGCATAAATGGTCAATTTTGTTGTGGGATAATAGGAGTAATAATAAGTTATTTTTTTGGTCTGCAATTAAAAAGTTTGCTAGAATATTATTTTACATTTAACTAAATCAAGTTTACATTCGCACAAATCTCTTTTACGATTTTCATAGGTTGATTTGGTTAGGGATTAAGCAGTCTTCACTTGTCTAAGTAAAGACTGCTCCTTTATTTAAAATCGTTTATTTTATTAATATTTCGTCTGAAAACAATTTTTTTAATTCAGTTGCCTCTACTGGTTTCATTCTTCCAGAAAGAATAAGTCTTAATTGCCTACGACGCAATGCGCCTTCATGTCGCTTGATTTCTTCTTCTGTTTCTGGAATTAATTCTGGCACTTTTCTAGGCTTGCCATTCGGGTCCAATGCCACAAAAGTCATAAAGGCTTCATTGGAAAGATATTTGAATTGTGTAGGAATATCTTCGCCATGAACTTTTAAATAAACCTCCAGTGAAGTGTTAAATGCTCTAGAAACGGTAGCTTCAATGGTGAGTACATTGCCTAATCTTACCGGCGCTTCAAAAGAAATATTATCCGCAGAGGCAGTTACTACTGGGCACCCACAGTGGCGCATACAAGCTAGTGCAGCGGCTATATCCATCCAATGCATAAGTCTTCCTCCCATTAAATTGCCAAGTGTATTTGTGTCATTCGGTAGCACTAATTCGCTCATCACAGTTACCGTGTCCTTCGGTTTTTTTGGTGTCATCTATCTTTTTATTTGAAGCGCAAATCTAGCTTAATATCCTGTATCAAGGAAATTAGCTTTGTGTCTTTAACTGTAGAAGTAGTTTTGGTTCTGATTTTGCTTGATACAAATGTGGTGGTCGCTATAAAAATATCGATTTTGTCGTTTTGAGGATGTGAATAGCTTCCTTGCAAATCCTACTTTTCATGCGATGGATATCAAGTGATCCTAACAATTTAGTTTACATTTGTTTCATGTCTTATTTACTCATCGCTGTCTTTTTATTGGGATATACTTTTATTGTTTTTGAACATAAAATACGCGTAGATAAAGCAGCTACTGCATTAATAACTGGCGTGTTGTGTTGGGTAATTTATATCTTTTTTAATCCAGACTTTACCAATATCAATCAGCAATTGCATGGACATATAAGTGATATAGCAAGTATACTATTTTTCTTAATTGGTGCGATGACGATTGTTGAATTGATTGATTTGCATCAAGGATTTCAGATCGTCGTAGATAAAATAACCACAACCAATAAGCGTACCTTATTGATAATAGTTACCATTATCTCCTTCTTTCTGTCTGCTGTATTGGATAATTTGACCACTGCCATTGTAATGACTTCCTTAGTACAAAAAATAGTAAGTGATAAGCAAGATAGAATGATTGTCATCAGTATGGTTATTATAGCCGCCAATGCCGGTGGAGCTTGGAGCCCAATTGGCGATGTAACTACGACTATGCTTTGGATAGGAAATCAAATTTCAGTGATAGGTGTTATTACTACTTTGTTTATTCCATGTTTAGTCTCAGTAATAATTCCGATGTTGTTACTCATGCGAAAATTGACGGGTAATTTTATCCCAATGGGAAATGGAAGCATTGTTCCTGAATCAGCCAATAAGGACAGGACATTTATTTTATTCCTAGGTGTAGGTTTATTATTATTTGTACCTTTTTTTAAAGCCATTACACACTTACCACCTTATATGGGCATGATGTTGGCGGTGGGGATACTTTGGGTCGTATGTGAATCCATGCATAAAAAAAGTAATCGACCAGCAGATACGCCATCTTCTATTTTTTCGGCATTAGAAAGAATTGATATGCCAAGTATTTTATTTTTTATGGGAATTTTATTATCTGTTGCTGCGCTTGAAGCTTCAGGTTTTCTTACGCAATGTTCCCAATTTTTGTCCCAACATATTAAGCAGGACTCGGTAATTCTAACATGTATTGGATTGGTTTCATCCATTTTTGATAACGTGCCATTGGTAGCTTCATTACAAGGAATGTATACTTTAGCTCAATATCCAACTGGGCATTTCTTCTGGAATTATTTAGCATTTTGCACTGGTACAGGAGGAAGTATCTTAATTATCGGTTCGGCTGCAGGTATTGCTGCAATGGGTATTGAAAGAATATCTTTTGTTTGGTATTTAAAGAATATCAGTTTGGCAACTTTGATCGGATTTCTAATTGGGGCTATGGTGTGTTTGTTTTTGCATTAGCGTACTGAATTTTCATTTGTTTGGCACTTTGTAAAAATTCAGAAGCAAAAATAAAATCATTGAGGTAAGTGTCTTGGCTATAAATAATTTCCTTATTGGTCCCTTCCCATTGTTTCTTTCCTTGATGCAAGTAAACAATATGGTCACCACTTTCCATCACGGTATTCATATCGTGGGTATTGATGATTGTAGTTATATTATATTCCTTCGTGATTTGCATGATGAGTTTGTCAATTACCAAGGACGTCTGAGGGTCTAGTCCTGAATTGGGTTCGTCACAAAACAAATATTTCGGATTTAATACAATTGCTCTCGCTAATGCTACTCTTTTTTTCATTCCACCACTTAATGCCGCTGGAAATTTGTTGTTGGAATCCTTGAGATTGACTTCATCTAAAACCGCATTAATACGTTTTTTCTTTTCGCTAAAATTCATTTTTGTAAACATGTCTAATGGGAACATTACATTTTGTTCAACAGTCATGCTGTCGAATAATGCAGAGCCTTGAAATAACATCCCAATCTGGGTTCTGAGCTCTTTGCGATCTTTTTCTTCCATGTTCACAAAATCAATGCCTTCGTATTTTATTTCACCTGCATCTACATTCATTAATCCAACAATACACTTCATCAATACAGTTTTGCCACTTCCGCTTGATCCAATAATTAAATTCACTTTCCCACTTTCCATATTGCACGAAATGTCTTGCAAAACAGTTTTATCCGAAAAAGATTTTTTAATATGTTTAATTTCTATCAAAATTATTTTTTAATGCTGTTTATAAAAAAAAGTTGTGTGTGGTAATTAATACTTGAGTCTATAATAATAAAGCGGCTAATCCATAATCGGCAAATAGTATCAGTATGCAACTAATGACAACCGAAGTGGTAGATGCTCTTCCTATTTCTAGTGCGCCACCACGAACATTATAACCAAAGTAAGCAGAAATACTCGTAATGATGAAAGCAAAGGTGAATGCTTTGATTAGTCCGAAGGTGAGATTAAAAGTCGTGAAGTCTTTCAATAAACCTTGCGAAAATTGTTGCTCAGATAATATACCCGTGAACGTACCCGCAAAATATCCGCCAGCAATACTCAAGAACATAGATATGCTTATCAAACAGGGAATGACTAGAAGTGCAGCTACAATTTTGGGTGCTATCAAATACGTCTTCGTATTAATGCCCATAATTTCAAGCGCATCGATTTGTTCGCTCACCCGCATGTTGCCTAATTCAGATGCAATTTTGGAACCTACTACCCCAGCCAATACAATACAAACAACAGTAGGGGATAATTCTAATAGAGTGCTATCGCGAATGATTTGTGCAATCACATATTTTTGGACAAGCGGACTAATTAATTGATAGGCTGTTTGCACGGTAGTAACTGCGCCTAAAAACAAAGAGATAATAAAGACTATTCCTATGGAACCTATGCCAATATCATAACATTGATGAATAAATTCTTTCCAATAGACACGCAAGTTTTCAGGTCGAGTAAACATACCTTTGAGCATGTATAGGTAACTTCCAAAATGTTCTAAAAATTTTATCATGGAGCATTCAAAAGTACTAGTTCTTGTCAATACAATATAGTTTATTTGGAAAAAATAATTAAATAAGAAGTAAAATGTGTCAAATTTTATAAAATTAAAACTTACCTTCGCACTCCAATAAAAAATTTATTAACCCAAAACTAAAATAATCTCTATTATTTATGTCAGTAAAAATCAGACTTCAACGTCATGGCGCTAAGAAACGCCCATTTTATTTTATCGTAGTTGCTAACTCAACTTCACGTCGCGATGGTAAATTCATCGAAAAATTAGGTACCTATAATCCTTTGACAGTACCTGCTACCATTCAAATTAATCGTGAGCGTTCTTTACATTGGCTAGGTCAAGGCGCTGAACCAACGCATACTGTTAATAGAATACTTTCTTTTAAAGGGGTATTGTATATGAAGCATTTATTGCGTGGTGTTAAATTGGGCTTATTTTCAGAAGAAGAAGCAAATAAGAAGTTTGAATCTTGGAATGGTTCTCACGAAGTTTTAGTTGCTGATCGCCAAGAAAGTCATAAAAAAACAAAAGCGGCTTCTAAAATTCAACCAATCATTAAAGTAGTTGAAGCACCAAAACCAGTTGTAGCAGAAGTTGCTCCAGCTGTACAGGAAGAAGAAGCAGTAAATGAAGTAGCAGAAACTCCAGTTGTTGAAGCACCAGTTGTTGAAGCACCAGTTGTTGAAGCACCAGTTGCGGAAACACCAGTTTCGGAAGCACCAGTTGCGGAAGCACCAGTTGCGGAAGCACCAGTTGCGGCAACGGAGGAAACAGCAAGCACTGAAGCAGAAGCTCCAGCAGCCGAATAATAATTCATTCCTATAATTATAAAAAAAACCGTTCAATGTAGGACGGTTTTTTTATGAGGCTAACTCAAAGGACTTGATTATTATAATTCACGTTGAGTAAAAGTATGTAATCCCAATCTTAATGATTGATTTGTAAACGGAAGTAGGAGGGAAAATGATGAAAACAATATTAGTCTTGCCTGACTTTTACATTGAATATTCTATTCCTTTATGATTTTATAAGTAACACGGTATTCGTCTGTAGTGACTGTAGCAAAGTAGATACCTGAATGCCAAGTACTCGTATTTATTTCCTTCCTGAAATTGTTGCTATCCATGTCGGAATTTGAGTAAATAACTCTTCCAGAAATGTCCAGAATTTGAATATTTGCAATAAATGTATTGGTAGCTTGCATGTATAATACAGTTGAGGTAGGGGTTGGATATAAAGAAACACCTGCTTCAAGAGAAGGAATAATAGGAATTGGTGGTGGAATGAGAATAATAAATGTTGTATCACAGATGCCTAGTTTGCAGGATATTAAACATGTCATTTCTGTGTCTGCTGTTGGATGAATAAGACTAGGGGTGATTGTTATACAGCCGTTTGTGTTAGAAAATTCTGCACTATAGCCGACTGGGATATCACAGGTGGAATAGGTAGTAGGGCCAGGTCCAATCGGTAATTCACTATTTTCAATTGAAGTGCAAACTGTAGCAGTGCAAGTTAAACAAGTAAATACCTTTGTGATAGTATCTGATTTTACAATTGGAGTTGTTACACTGGATGCACAATGCCCAGGGATGTTTGCATCTAACCATATTAATCGTCGACCGATAGTTGCTTTTAATGAATCTAATTCTTCACGATAATTCATAGCGAATGGAGGTAATTCATTGGTGCCAACATTAATTCCCCAAATAGGCCATCTTACATAATGTCTTAGTTGTGCTTCTTCTAAATAGGCTGCCATAGAATCAATGTAATGATAAATAGAAGTTTTGTTTAAAATAGTTTTTCTAAATTCTTGCCATCGACAACGAACACTGTTTTGAAAGAAAGTATCTGTCATCATAACGGAATGCCACGGCAAGGTGGCTTGTAAATTATTGCAAGGGTAGGTTGTATAGCTCCAACCCGACATATCAGCGGGATTAGTCCAAGGCATACGTTTTAAAGCCCAATCAAAATCCCAGATAGGACCTGCATGTAATTTGCCATCTTTGGAATCTCTGTCTTTGTGCATAAAAAAGCTCTTTGCAAAGCCATCTCCATTCCAAGCAAATTCATTGCAAATTAAATAATCTGCAAAAGATGGGATATCACACAATGGTCTATACCCTTTTTTAGGGTCTGCAAATTCTGGGCTAAAAATTCGTTGTTCAAAGGTGTCTACAAATTGTTGTAAATAACTTTTTTGAGTAGGTTGAATATTATTTTCACTTGGGTATTCGTATTGATAATTTGCCACATTGCTTGGACAGTCTGGTGGTCCTACTTGAGAATTCCAACCGGTGGTGTCAATTATATAATCATGTCGAAAAATGTATCCCCCAGTTAGATTGTCGCCTGTTGTATCTGTGGCTAGCATTTTTGTAATAGGGAGGCGATTACTTGCTCTGCGTATTTTTTCCATAAATATGTAGAGACCAATATATTCGCCATTTAAAAAAACTTAACAATGTTTGGTATGCGAAGCATAATGACCCATTTCATTGAATAATTTATACATGAGTGTATTCCGAATAAATGATTTGTCATTATAACCACCGATAAGTACCCAATCTTGACCTGTTGGCATACCCATCATGGCTGCACTTGTGTCTGTCCAAGAATTTGACAATAGAGAGAGACCATAGGATTTTTGTGGCAATTGAAGGGTATACTGTCCTCTTATTTTTATTACAGCGTTACCTTGATACTCACTTACAGAATCAGTTACATTTTTTTTGCATTTCCAAGTGGATGATTGAGAATTCTTATATATGCTGAATCATAATTTATATTATCTAATGATTGATTATAGGTATTGATATATATAATAGGGATATTACTTGAAAAAGGAGAGGGACTGCTTGCGTTTGAACCAAAAGTAATGTTCCAATAATTTAAGGTGCCTACCGCGGTTACTGCGTCATCAAAAATAAATAATTTCCATGTTCCGTTTAACGGCTGATAATTATTGGCATTACCAAGCAATTCTTCAGGTTTGTAATAACCTGCATAAGGGGCAAGTATAGTTCCAGCTATGGCAGTAGAGGCAGTATCACTCAAAATAGTGTTCGTCATGTCGTCGAAATTACCACCAACTCCTGTAAATAATTTGATAACTGTTCCGCGTGGCGTCATTAATATGGCTCTTAAATTTTGTAAATAAGGATGAGTAATATTTAATTGTATACTTACTAATCCAAAATTTGGACTCATGAATTGTTGAGGAACATTGGCAACTTCAATATCATATTCAGTTACGCTAGAGTCTGCTATTTGGGCGCCTGGGCCACTAAAAGTTACTGTTTGTGCGGAAATGCCTAGGGAAACGATGCCCAATAAAAAACTCAATATGGCAAATTTAATTTTCAGTTTTGCTACTGGATTATTCTTTAGAATGGTAATCATAGTTTGCATTTTGTATTAGAAAAATATCGAGCCAATTGGCAAAGTTATCTACTATTTTTCAACATTTTACGCTATTTTACTACAAATTATGTGCCACTATGGGTAAATGCTTACTTGATGCGCATTTTAGAGGGATGTATTTTGTAAAATAGTACTTTATTTAATGATTTCTTCCAATAAGAAAGTGGAGTTATTCACAATTGAGGTAGAAAAAGGATACTAAACTACATTATTTTAAAATCAATTGTGATGTTCAAACAACTGTTGCATAAGGTTTTTGGCGTAAAAATCGAACTAATACGTACATTATATTCATTAAGAATTTGGAACCAAAATTTACTTTACCTTCAAGCTAACTATTCATATTCAATAGGAGATGGCAGGCAATTTTACAATTAATGATATAAACCAAAGCACTAATTGTAAAGCTATACATTGTACATGAAGTTCATGTAACTAAACAGCATCAATACTTAATTGGCAAAGGCAGAAAATGTTGAATAGCAATACTTGTAAAAGCAGATAGAATTATCCTCCTCTTAGAATTAATTCTCCTGACTAGGTAAAGTTTCAATTTCTTTTAGTTCGCCATCTTCGCCAACCACTAATTGCGTATTGGGCTCTGGAATAGCATCTAATGCAGCAGTTGGAACTAACATTTCTTGTTGCAAGATTTCATTTAATTTAGGAAGTTCATCCAAATTATTTAATCCAAGATAATCCATGAAAGATTTAGAAGTGTTGTACGTTAGCGGTTTTCCAACCATGTCTTCCATTCTTCCTGAAATAACGATAAGTTCTTTCTCTAATAATTTTTGTACAGAATAATCAGAATTGACGCCTCTAATATTTTCAATTTCTCCTTTAGTTATTGGTTGTTTGTATGCAATAATAGAAAGAGTTTCTAAGGCGGCAGTGGAAAGTCGTTTCACAAATTTCTCGCCATTTAGTTTTGCTAAAGAAGGATAAAAATCTTTCTTAGTCAAAAATTGATAACCGCCACCAATTTGTTTTACTTCAAATGGATAAAAATCAGAAGAGTATTTTTCGACAACTGCTTCTAACGCACTTGCTAATTTATCTAAATCTATTTTTTCATCAGAGGAAGAATCTATTAATAATTGAATAATGTCCATTGCTGTTAAAGGTTTGTCCGCACCAAATATTAAAGCCTCACTTTGCAGCATCAATTGTTCTAAAGTCATGGGTTGTCTTTTGCTGGTAAAAGTATAGTATGCATTAGGCATGAGCCGAAATAGTAATGCACAATGATGTGGATAAGAGGCGATTGTAGTATTCGTAAGGGTTGTAGACAATTAGTAAAACGAGACGTATTTTTTTTATTAAAATATGATCCCTCGAATTTTAATTTGCCATTAAAAGAAATAGCCTTTCTACCTCGTTAATTGTGTTGACTTGATCAATCACAAGCATGAAGTTTGTTCCCACATTTTTTAGTCTTGCATTTTTAATTTGCATTTGCAGAACGTTCAATATTCTTTTAAAAGTTTCGCTTTCAAAATAGGGTGAATCAGGATTGGAAATAAAATATAATCTAAGCTGTTTGTTTTTTAAAACGATTTTTTCAAAGCCTAATTCTTTTGCTTTCCAACGAACGCGAAGCGCTGTAAATAAATCTTTTACTGGTTTAGGAATGGCACCAAATCGATCAATTAATGAATCTTGAAAGTGAATCAATTCTTCCTCTTTTTCACAATCATCCAATCTTGTATATAAAGATAGTCTTTCGGCAATACTTTCCACGTAGGAATCAGGAATCAATATTTCCAAATCAGTATCAACAGTGCAATCACTTACATAATCTTGTTTATCTAGAATCTGATCCTTAAATACTTCTTTAAATTCATTGTGTTTCAATTCTCTTATCGCTTCATTCAAAATTTTCTGATACATTTCAAAGCCAATATCCGTAATGAATCCACTTTGTTCACCACCCAACATATTGCCAGCGCCTCTTATGTCTAAGTCGCGCATAGAAATGGCAAACCCACTACCAAGCTCACTATATTGTTCTATGGTTTGTAATCGCTTTTTAGAATCACTTGGCAATAAACTTAAAGAAGGAGAAAGTAAATAACAGAATGCTTTTTTGTTGCTACGTCCAACTCGTCCTCTCAACTGATGTAAATCGCTTAATCCAAATTGATGGGCATTATTGATAATCATGGTATTGGCGTTAGAAATATCTACACCGCTTTCTACAATATTTGTACATAACAAGACATCATATTTATGCGCCATGAAATCTAAAATGGCTTCTTCTAATTCATCGCCTTCTAATTGACCATGCGCCATGCCAACACTGATATCTGGACAAAGTTTTTGCAAATGAGATTTCATTTCTGCTAAACCTTGCACTCGATTGTGAATGAAAAAAACTTGACCACCTCTTTCTGTTTCATAATAGATTGCATCTCGTATGAGTTCGTCGTTAAACATGGCTAATTCCGTATGAACAGATTGTCGATTTGGCGGTGGCGTATTGATAACCGACAAATCTCTAGCACCCATTAATGAAAATTGCAAAGTGCGAGGAATGGGCGTTGCAGTAAGCGTGAGCGTATCTACATTGGCTTTAAAACTTCTGATTTTCTCCTTTGCGCCAACACCAAATTTTTGTTCTTCATCAATGATTAAAATACCAAGGTCTTTGTATTTTACATCCTTGCCAAGCAAAGCATGCGTACCAACAATGATGTCAATTTTCCCTTCAACTAAACGTTGCAAAGTTTCCTTTTTTTGCTTGGAAGATTTAAAACGATTGATATAATCTACCGTACAAGGAAAGTCTTTCAGTCGTTCTTTAATATTCTGATAATGCTGATATGCCAATATCGTAGTCGGTACTAAGATGACTGCTTGTTTACTATCCGTCACACTCTTGAAAGCTGCTCTAATGGCGACTTCTGTTTTGCCGAACCCAACATCGCCACAAACTAATCTATCCATTGGGTATTCACTTTCCATGTCCTTCTTCACATCCAATGTTGCTTTGTATTGGTCCGGAGTATCTTCATACATAAAGGTAGCTTCTAGCTCCGTTTGCAAATACGAATCTGGTGAATGCGCAAATCCTTTGGATGCTTTTCTTTCCGCATATAATTTGATTAAATCGCCTGCAATATCTTTTACTTGTTTCTTTGTTTTATTCTTTAATTTTTCCCAAACACCACTGCCAATTTTATGCATTTTAGGTTCTGTCCCTTCCTTGCCTGTAAACTTGGTTATTTTATGCAGTGAATTAATATTGACATACAAAACATCATTGTCTTTGTATAAAATCCTTACAGCCTCTTGCATCACGCCATTCACATCAATCTTTTGTAAGCCACTATATCTACCAATTCCATGATCTATATGTGCAACAAAATCACCTGGTTGCAATTCCTTTAACGCGCGCAGACTCAAAGCTTTTCCTTGGCTATAAGCCTGCTTCATTTTGTATTTATGGTAACGCTGGAATAATTGGTGATCTGTATAGCAAACGACCTTGATATCATTGTCTATAAATCCGTTGGCAATGGATATGGGAATAGGCGTAAATAAAATATTGGCTTGCAATTCTGCAAAAATGGATCGCAATCTTTCTAGTTGTTTCGGGTTTTCTGCGAAAATAAAAAGTGTAAAATGCTCTTCCGTTCTTTCTTTTAAATCTTTAATGAGCCATTCAAAATTGCGATTGAATGAGGGCTGTTCTTTTGTATGTAAAACAATTGTTTTGTGGATAGGCATCGAAAAAATATCCTCTGCAAATCCTTTCCCAAATTCGATAACCGTTCTTTTTTGAATTTGCGAAATGAGTAAATCACAACTCGTAAAATCATTTTTGGTCAAGGTAATTTCTTCTTCTTTTTCATCTAAAATATGAATGTTACCTTTTTCAATTAAATGGTTTTCCATTTTACGAATGCGTTCCATCATGAGTTCGGCATCATGCACCCATATCACCGTGTTTGCTGGAAGAAAATCAAACAAACCCATTTTTTCATTACTCGAAAAATGGGTTTCAATATTCGGAATGATGGTGACTTGCAATAGTTTTCTTTCCGATAATTGTGTTTCTGGATTGAAAATACGAATCGTATCTACCTCATCATCAAATAATTCTATACGATAAGGATGCTCATTGCCAAATGAATAAATGTCGATGATGCCACCTCGAATCGCAAATTGACCCGGTTCGTACACAAAATCAACTTTGGTAAAACCCATTTCTATCATGAATTCTATCAGAAATTCAATATCTAATTTTTGATTTTGCTTAATGAATATAGTATTCTTCGAAAAGGTATCTCGGTTAATTACTTTTTCGATGAGTGCTTCAGGATAAGTAATTAATACTTTACGATGAGGCGTTTCAACATTAAACTTCATCAAAGCTTCTGCACGCAACATCACATGGCTACTATTCAACTCACTTATTGTACCTGTTTTTTTATAACTATCTGGAAATAAACAAATATCAAGTGCCTGACTCAATGACTCAAAATCGTTATGAAAGTATGCAGCACTTTCCTTGTCATCAAGAATAAAAACATGGTTGACATTCGCTTGCTTGAAAATGCTTGTCGCGATAAAGGAAAAGGAAGAAGCAAATGAATTTTGTAAACAGATTAATTTGGGTTTTGGACACAGTACTTCATCTAAAATATTTTTTAGTTCTGGATGTTGTGCATACAATTCTTGCAAATAGCCTAGATTCATAGGTTCGCGAAGGTAAGGTAATAGATATATTTTTTGAATATTTTAATGCAATTCACCTCCTGAAATTTGGAAAGAAAAAACACAATGCAAAAAGGATACATAATCCAAGCTAAAAATTTATACATTTATGCTTTTTGAAAATATACATGAGAATCCCTTTTTATAAAAAGTTGGCTAGTTATATATACCCTATTGTATTGGAACATATAGAAGGTATTCATCACCGAAATTTGTCCATCCTGTTATATCAAGGTCAACTGATGATGTCCACTACGGATGCTATCTATTCTTACGGCACAAAATATTATCCATTTGGCAAGCCGTTTGCAGAAATGAAAAAGGAACTACCTCGACTGAAAAGTTTTTTATTGTTAGGAACGGGATTGGGGAGTGCATTGAAAATATTACAAGCGGATTATAAATTGTTTCCAAAAACCGTATTGGTAGATTACGATGAGGCAATTTTAGCATTGAGCGTGAAATATATGGGTTTAAATGCCAAACAAAATGTGCAGTGGGTTTGCGATGATGCGTCGGGATATTTACACGATTCTCAAGAAAAATTTGACCTCATTGGCGTAGATGTTTTCAAGGGGATGTTTGTTCCAACTTCTGTAAGAACAGATCAATTTATTTTGGATTGCACAAGTGCCTTAAACCCAAATGGTATTTGTATTTGGAATATGATGTTTCATAAAGATATTGAAGAACAAGATTATGAACAAAGACTTCAAACCAGATTTACTTCCGTGGTTCGAATGAATTATAAGGTGAATACTTTTTTTATCTGCAGATTATAGGGCATGATTAAAAGATTTCTTTTCTTTACCGCATGAAGCATCATTTATTATTGGAATTGAAAAAATTGGAAGGACAAGTATTTTCAAATACCAATTCTATGGCAGGCAAATGGTTGAATTATACCCTAGTATCAGTAGAATCAGGCATTGTAGAAGCCTCTATACCAGTTCGGCCTGAAATGACTAACCCCAATGGCATGTTACATGGCGGCATGATCAGTATGATTTCTGACGAACTTTGTGGCTTGGCATTTTATAGTTTGGGTTATCCAACGTATTATACCACAGTGAATTTAATTATAGATTATTTGTATAGTGCACCAGTTCATACAACCGTTACCGCAAAAGCAAATGTAATCAGAAGTGGGAAGCGAATTGCCAATATTGAATGTGTCATTTATGACGAAGAGAATCGCATTATTTCTCGGGCAACTTCCAACTTAGTGAATACTGATAAAGAAGTTTTTGAGCTTCGAATTTCTTAATCATAAAGAAAATTGTAAATTACGCCGCTTATGCTACTAAATAAAAAAATAATTGTTGTCCTACCAGCATATAATGCTGCAAAGACATTAGAAAGAACCTACAAAGAAATCCCATTTGATATTGTGGATGACGTCGTGTTAGTCGATGATGTAAGTAAAGATAATACAGTAGAAGTTGCCAAGCGATTGGGTATTAAACACATCATTCAACATGATAAAAATAAAGGGTATGGCGGAAATCAAAAAAGCTGTTACAATAAAGCGCTTTCATTAGGAGCAGATATCGTAGTGATGTTACATCCCGATTATCAATATACGCCATTACTCATTCCTTCCATGTGCCATATCATTGCCAACGATTTATATCCTGTAGTCTTAGGCTCGCGTATTTTAGGCAAAGGCGCGCTACGGGGCGGAATGCCTTATTATAAATATTTATTTAATCGTTTTCTGACACTGACAGAAAATATTTTGATTAGTCAAAAATTAAGCGAATACCATACTGGCTATAGAGCCTTTTCTAAAACAGTTTTGGAAAGTATAAATTACAATGTCAACAATGATGATTTTGTTTTTGATAATGAAATGCTATCTCAAATATTCATGAAGAAATTTGAAATTGCTGAAATTACTTGCCCGACTAAATATTTTGATGAAGCTTCAAGTATTAACTTCAGTAGAAGTATGAAATATGGAATGGGTGTATTACGAGTTTCATTTGTTCACCTCTTTCATAAATGGGGCTTGAAAAAGAGTAAACTGTATTAATCATTTTATGTCAGGCCAACATTAAGCTACAGCCTCTTAATTCGCTATTGTCTATCCTGCCATGAATGCTAAAAGATTGGTCTTCATAAATTTCTCCAATATCATCAGTTGCTATAAAACAGCAAGAAAATAAATTGGCAAAGTCAATAATATTGATGGCACCTCTTCCTTGTTCACGAATATCAAAAGGGTCATTGATATCCCTACACAATATTTTCATCCATGGTGGAGTAGAAAAAATACCATCGTGTAATGAATACGCTTGAGATAATAATTCAGTCATGCCGTATTCAGAATAAATGTCTGCTGTGGAAAATCTTTCTTGTAAATAGGTATACACTTCTTGTTTTGTCCATTCTTCTCTACGCCCTTTCATCCCGCCAGTTTCCATAATCTTTACATAGGATAAAGGCATCGCATGTGATTCTGCAAAATCCAAAAGCCCAAACGTCACACCGAACAAAATGGTCTTTTGTTTTTTTGCTTCAAGCTTTTGTAACGTTTGTTGCAATAAGTCAAAATCATGTAAATAAAATCCGCTTTCTGGATGACCACTTGCCGAAATTAAATCATTGACCATATATACCAAAGATGAATTATTTCGCTCAAGATAGGATGGCAATAAACCAAGAATACAATATTCCGTAACGTTGCCAAAAAATCGTTGAAAGCAAGCTCTGTATGATTCGGTATACAAACTTAGGTCCTGAATATAATGTTTGCTTTTGATTGCTAATGTGGTACCAGAACTTTCGAAAATGGTGGGTTCTTTTGTTGGAAGGGAAGAAATTATAGAATGTGTTTTGAAAAACTGAATGGGCAGAAATGGGATTTGGGATAATTGTGTGATGGAATAAATGTCGACGCTAATTAAATCTACATATTGCCGATACACTTTACTATTTTCATATTGCCATTGGCAAAGACAAAGAGCAATATGCTCAAAATTATCTGGGCTTGCTAAAAATATTTGTGATTTTAATTGGGCTACATTCATGAAATATTACTTAGATTTGTTTTATGCCTAAACAAATATTGGTTTTATTATTAGTATTGAATTTGCTTGCTTGTAAGAAGAAAACAAACTATGCAAACATACCTAAAATTGTTTTTAAAAACTTAACTCCTTCTACAGTAAAAGCAGGAAGTCAAGAGAAGGTAAGCGTGTATTTTAATTTTGAAGATGGGGATGGAAATATAGGCTTTGGGAAAGATAATATTTTCTTTAAAGATTCGAGAGATACGAGTATTGTCCCGTTTAAGGTGCCTAATATTCCTAGCACATTCAATCCAAGTTCCGGATTAAAAGGAATTATTCAAATTGATTATTCAGCTGCTTTCTTGCTATTAAGAACAGATACTTTGCACAAAGAATCCGATACTTTGCATTGGACTATTTATATGAAGGATGAAGCAGATAACACCAGTAATGTAATTACGACATCGGATGTTATTTTGACGAAGTAATTGGTTATACTAAAATGGGAATGAATTTTTTTTGGGCGGCACACACGCTATCCGTTCCAATCTTTTTGCTTCAAAGCAAGCAAAAGGATTTCCACTACTATCGTTGCCGCAATGCATCCACCAAAGAAGCTTTAGTTCTTATTGAATTTTTTGTATCCCCAAATAATTATTGATTTTCTAGCAAATATTGAATGGCTAATTTATAGCTAGTTAACCCAAAGCCGCTAATCACACCTTTACAAACAGGTGCTATATAGGATTGTTGACGATAAATTTCCCGAGCATACACATTGGATAAATGGACTTCAATAATAGCTTTGACTGGAATAGATTTGAGTGCATCGGCAATTGCAATGGACGTATGGGTATAAGCACCCGCATTGATGATAATGGCATCTACAATAAATCCTTGCTTTTGAATCTCATCAATAATTTCGCCTTCTATATTACTTTGAAAAAAATAAAATTCTATGTCCGCGAATTGAAAAACTAGTTCTTCTAAATAATTGTTTAATGAGTTGTGACCATAAATTTCAGGTTCTCGTAATCCCACGAGATTTAAATTTGGACCGTTGATAATACTTATTTTCATGTGAACTTTTATTTCTCTAATATAATATTTCCTTCATTGGGAATGCCATTTTTAAAACTAAAGATTAGGTAGAGTGGGAAGTATTTCCATTTAAGTATGAATTATTCGGCCCAACTCATTTCGTAATTTTCGTCTTCTATTTCCATAGCATATTGAGTTAGATGAAGTGGTCTGAAAGTATCTATCATCACAGCCAATTCAACCGTTTCTTTAGCGCCAATACTTTTTGCAACAGCACCTGGATGTGGTCCATGTGGAATGCCACTTGGATGTAAAGTTATCATGCCTTTGGTAACATGTTTACGACTCATAAACTCTCCATCAACATAATATAGAACTTCATCGCTATCTATATTACTATGATTATATGGCGCAGGAATTGCTTTAGGATGATAATCAAATAATCTTGGCACAAAAGAGCAAATTACAAAATCCTTGCCATCAAATGTTTGATGTACAGGAGGTGGTTGATGTACTCGTCCTGTAATGGGTTCGAAATCATGAATGCTAAAAATGTAAGGATATTCATAACCGTCCCAACCAATTACATCAAATGGATGTGAGCCATAAGTAATAGGATAAAGTAGACCTTTTTTCTTGGTATAAATGGTAAATTCACCAAGCTGATCTATGGTTTGTAAATTTTTAGGCTTGCGAATATCTCTTTCGCAATATGGAGCATGCTCCATCAATTGTCCTTCAGAACTTTTATATCGTTTTGGAAAACGAATAGGGCCAAAGGATTCTATGATTAATAAACGATTCGCTTCTGTGTTGAATGTAATTTGGTAAATAGTGCCTCTAGGAATCACTATATAATCACCATAACTAAATGGCAATTCGCCATATTGCGTAAGGACTTTTCCTGTGCCTTCATGTACAAAAATAACCTCATCCGCATCTGCATTTTTATAAAAATAATCCTGCATACTCTGTTGCGGTGCAGCCAAGCTAATGTGGCAATCAGAATTTACCAATACTGGTTTTCTACTTTCTAAATAATCGGCAATAGGTTTAATCTTAAATCCTTGAAAGCTTCTATGTTTTAAAATATTACTCGTGGCAATTTTTGGATTAATATCAGTTGGTTCCTCTGATTTAATAATCGTTGTTGGAGGATGTACATGATACAATAAGGAATAGTTATTTGAAAATCCTTCTGTGCTAAAAAGTTGCTCGCTATACAAAGAACCATCTGGTTTTGAAAATTGGGTATGTCTTTTATGAGGAATCGACCCAAGGCTATAATAGTGAGGCATGTTTTGTTGTTTTAAATATTTTAATTGAGGCAAATCTAGTAAATGAATTCTCGAAATGCGAAAGTTAGATGTTGAATGCTGTGGCGAAAATAAAAATAATAAATCTTAAAAATAGATGACAATAATCTACTTTAATTATTTACTGATTCTAATTTGGAAGGATGTTTTATTTTTTGACCAAATTCGATGGCTGCCTTGACGAAACCTACAAATAATGGATGCGGATTTTCGACAGTAGATTTTAATTCAGGATGAAATTGTGCGCCGATAAAAAAAGGATGTGAAGGGATTTCAACGATTTCTACTAGACCAGTTTTCGGATTTTTTCCAACAGCCTTCATGCCAGCTTTTTCAAACTCTTCTAAATAATTATTATTGAATTCCCAACGATGTCTATGCCGTTCAGAAATATGTTTGCGTGCATATATTTCATAGGATTTAGAATCTATATCTAATTCACATTCAAAAGCTCCAAGACGCATAGTGCCTCCCATTTGAATAATATTTTTTTGATCCTCCATGATATCAATCACTGGATATGCAGTATGGATGTCCATTTCAGTAGAGTTCGCAGTAGGAAAGCCTAAAACATTTCTTGCAAATTCGATGACACTGCATTGCATTCCTAAACAAATGCCAAAAAATGGGATATTGTTTTCTCTTGCATGTCGTATGGCTTCAATTTTGCCTTCAACGCCTCTATTGCCAAAGCCAGGTGCAACTAGAATCCCATCTAGTCCGCTTAATTGGGTTTTGCAATTGTCCTTATCAATATGCTCTGAATGAATATTTCTGACCTCGACTTTGCAATTGTTCATTGCGCCAGCATGTACAAAAGATTCCAGTATGGATTTATAGGCATCTTGTAATTCTACATATTTACCTACTAAGCCTATTGTTACTTTAGAAGTTGGGTTTTTTAATTTTTGCAAGAATGTTTTCCAGTTTTTTAAATCTGGTTCGTTGCGAAGCCTCATTTTTAATTTATCTAAGCAAATCAAATCTAAGTTTTCACGCATCATATGTAATGGAACATCGTAAATAGTTTCAGCGTCATTGGCTTCAATCACTGCATCAGTCGTCACATTACAGAACAAAGCAATTTTTCGTTTGATATCGCCATTAATTGGTTCCTCCGTTCGGCAAACTATAATATCAGGACTCAATCCATTTTCATTCATTAATTTGACAGAATGCTGAGTAGGCTTGGTTTTAAGTTCCTTTGCAGCTTTTAAATATGGAATTAAAGTTAGGTGTACAACGATGCAATTTTCTTTGCCATTTTCCCATTGCAGTTGTCTGATTGCTTCAATATAAGGTAAGCTCTCAATGTCCCCAACTGTGCCACCGATTTCGGTAATTACAATGTCAAATTCATTTTCTGTCGCCAATAATGTTATTCTTCTTTTTATTTCATCTGTGATATGCGGTATCACCTGTACAGTTTTTCCTAAATAGGCTCCTTCTCGTTCTTTGTTAATTACAGTTTGGTAAATGCGACCAGTTGTAACATTGTTCGCTTGAGAAGTAGGCTTGCCTAGAAATCTTTCATAATGACCTAAGTCTAAATCTGTTTCTGCACCATCGTCTGTAACATAACATTCTCCATGTTCATACGGATTTAATGTTCCTGGGTCTATATTGATATAAGGATCTAGTTTTTGGATGGTAACATTGAAGCCTCTAGCTTGCAATAATTTTGCTACAGATGCTGCTATTATTCCTTTTCCCAGTGAAGATGTAACACCACCTGTTACAAAAATGTATTTTGTCATTGCTCTATTATTTTGCGTTGACCTTATGAATTACAATAAATAAATTTGAAATTTCCTAGAGGTCGCACAAAGATAGAATAAAAGTTGAGGGCAGAAAAAAAGAATTGCAACTTGTCCTTTTTTGTGGATGAATTGGTAATTTACTCATCAAGCAAGCTGTTATTTTTTAGCCTTATTCACTAGAAATGCCGTGACATTGATTTGTTGCTCTTCATTTAATTTGGCTTTCGGAGCCATTTTATCCAAAATCTTAATCCAACTCATCGCATTTCTACTGGAAGGAGAATATAATTTATGACAAGAACCACATTTAGAATGATATACATCAGCGCCAAGGTCCTGATGTTCAACGCCTAAATTACCCAACGCATCAAACTTTTCATCAATCGATTTTCTTTTCCATTCTGAATCTGTGTTGTCGGCATCACTCATGTCAATATCTCTGTCTTCAATGCCTATTTTTTTATCCTCTTCTATTTTTTCGCTTGTAACCACTTTGTTTTCTGAAGTTACCTTTTTGCTCGCTTTTGGAGAACAATTGAATAATAAAATAATATTAAGTCCAATAAAAGAGAATAAACAGATTTTACGCATAGATTAAATTTGAAGCAAAGTAAATAAATAATGTGTAGATTTTAGAAGGCAATCTGAAAAATATTACAATCATGGATAATATCTAGTTTTTGTTCAAAATGTCAGCTTTTTTAGATGAATATTTCTAGCCATCATAGGAATATATGCTAAAAATATGAATATCAAAACAATGTATTATATTCGCCAAATAATAACATATCCTGATAAGAAAAAAGGATATGGATTATTTAATGATAAACTTAACTAAATATGGATCCAATTATAATAACTGTCATAGCAGCGGTGGTTGCACTCATTCTCGGAATAATAGGTGGCAAAACACTTTTTAATAAAAATACAGAAAAAGCGATAAAAGACGCTGAACGTCAAGCAGAACAAACCGTTAAAGATGCACAAACTAAGGCTGAAACGATAAAGGAACAAGCAGAAACTGCTCGTGATAAAAAAATGTTGGAAGCTAAAGAGCATTTCTTAAAGCTAAAAACGGAGCATGAACAAAAAATGCTTCAAAGTACACAGAAAATTAATGATGGAGAGAATCGCATCAAGCAAAAGGAAAGTGATTTGAATGAAAAAACGCAGTTGGCTCAAAAGCAAGTGCAGGAGTATGAGCAGAAAAAAAATAATCTGGATAAACAATTAGAAGTTGTTAGCATAAAGCAAGAACAGCTATCTAAGCAGCATGATGAACATATCAAAAGATTAGAAAAAGTATCTAATTTGAAGGCGGAAGATGCTAGATTGGAATTAATTGAGGCCATTAAAGATGAAGCCAATACACGAGCAATGGCCCATGTACAAGAAATAATGGAAGAAGCTAAAATAAAGGCAAACAAAGAAGCGAAGAAAATAATTATTCAGACTATTCAAAGAACTGCGACAGAACATGCTATTGAAAATGCGATTACAGTCTTCAATTTAGAAAGTGATGATATTAAAGGTCAAATCATTGGACGGGAAGGAAGAAATATTCGTGCCCTAGAAGCCGCAACTGGTGTGGATTTGGTAGTTGATGATACGCCTGAAGCAATCGTTTTGTCTAGTTTTGATCCATTGCGCCGAGAAATAGCTAGAATTTCATTGCAACGTCTTGTACAAGATGGTCGTATGCATCCTGCTCGTATCGAAGAAGTCGTAGAAAAAACGAAAAAGCAAATAGAAGAACAAGTAATGGAAATTGGTGAGCGCACTGTCATTGAATTAGGTGTTCATGGTTTACATAAAGAATTAGTAAGAATGGTTGGTCGTATGCGTTTCCGTTCTTCATATGGTCAAAATTTATTGATGCACTCTCGTGAAACTGCCAATTTATGCAGTATCATGGCTGCTGAATTGGGCTTAAATCCAAAATTAGCAAAACGAGCTGGTTTATTACATGATATCGGCAAGGTACCAGACGAAGAAACAGAATTGTCACATGCATTATTGGGTGCGAAATTGGCTGAAAAATTTGGCGAACATCCTTCTGTTGTGAACGCAATTGGCGCGCATCATGATGAAATGGAAATGAAATTCGTGATTTCACCTATCATTCAAGCTTGTGATGCTATCAGTGGGGCTCGTCCAGGCGCTCGTAGGGAAATTATGCAAAGTTATTTGGAGCGTATTAAAGATTTGGAAACAACTGCACTTAGCTATGCAGGCGTAGAAAAAGCCTATGCAATTCAAGCCGGTCGAGAGTTAAGGGTAATAGTAGAAGCTGAAAAAGTAAGCGATGCAGATAGTGAAAGACTTTCTTTTGAAATTGCAGATCGTATCCAAAAAGAAATGCAATACCCTGGTCAAATTAAAGTGACAGTTATAAGAGAAAAGAGAGCCGTGAACATTGCAAGATAATTTCAGTTTAAAGTTTAACCAAATTATTACCTTTTATCCTAATTAAATACCTCTGGAAGCTATCAGTTTACAAGGTGTTAACAAATAAGTAAATAAATTATTGTGCAATTGTTAACATAAAGTGTACTTTTAACAACTATTTATAACCCTTACATATTTTTAGAGTATGATAAAAAAATTAAGATTATTAGCCCTGTTAACATTCATAACAAGTTTTGCGTTTGGACAAGCCTCATCTGGAGGAGAAATTTATGGTAGAGTAGTGGATGATCAAAAGAATCCATTGGATTTTGCTACCGTTCAAGCGTTCGAAGGTGGTGTTTTTAAAGGAGGTGCTAAAACAGATGAACAAGGGAATTTTAAAATTAAACCTTTAACGCCTGGTACTTATTCAGTAAAAGTATCTTATTCGGGATATATTGGAGAAGAAAGAACGAAAGTTATTGTCGGGAATGATAAACGAACCAATGTTGAATTTAAATTGGAGAAAAAAATTGCGACCTCAAAAAAAGATTTTGTAGTAAGCACTGAAAGAGTTAAACTAATTGATCCCAATTCACCGGGTAGAAATGTAATTACTGCTAAAGATATTAAAAATACGGGAATAACCAATACAGGTAATTTAGTTTCTTTGACAGGTGGAGTTTTTCAATCAAAATCAAACGATAATAGTGTAAGTATTGGTGGGGGGCGTTCTTCAGGTACTTTGTATAAGGTAGATGGTATCATGATTCGTGGTACTCGTGGAACTAATTTACCTCCAGGGGCAATCGGTACTTTGGAAGTAACAATGAATGGGATGAGCGCTAAGGATGGAAATGCAACAGGTGGTGTGATTAGTATTAATACAAGAGGCTTACAAGAAAAATTTGCAGGAAGTTTACAAGCACAACATTCAGTAGAAGGCTATAATAATAATTTAATTTCCTTAGATCTTGGTGGGCCATTTTTAAGCAGAAAGAAAAATGGAGTTAAAAAACCAATAATTGGTTACGTGCTGAATTTATCCGGCAATTACGACAAGGATCCAAATCCTAATGTAAATAAAAATACAATTATAAAATCTTCTGTTTTGGATAAT
>CANJRV010000013.1 GCA_947476825.1 Bacteroidota bacterium | reverse complement strand
TCTCTAAAAATTAGCCAATAACAAACGACTATAAATGACTAAATCGGAAATCGAACTAATAAATGTCAGTAACTTCACAAAGCTTTTCAGCGCTTGTTTTGAAATGCATTCCACACAAGCTCTTAAAAAAGCTTTGGTGGAGTATTGAACTTTGAGTTCACACTTTCCTCAATTTTTTACTAATGTCTTTATGATCAAAATTCGGTTACGGTGATTTACGTAGCGCCGATTTATTAGCTATAACTTATAAATATCCGCTACAAGTCAGGACAATATTTTGTTTAGCAGTTTCTCTAAGAAATCAATTCCCAACCCTTATTTCAACACAAAACTCTCCATGAACTTGGTCGTGAAGTTGCCTGTTCTGAAATCTTCGTTCTGCATCAATTGCTGATGAAATGGAATGGTTGTTTTGATACCTTCTATTACATATTCGCTTAATGCACGACTCATGGTATTGATAGCCTCATCACGAGTTTGTGCTACTGCAATAATTTTTGCAATCATGGAATCGTAATATGGAGGAATGGTATAGCCAGCATAAATGTGGGAATCAATACGAACGCCATGTCCGCCGGGAGTATGTAATACGGTTATTTTTCCAGGTGAAGGGCGAAAATCATTATATGGATCTTCGGCATTTATTCGGCACTCAATCGCATGCATTTTTGGTTCGTAATTGGCACCAGAAATAGGCACGCCACCAGCGATTTTTATTTGTTCTTTGATAAGATCATAATTGATAACTTCCTCTGTTACACAATGTTCTACTTGGATACGTGTATTCATTTCCATGAAGTAAAAATTACGGTGTTTATCTACTAGAAACTCAACTGTACCAACCCCTTCATAGCTAATGGCATTGGCAGCTTTAATGGCAGCCTCGCCCATTTTTTGACGAAGCTCTGGGGTCATAAATGGCGAAGGACTTTCTTCCACTAATTTTTGGTGACGACGTTGAATAGAACAATCGCGTTCACTCAAATGACAAGCTTTACCATATTGGTCGCCTGCAACTTGTATTTCAATATGTCGAGGTTCTTCTACATATTTTTCCATGTAAATACCATCATTCTTGAAGGAAACTGCTGCTTCTGCTTTTGCAGAGTCATAAGCTTTTTCCATTTCTTCAGGCTTCCACACAATACGCATCCCTTTACCACCGCCACCTGCAGTTGCTTTTATCATGACAGGGTAGCCCATTTTTTTGGCTTCCTTTTTTGCATGATCTACGCTATCTAACAAATTGGCACTACCAGGTACTACTGGTACACCTGCTCTTATCATGGTTTCTTTGGCAGTAATTTTATCTCCCATTGAATTAATCATTTCAGGAGTTGGGCCAATAAATTTTATTTTATACTGACCACATATTTCTGCAAATTTTGCATTCTCAGAAAGGAAGCCATAGCCAGGATGAATGGCATCTGCATTGGTAATTTCGGCAGCAGCCATAATATGCGGTACGTTCAAATAAGAATCTGCACCAGATGGTTTGCCTATACAAACTGCTTCATCTGCAAAGCGAACATGCAGGCTATCTTTATCGGCAGTAGAATATACAGCTACCGTGCGAATTCCCATTTCTTTGCAGGTGCGAATAACTCGTAAAGCAATTTCACCGCGATTGGCAATTAGTATTTTTTTAAACATAAATTCGATTTGAAAATTTGAAATTTTGAATTTCGAAAAATGACTAAAAGAAAGTAAAAATTAGTACATCATCGTATTTACAAATGGACACATTGATTATGGTTGCACCAAAAATAATGGTTGGTCGTATTCTACTGGGCTTGCATCGTCTGCAAGTATTTTTACTATTTTACCACTGATTTCACTTTCTATTTCATTAAACAATTTCATGGCTTCTACAATACAAAGCACTTGACCTTCTCTAATTTCATCACCAACATTTACAAATAATGGTTTACCTGGTCCAGAAGAACGATAAAAAGTACCAATCATTGGTGACTTGATCGTGATTAAATTATCTGTAGCTACTGGTGGAGGTGGTGGTGCAACTGGAGCTGCTGCTGCTTGTGGTGCAGGTGCTGCAACACTAGGCGCAGCAGGTGCTGACTGTGTGACTTGATTTGTGGTAGTGATTACTGTTCCACCTTGACGAATGGTAATTTTGAAATCTCCTTTTTCTAATTTTAACTCATTCACATTGGAATGATTTACCGCATTGATGAGGTCATTTATTTCTCCGATATTAAAAATAGGAGAAGGTAATTTTTCAGCTGGTTTTGTTACACTTACTTTGTTCGGCGCAGGGCTTACTTTATTCGGCGTAGGGCTTATTTTTTTTGAGGCAGGGACATTTTTACTTGGTTTTGCAACTGGTTTAGAGTTTGCTTTTTTTGCTGTAGCCATGGGAAATCTTGTTTGAAAATATTTTAATAAATAAGTTTGTACAATTAGTTTTTCACTCTTTCCAAATATTCACCAGATTTGGTATTGACACGGATAGTTTCGCCTTCATTCACAAATAATGGAACATTGACAGTAGCACCAGTTTCAATCGTTGCAGGTTTCATTACACGAGAAGTTGTATCGCCTTTCATACCTGGTTCGCTATAGGTTACCAGTACTTCAATTTTTTCAGGAAGTTCGACACCAATTGGTAAATCTGTTTCGCCATTTACGAGTACAGTAACTTCTTGACCATCTTTTAAATATTGAGGGGCATTCACCATGCTTTCCACAACCGTTAGTTGTTCAAATGTTTCTACATCCATGAAACTATAACCTGTTTCATCTTTGTATAAATATTGATACGTTTTTTTCTCTACACGAACTGGGAAAATAGTTTCACCACTATTCCATGTTTGCTCGATGGTTCTATTATTATCGACACCTTTTAATTTTGCCCATACTTTAGCGGCTGCACGAGCCGTTTTGTTTTGACCAAATTCAACTACTGAATAAAGACTACCATCTAATTTGATAATAAGTCCCGAGCGCATATCTGCTGTTGTTGCCATATTACTATTTATTTTTAATTTGAGTTAAGCGGACAAATATAACCACATATACCTAAAATTTTCTAAATACAAGAAGATAATATAAACATAAAGAATGTTGATAAGTGCGAGTTAGTATTGAGAAGCTAGTAAAAAGTAGAAAGTAAAAAGTAGTGAGAAGTTAGTAGTTTGAAAGGCTTAAGGGGTAAGTCGTAAGGCGTAAGTGGTGTTGCCCTGAAAAGGTGGTATTTACAAGCAAGGTGGCATAGCCCCTCGCACATAGTCGTAGTAATTTGCATTTCAGCTTTGGAATTTTCAGTTTGGAATTTGAAAATTAGTAGATTTGCGTGACATGAATATAGAATTCAAAAAACACTTACTCGCTCATAATACTTTTGGTATTGATAGTATTGCTGAAGAATTTGCGCAAATACAGACGGAAGATGAATTGATGGAAGTATTGCAGTATGCCAATAAAAATCAAACTGCTTTGCACGTCATGGGCGGTGGCAGTAATATTCTTTTTGTGCATGACATGAAAGGAATTGTATTGCTCAATCAATTGAAGGGAATGCAAATTGCATATGAAGACAAAGAGGTTGTGCATGTGAAATGTATGTCGGGTGAAGTATGGCATGAATGTGTACTTTGGAGTGTTGCCCATCATGTGGGAGGAATAGAAAATTTATCTCTAATTCCTGGTACGATTGGCGCTGCACCCATTCAAAATATTGGTGCTTATGGTGTTGAATTGAAAGATGTTTTTGTAGAATTGGAAGCTATTCATTTACATACCTTAGAGAAGAAAATATTTACAAATCAGGAATGTGCATTTGCTTATCGCGATAGTATTTTTAAAACAAAAGAGAAAGGGAATTATTTTATTTTGTCGGTGACCATGGCTTTGTCTAAGCAGCCAATTTGCAAAACAACGTATGGCACTATTCAACAAGAATTGAATGAGATGCAAGTGGATGCTGTTTCGATTAAATCCGTTTCAGATGCAGTGATTCGTATACGGCGTTCTAAATTGCCAAACCCAGCAGAAATAGGTAATGCAGGCAGTTTTTTTAAAAATCCTGAAATTACAACAGCGCATTATGAACAGTTAAAAAATACATATGAAGACATGCCATCCTTTGATACAGTAAACGGAAAAAAAATACCTGCGGCATGGCTTATTGAGAAGTGTGGTTGGAAGGGATATCGAGAAGGTGATTTTGGTGTACACAATAAACAAGCGCTTGTGTTGGTGAATTATAATCACGCAAAAGGAAGTGATATTCTATCGCTTTCAGAGAAAATTATTTCGTCTGTGCAGGAGAAATTTTCAATTCAGCTAGAGAGAGAAGTCAATATTTGGTAGCCTTTAGGGGTGATTTGTTCCTTGACTACTCCATCTTTTTTTAAATCATTTTCTAAGGTTATTTACTAGTGCATTCTTGCCATCACATTGAAGATACGCCCACCATCACGATATTAATTTGAAATGATTTAGTTTTTTATCCTTCTCTTTTTGTTCTTTTGTAAATCTAGATAGGGTAATGCTTGAGATCAACGGCAAGCAAAATGTAAAATGAGAAAATGATTTTTTATGGTGGATGTATTGCGGCAACGATTGAAGTGGAAATCCTTTTTGCGGGCTCTGACGCAAAAAGATTGGAACGCAAAGCGTGTGTGCCGCCCAAATTATTCTCAGTACATTATTCATATTCTGCAGATTATTTTCATTGTCGGTTTATTTGTTCCACTGCAGTCACTTGCTCAATCAAAAGCTGCTCCTACACATGAATGGGTGGGTAAGGCAAGTTATTATCATGCTAAGTTTAACGGGCATAAAACGGCAACAGGAGCAAAATTTCTAAATGAAAATTTAACTGCGGCTTGTAATAAAGTAAAGTTGGGTACGCTAGTGAAAGTAACGAATTTAGCAAACGGAAAATCAGTGGTTGTTTTGGTGAATGATAGAATGGGGGCGCATAATAAGCGACTCATTGATTTAACCACTAGAGGAGCGGAACAAATTGGGTTTTTGCATGCTGGAATTTGTAAAGTTAAAATGGAACTTTATGTGGAAGAGAATGGGAATGATTGTCAAGATAAATAGTTTGGCGGTGATGCAACCTCCAATATTTTGTTATTGAAATGTGAGATATAGAAAACAAAGTCAAGTTATTTCACTTTTCTCAATTATTCAATTACTTTAGCAGTATAGCTTTTTAGAATATGCAATACGAAATAAAACAAGCAGGTAAATTTAAATATGTGCAAGAAGGAACTGGCGAGAGTTTAGTATTACTTCATGGACTATTTGGCGCCTTAAGTAATTTTAAAGACTTGATAGATTGTTTCAAAGAAAAGTATACTGTCTATATTCCCATGTTGCCTTTGTATGATTTAACTAATTTGGATACATCTGTTTCTGGACTTGCCAAATACGTTGCCAAATTTATTGAATATAAAAAGTTGAGTAATGTACATTTATTAGGAAATTCTTTGGGAGGTCATATTGCCTTGGTTTATGCATTGAAGCATTCTGATAAAGTAAAGACCATTACACTTACTGGCAGCTCTGGATTATTTGAAAATGGCATGGGCGAAACCTATCCAAAACGTGGTGATAAAGATTATATTCGAAAGAAGGTGGAACTTACTTTTTATGATCCAAATTCGGCAACACAAGAGCTTGTAGACGAAGTATATAATATTGTCAATAATCGATTGAAAGCTGTTAAAATTATTTACTTAGCGAAGTCAGCTATTCGTCATCATTTAGGCGAAGAGTTAAAAAATATTAAGCAGCCTGTATGTTTGATTTGGGGGAAAAATGATACCATTACACCACCCATGGTTGCAGAAGAATTTAAAAAATTATTGCCTCAATCTGAATTGCATTGGGTAGACAAATGTGGGCATGCGCCAATGATGGAAGTGCCTGGAGAATTTAATATTATCTTGAATGATTTTTTACAAAAACATACTTAATTAGTTTGTACTTATTAATAGATATTTACGTTTTAAAGAACTATGAATACTAAAAGTTTAATTTCATCTGGCTTACCAACGTTGTCTCTTTTAGATACAGGCGATAGGGCGATGAGTTTGATGAATGAGTATCGTGTATTTCATTTACCATTAGTGGACAGGGATAATTATTTGGCATTGATTTCGGAAGATGATTTATTGGATTGGGATACACCAGAAGAGCCTTTGTCTTATGCTGAATTTATTAATTTTAGACCGGCAGTTGTAGATCAAATGCATCCATTTGAAGCTATAAAAGTGGTCAAAGAATTTAATCTTTCCTTATTACCAGTGGTGAACGAACACAATCATTTTGTAGGCGTCGTTACAATGGAAGGATTATTTTCTTTTATGGCTGATCAAAAAGGAATCAAAGATGTTGGTGGGATTTTTGTTTTAGAAATGGAAGAAAGAAATTATAGTCTTTCCGAAATTGCAAGAATTTGTGAAAGCAATGATATTAGTATTGTTAGTGTGCATATAAAAACGGTAGATGAATTTGGATTGCAATGGGTGACCGTGAAAACGAATAAAACAGATTTGCAGGCAGTGCTCGCTACTTTTGAAAGATATAATTACACTATTGTAGATATGTTTTCAAATGACAAACAGCAAGAGCTAGATTTGCAACAGAACTATAATATGTTGATGCGTTATATTAATCTATAAAAAAAAGAAAGCTTAAGCTTTCTTTTCCGTTGATTTTCTTTTTGACAAACGAAGTCTCATTTTTCCAAATGAACCTTTGAATATTTTTCCTCGTTTTGTTTTTTTGTCGCCTCTGCCCATAAATAAATTAGTTTAGGAAACAAATATATAACTTAATCTTTTACCATCGCAGCATTTATTGTTTTATCCATAAAAAATTCTCTTACAGAAAGTAGATAAACACAGAAGTTGCGGAAAAAAATAAGTGCTAATTGCTTCTGTGATTTATGGGATTATGTGAGGAGATAGGGGTATAAAAAAAACCGAGCAACAACTCGGTTTTTTTCTTTGGTAAGGGTAGCAAAAATTATTTTGCAACCTTCGTACTCAATTCTTTTCCAGCTTTGAATTTAGCTACTTTTTTAGCAGCGATTTTAATTTCTTTTCCTGTTTGAGGATTACGACCAATACGAGCAGCACGCTTTGATACAGAGAAAGTACCAAAACCTACTAGGGTTACTTTGTCGCCTTTTTTAAGGGCAGCAGTTACTGCATTACAAAAACCGTCAAGCGCTTCTCCTGCTTGAGTTTTAGTACAGTCTGCAGATTTTGCAATGACTTCAATTAATTCAGCTTTGTTCATGTGTTTTAATTTTTTTGATGGTGAAAAATGATTTGAGACGCTAAATTACTTTGTTTTATGAGAATCCAAAATTTTTTTTTTCATGAAATGCCCACCCACAAAGGATTTGCACATATTATCAACAGTAAATTTATTTTGTTACAACAAGGAGAAATTCCAAATCTTTAAATTCCAAATTCCAAAATGCAAATTCCAAATCTTTAAATTCCAAATTCCAAATTCCAAATTCCAAATTCCAAATTCCAAATTCCAAATTCCAAATTCCAAATTCCAAATTCCAATGGTAAACTTTTCGACTTTCGCCTTACTACTTATGCCTTACGCCTTACGCCTTACTACTTATGCCTTACGCCTTACTACTTATGCCTTACGCCTTACAACTTACATACTATCTACTTTTTACTCACTACTAACTACTAATTACTCACTACTAATTACTTTCAAAACACTTCGAAATGCAATGAACTGATTGCCAAATAATGCAAAGCCTTTGTCACGTAATAATGGTGCATGGTTTTGGATATAATCTTCATACCGATTTTTTTCGCTTGTATAATATTGTACTACAAAAGTTTTACCTTCTTCATCATGATGATCAATTAATTCGGAGAATGTATAAGAATCAAATTTTCCTGTTGCCATTACTTCTTGTAAATGAATGTTCTGCATCCAGCTTAACCATTCTTGTTCGATGTTATGGTTTATTTTAATGGTTACATTATAAATATACATGTTGGATTATTTGTTTTTTAATGTGAGATAAACAGGGCAATGATCGGAATGTTTTACATCAGGTAATATAGCGGCATTAGCTATTTGCGACTTTAAATTTTCAGAAACATTGATATAATCTATGCGCCAACCTTTGTTATTATTTCTTGCGTTGGCTCTAAAGCTCCACCAACTATATTGATGTGGATTTGGATTGATATGTCGAAAAGAATCCACCATACCTGTTTCAAAAAATGTATCCATCCATGCTCTTTCTTCGGGCAAAAATCCGCTTGAATTTTTGTTACCAATTGGGTCATGGATATCAATGGCTTTATGACATATATTGTAATCGCCTGCAACAATTAGTTTGGTATTCGTGTCTATTAATTTCGATTGAAGAAAACCCAAGTAGTCATGTAGAAATTCCATTTTATAGACTTGTCTTTCATCGCCGCTACTACCGCTTGGGAAGTAGGTATTGACTATCCGTAAATCACCAAGCATTATTTGTAAAACTCGACCTTCAAAATCAGCTTGTTCTAAACCACAACCGTATTCAATGGAAGAAGGTTTTATTTTGCTAATTATACCAACGCCACTGTATCCTTTCTTTTGTGCAGAAAACCAATGGCAATGATAGCCCAAGGTTTCAAAAGCAGCGGTATCTATATCCTCTTTATTCGCTTTTAATTCTTGGAAGCAATATACATCGGCTTGATCTTCTTTTATCCATTCTAGCAAGCCTTTACTTATTGCGGATCGTATACCATTGAGGTTGTAAGAAACTATTTTCATATTTTGATTTGTGTAAAAATAAAAAAGGCTCACCAATTGGAAAGCCTTTTTAAATTAAAAGTATTTAGAAATTATTGTTTAGTTACTCTGCGCACGCCAAGTACTTTACCAGAATTATCAGCAAATTGAAGTAAGTAAATACCGTCTGCTACATTATCTAATGGTACACGCAATTGATTTGATTTATTGGCATCTACATTAAAGCTAGCAATTCTTCTACCGATAACATTTAACACATGAATGGTAGAAATTTTTCTTTCATTCAATGTAATATTGATAAAGTTAGTAGCAGGGTTTGGATAAAGAGATACGATATTATTGTTTTCATAATCTTTAACTGCTGTTGGAATTGCATCATATCTGAAAACCATATTACCAACTGTAGTTCCAGCTGTTACTGCAATGGTTACAAATGCAGTACCATTAACAGCAGTTGGAAGGGCTTTTACATCCACAATGAATACACCATTTTTGCCTGGTGCAATTTTTGGATGATACACATTGGTATTAATCATTCCATAGCTATAACATTGTTGTGGATCGCAAATTTGCGTACCTGACCAACCAGTTAAACTACCAAGATTATCTGTCTTACTCCAAGTTACGGACAATGAATCTGTAGTTGAAGGATTAAATATTGTGTCGTTCAAAGCCACGGCAGCACCATCTTTGGTGATGGTTACTTGCACAGTATCATGCAAAATAACGCCTTGTGAAAAGCCTATCATGGACACAGCGATAAAGCATAAAGAAAGGATTATTCTTTTCATAGTAAATATGATTTGAGCGCAAAGTACAATTTATTGTGTTAAAACAATTATTTTTTATAAATTTTTATATTAATTATTTTTTAAACTACATTTGGCTTCTAAAAAATAATTAATGAAAAAAATACTATTCTCTCTTTTAGCTATTGCATCTTTGTCTGTAGCTAAAGCACAAATTCTTTGGTCAGAGGATTTTACTTCTGTAACGCCTCCAGCATTACCAGCAAACTGGGTACAAATTAATGGTGATGGTCTTACGGTTGTTTCCAATTTAAGTGCTTTTAATTTCGGTACTTTGGGTGCTGTAACTTGCAATGCAGGTGGTACACACGGTAAAGCAGCTTGTATGACCTCTTGGTATAGTCCAGCAGGTATTTCTGATGATTGGTTAATTACCCCAGCTTTCACACCAATCAATGGTGATTATTTAGTTTGGGATGTTGCCTCTGCTGAAGCTTCTCCTTATCAAGAAGGATACGAAATTAGAGTATCTACTACTGCTGGAACTACTGCTGCTTCCTTTGCAGCTACTCCATTGTTAAGTATTAGTGCTGAAAACGCTTTCTGGTATACACGTATCGTTGATTTAAGTGCTTATGCAGGACAAAATATTCGTATTGCATTTCATGATAATTCAAATGATAAAGATCGTGCTTATTTCGATAATATCAGTGTAAGAACCTTGCCAGCTACAAGTGCTAAGATGACTGCTGTATCTCCATTGGCAACTGATGCTAGTGCTTATGGAACTGTAGGTTCACTTAAAACTTTATCTTGCACTATTCAAAATACTGGATTATCTGCAATGACATCTTATACTATTAATTATAAAGATGGAGCTAACCCAGTAGTAAGTCAAACTGTATCAGGTTCTGTAACTTCATTTGCTTATAATTCTACAACTTTTACAACACAATATAATATCGCTTCTGCTGGTGCGCACAACATTAAAGTTTGGGTAACATTAGCAGGTGACACAGATCATTCAGATGATACATTAACTACAACAATAACTGGTGTTTCCTTTATGCCAGCTCGTTCGGTAGTAATGGAAGAACCAACAGGTACTTGGTGCGGATGGTGCGTTCGTGGTATGATTTACATGGATTCTATTTACAAAGCACATCCAAATGATGTTGTTCCTATATCTGTTCACAATGGCGATCCAATGACAGTAACTGCTTATGATGCTGGTATCGGTACATTAATCAGTGGCTATCCTTCATTAGTTGTAGATCGTAAAGAAGTTGCGGATCCAAAAGATGCATTTACTATGTATTCAAAATATATTGGAGACTTTGGTTTCGCAACTGTGAATTTACCAACTCCAACCCTTGTTGGTTCCACATTAACGGTTAATTCAAGTATTGTACCTGCAACTAATTTAACAGGCGAATATCGTCTTGCTTTAGTGGTAACTGAAGACAGAGTGCATAGCACTGCTGGTGGTACTTGGGATCAACACAACTATTATGCAGTAGGCGGTTCAGGTAATGCAACTCCAATGGCTAATGCGGAATATAATTTCAATACACTTCCTGGTACTATTCCTTCTTCTACAATGTATTATGATTTTGTAGCAAAAGATATCGTTGGTGGATTTGATGGAGCTACTGGTACTTTACCTGCTTCTATGATTGCAGGCACTACTTATTCTCATCCATTTACATGGACTTTGCCATCTGGTACTAACCCATTCAAATTGCGTGTTGCAGTTTTATTGATCGATAAAAATAGTACAAACAGCAAAATCTTAAATGCTAAAATGACTAACGTATATCCTGCTGGTGTTTCTACTATTGCTAAGAATGAATTTATCGAAGCAGTTGCTTATCCTAATCCTGCAACGGATGTTATCAATTTAGATTTGACTTTAACTGAAAGAATGAATACAACTTATTCTGTTGTAGACATGATGGGTAATACTATCGAAACAGTTAACTTAGGTAAATTAAATTCTGGTTTATCTACAATTTCAATTCATACTTCTGCTTATGCAAAAGGAATGTATTCTATTTCTATTAAAACAGAAAATGGAACATACTCTAGCAAGTTTGTAAAACAATAATCTATACAAAAATTTAAATGATAGAGCCACTCGATTGAGTGGCTTTATTGTTTTATAAGTGGTTAGTCGAAAGTAAAAAGTAAAAAGTAAAAAGTCGAAAGTAAAAAGTCGAAAGTCGTAAGGCATAAGTCGTAAGTACCGCAAACCCTGAAAGGGCGACATAGCATAGCAATGTGCAACGCCCTTAGCTAAATGAAAAAATGGAAAAAGTGAAAACATTGCTGGATAAGTGTTTCAACACATTTCTAATAAAAGAGATTGGTTATGGATGCGATTTGATAAAGCAACTTTTCGCATGAAGAATGCAGTATATTTTTCTTTGTATTCTTTTTGCATGAAGCAATCTATATTTGCAAACTCACGAATTAAAAAGAAAGGAATAGAAAATAGACCATGATTAATTTTAATAAATTTACTTTACAAAATGGCTTGCGTGTAATTGTTCATGAAGATCCAAGTACGCCTATGGTTGCCATGAATATTTTATATGATGTTGGTGCTAAGGATGAAGATCCGAAACAAACTGGATTCGCTCATTTATTTGAACATTTGATGTTTGGCGGATCTGTTCATATTCCCGATTATGATGAACCATTACAAAATGCTGGTGGCGAGAATAATGCCTATACAACCAATGATCTTACCAATTATTATATTCAATTGCCAGCGCAAAATATAGAGACTGCATTCTGGTTGGAGAGTGATAGAATGCAATCACTTGCTTTTGGTGAAAAAAGTTTGGATGTGCAACGTAAAGTAGTATGTGAAGAGTTTAAAGAACATTATATCAATAAACCATATAGTGATGCATGGAAATATTTGCGAGAATTGGTATACACCCAACATCCGTATCAATGGCTGACAATAGGTAAAGAATTATCTCATATTGAGAATGCCCAATTATCGGATGTTAAAAGATTTTTTTACAAACATTACCGACCTGTCAATGCCATTATGTGTGTTGCTGGAAATATTACTACCGAAAAAGTAAAGGAACTTTCTGAAAAATGGTTTGAGCCTATTGAGCCCGGAGAACCTTATATACGGCAGATTGCAGACGAACCTATACAACAAACTGCGCGCCATTTAGTATTGCATAAAGATGTACCTGTAAGTGTTATTTATAAAGCATATCCTATGTCGGCAAGGCGTGATAAGACCTACTATGCAGATGATATGATTTCTGAAGTTTTATCTGGAGGACAGTCTTCGCGTTTGTATCAACAACTAGTGAAAGAGAAAAAAATATTTAGTCAAATAGATTGCTATCATACTGGCAGCGTAGAAAAAGGACTATTGGTGATTGAAGGAAAAATGTTGCCGCATATAAAACCAGAAGAGGCAGATCTTGCTATTCAAGAAGAAATTGATTTTATAAAGAAGGAAAAAATTAGCACATTAGAATTAGAAAAGGCAAAAAATAAAATTGAAAGTATGATTGCTTTTGAAGATTTGGGATTGCTGAGTCGCGCAAATAATTTAGCATTTTATGAATTGTTAGGTGATGCTGCTTTGATGAATGTAGAATTTGATAATTACAATAAAGTCACGGTAGAAGAGATACAAGCGCAAGCCAATAGTATTTTGGTTGAACATAAATGTTCAACAATGTATTATTTAGCAAAAGGAAATAGCTAAAACACTTTTTATCTATTTCTTCATTATGATTCGAAACCTTTTACAGAACAAATTTTTTTTACTGCTATCTGCCATACTATGGACTAGCATTATATTTTGGGGGTGTTCTATGCCAAGTAAAAATCTACCCAGCGTACATCCATTTCCTCATTTCGATAAGATAATCCATTTTACATTTTTCTTTGTATTTTATATTCGGTGGTATTTATTTTGCCCACGCACTAAGTTCTATTCCATGCTACTCATACTCTTATCTGTGTTGTATGGTTTTGCTATAGAATATTACCAAATGTATTTTGTGATAGGTCGTAGCTTTGATGTTTGGGATGGCCTCTTCGATACGCTTGGGGCGGTTGTAGCTTTTTTAGTCGTAAGTAGAAAGTCGAAAGTAGTTAGTTTTTAGTCGTAAGTAGAAAGTCGAAAGTAGTTAGTTTTTAGTCGTAAGTCATAAGTCGAAAGGCATAAGTCGAAAAGCGTAAGTCGTAAGGTGTAAGTCGTAAGGTGTAGTACCTATAATTTACTTTATAGTCTCATTTTGATTTTATTTTTCGAGATTAACTAAATAGGAATTGAATATCATCCCTAGTCAATTTTTTTACAAATGAGCTTTCACCTGAAATAATATCTGCGGAAAGAGATTTCTTTTTGTCTTGAAGGTGTAATATTTTTTCTTCGATGCTGTCTTTACAAATCATCTTATACGCAAATACTTTTTGGGTTTGTCCAATGCGATGTGTTCTATCTATTGCTTGTTGCTCCGTTGCAGGATTCCACCAAGGGTCAACTAAATAGACATAATCGGCAGAGGTTAAATTAAGTCCTACTCCACCTGCTTTCAAACTAATGAGCATCACTCGATAAGATGATTTTTCTTGAAACGAAGCAACTACATTCTTACGTTCTTTGGCTGGTGTACTGCCGTCTAAATAGACATAAGGAATTTCTCGTTTCTCTAATTCCATTCTGATCAAACTCAACATAGTCACGAATTGCGAGAATACCAATGCTTTGTGTTCGCCTGTGTTTTCTTCTAATTCACGAATCAATTCTTCAATCTTCACCGATTCATTTGGATATTGTTCCTCTTCATTGAGTATAGCTGGAGAATCGCATATTTGCCGAAGTTTGAGTAAGCCTTCTAAAATATAAAATCCACTTTTTTCCATACCTATTTCATCAATTTTTCCCAACACCATTTTGCGGTAATAATCTTTGAAACTATTGTATATTTTTCTTTGCTCTGTTTCCATTTCACACCAAAGTATAGTTTCCGTTTTATCAGGTAAATCTTTAGCGACTTGTTCTTTGGTACGACGCAACATGAATGGAAATAAAATTTTGCGCAACATCTCTATTTTATCTTTTTCACCATGTTTGTCTATTGGTGTTGCAAATTCTGTCTTAAAAGATTCTATTGAACCTAGCATGCCTGGATTTAAGAAATTCATTTGAGAATAAATATCCATCGTATTATTTTGCAATGGTGTACCGCTCAATGCAATTCTGTTTTTACATTTTAAAACACTTACACTTTTCGCGACTAGTGATTGATGGTTTTTGATAGAATGACTTTCATCCAAAATCACATACTTAAATTCTGTGCTTGCAAACTCCTTAATGTCTGAACGAAGCATACCATAAGAAGTAAGTATGATATCGAATTTTGAGAATTTTGAAAAATCCTTATCCCTGTCTGCACCATAATGAATATGGTATTTGAGGTGTTTGCAAAATTTTAAAATTTCACTTTCCCAATTATAAATAAGAGAGGTCGGACAAATAATAAGATGTGTGTGCCTTTCTTTCACATTCAAATGAGCAAGAAAAGTAAGTGTTTGTAAAGTCTTCCCTAGACCCATATCGTCTGCCAAGCAAGCACCCCATTCTAGGCTGTCTAAGGTGCATAACCATTGAAACCCAGCCTGCTGATAGTCTCTTAAAACAGCTTTCACTTTTTTAGGAACAGTGTAAATATTTTGTTTATCAATATTGTGTAATAACTCTTTTTTTCTTTTTAATTCTTCGCCAATTTTTTCATCAGTGAGTTCGTTGTACAATTCATCAATGATTGTCCACTGAAATTTTGAAACTTGTAATTTATTGTCTTTCCATTTTCCACTTTTAAAAAGATAACTGTATTTCAAAATCCATTCTGGTGGTATTACGCCCAAGGAACCATCTGCTAATGGGATATATTTTTGTTGATTTAAAATTGCCTTTTTTAATTCTGCAAGTGGAACAACAAGTCCGTTATAATCTACTTCAATTTCTACATCGAACCAATCTATGCCAGTTCCAACTTTCATATTTAATGTAGGAACAGCTGTATTGAAATTGAAATATTTTAATTTTTCAACGCCTAATAATTCTATTTCTTTTTCTTGCGCTTTTTGTAAAAAATCGAAATACCAATTGTCTGCTAATGCATCTTTAAAAGGTAGATAAAAATAGTTTTGATTGGTCATTGAAAATTTAGGGTGTAAGTTTTTCAGCCATTCTGTATACTCATTTTCAACTTCTATATTCCTCTCTATTCGTTGAATTCTATTTTCTACAAACACAAATTTCGGACCTTTGAATTCAAGGATATTGTTCCCATATTTCCATTCTGGTGTAATTAATAAATAGTCTGTACCTAATTCGCTCAATTGTATTCTACAAGTAGGAATAGCAATGGGTGATTCTTCCAATTGATTCTGAATAGACTCATCATAAATCACTTCATATTTTTTTTCTAATTCGCTTAAAATATCAACAGATAATTTATTGAAATCTTGAATTGGAAAAAATAAATTACCCCTTTCAAATAACTCTATCGTGTCTATCATATCATCTTCTAATAGATATAAATTTTGTTGATAGCGAAGTATAAACCATTTTTTAAATTGCGTATCTGTCAATTTTATTTTTTCGTTTTCTGCGATAGAAATAAATGCTTGCAATTCTATAAACTTTCCTTGTAGATGCAGATTGAATGATAGTTTTGGTGAATAGGATTGTATAAATACTTCTTTATATTCTTTGTTTTCAGCTTGTTCAAATAGAGGAATGGACGATGTGGTGTTGGCTAATTGCTGTATTACTTTGCGTGTTTTAGTAATCCAAGAGGCTTTGATCGTAGAGGATAGATAATCCCAATTTACTGAACTAGAATTTGCTAATATCTCCAAGTTATCGTAACTCAATGGTTGCAAAATAGGAATAATATTTGCATAATCGGATAGCAGTAAAGGCAGTGAAGTTTTATTCCGAATGGCTATTTTTTTATACACATCACCTACACCAGTTTTCTTTTTGCGGATAGCCAAAATTTCAAATTTTATATGTGGTTGAAGTTGAGGATGTGTTGTGATCAATAAAGCAATTCTATCATAAATTTCAATCGGCAAATTTTCTTTTAAGCGGCTATCCGTTGTGTTTGTATTTAGTTTGTTTCGAATATTATTCCAGTCATAGTGATTGTCTGATTTAATTAAATTTTTTGGCAAGCTCTTGATAACATATTCTCCATAATAATCATATCCAAAGACTACATGAGTAGAAATTGCATCATCCATACTTATTCCATGTTTAGCTAATAATTGTTTCTTCAATTCCGTTAAGTCATCAAATTGACAAAAGAAAGATTCTCCAAGATTCATTTTGATATGCAGTAACAATTTTACTGCATGAACGCATATTTTTGTGGAGGAAATCTGGGTGCAATTACAATCAACCCTAAGTTTTTTAGTTTCTAGATGCGTAATGGTAACTAATGTATTATTTTCAAAATAGAAACTAACTTTTTTGTTCGTTATGTCTATGGGAGGTTTCCAATTTCTTGTTGACCACGATTGTGACTCCAATGAATATAGATTGCCATTGTAGTATTTTGTCAATAATTCTCTATTCAAATAAGTTCCAAGTACAATAGTATGTTGTTGTTCCTGAGCTTCTCTAGTGAGTGGAAGAATGTTTAATTCTTTTCGCAATCCTTTTGCTAATTCTTTTTTTTGATGGTCTTGTAAAAAGTAAGCTGCTGCATATTGATGTTTGCAAAGATTGCCATAGCCTTCCGTATATGGACAATCGCAATTTCCTTCCACTTCTCCATTGATAAATTCTAAGCTGGTATTATATGTTTTTTTTGATGATGCACTAGGCACTGAAAATGAAAAAAGTACTTCACTATCTTGTTTAAAATGAATTGGTTTTATAAGATGATGGTTATACATTTCTTTACCTTTTCGCTTTAAACTTCCATCACCAAATTTGAGAAAGTCTTTTAATAATGCTAGTTGATCCATGTTCTGGAATTAATTTAATCGATTATATTTATTGCTTGCGAATATATAGTTATTTTGAAATAATTAAGGGCAACACTAAATAGGTAATGAGAAATTTTGGACGGCGGACACGTTCTGACGATAAATGTCAGAATCTGGTCTTTACGTTCCAATCTTTTTGCTGCAGAGACAGCAAAAAGGATTTCCACTTCAATCGTTGCCGCAATTCATCTAACACAAAAAATCATTTGTTTATTCAATATTTAATTTAGCCTACTTTACAAACAATATGAATTAAGACACACTTATAATACATTTGCAAGCAACATATAAAAAATGAAAGAAAATACTCCTATAGGTTTTGGTTCCAGCTGCGTACACAGCGGGTTTGAAGCCGAACAACACCGCAGCCACCTTACGCCAATCTATGCTTCTAGTACTTATTTATTAGATAGTGCAGAACATGCGATTGCATTGTTTACTGGCGAAGAAAAAGGAAATATTTATGCACGTTTCGGTAGCCCAACAACACAACAAGCAGAAAATAAAATTGCCGCATTAGAAGCCTTTGGACTTACAGATGACAAAGGTAATCCCTTGGCATTAAAAGCAATCTTACATGCTTCAGGTATGGCTGCGATTACTACTTTAATTTTATCTAATCTACAAGCTGGGGAGAAAGTAATTTCACATTTATCTTTATATGGAGGCACACAAGAATTGGTCGATAAAGTGCTTCCAGCCTTGAACATCCAAACTGTTTTATTAGACATGCAAAATTTGGATGCAGTGGAAGAAGTTTTGAAACAGGATAAGAGCATACGATTGATGTATTTGGAAACGCCTGCCAATCCAACATTACAGTGTGTAGATATTGAAAAGCTTACCGCATTGGCGCATCGATATGGTTGTAAAGTGGCAGTGGACAATACATTTGCCACACCTTATTTGCAACAGCCTTTTAAATTTGGTGTTGATTTTGTGATGCATTCCACCACCAAATTTCTAAATGGTCATGGTACCGCAATTGGTGGTGTTTTGATTGGAAAAGACATAGAATGGATGAATACCAAAGTGACGAAACATTTTCGTTTATTGGGTGGAAATTCTAACGCCTTCGATGCCTTTTTATTGATCAATGGCATGAAGACTTTGGAGTTGAGAATGCAACGTCATTGTAGCAATGCAGAAAAAGTAGCTGCCTTTTTGCATACGCATCTTGCAATTGCATTTGTCAATTATTTAGGATTAGAATCGCATCCACATTATGCATTGTGTAAAAAGCAAATGCGCCATCCAGGTGCATTGATGAGCTTCGAAATTAAAGGTGGTTTTGAAGCCAGTAAGAAATTTATTAACCAGCTACAACTCTGTACACATGCGGTTTCGCTAGGTACCTGTGATACGCTTGTTTCGCATCCTGCTAGTACTACGCATGTAGGCGTTGCGCGTGAATTACGCATACAATCGGGTATCACAGATGGACTGATTCGGATGAGTGTAGGTATAGAAAATGTGGAAGATATTATCCACGATTTAGAACAAGCATTATCTTAAAATAATATGCATTAATAAAGGAAAAATTTTATGCACGATATAGAACCATATTATAATTGGCGTCATTTATATACAGCAGAAGAAGATGAAAAATCTCCTTTCTTTCAGAGAGTATATAGTGAGTTTGAATTTTCAAATACAGTATACAATTATTACATACATCCCCAATGGGATGAGATTGGATCACGTACATTGTATATCAAAATATTATTGATTGACTATGAAGTGAATTATGCCATTATTGAATTAATTGGTGAATGGAATGATGCTATCGAAAATGATATTCAAACCTTGAAACGAAATATCATTGATTTACTCATTGCAAAACGAATTTATAAATATATTTTAATCGGAGAAAATGTACTTAATTTTCACAGCGATGGAGATGACTATTATGAAGAATGGGTGGAGGATATTAAAGATCATGGAGGTTGGATAGTGGCTCTTAATATTCCAGAGCAAACACAATATGATTTTAAGAAAGCACGAATTACAAATTATGTTACCTTTTTGGATGAAGAAAATTGGCGTATTTACAAGCCGGAATTTTTGTTTCAAAAAATAGATAACTTGATGCTGATGTCTTGATTTTTTTTACCATAAAATAAAACTACATGTTATCCATTTGGGAAAGAAATGCCTTCATTCAATACGACCATATTATTATTGGTAGTGGTATTGTTGGTTTGACAACCGCTTATTATCTCAAAGAAAAATTTCCTGCACAATCTGTGCTCATACTAGAACGTGGGCTTTTGCCAACTGGGGCAAGTACACGCAACGCAGGTTTCGCTTGTATGGGTTCACCTAGTGAATTGTTGGATGATTTATCGCATCGAAGCGAACAAGAAGTGGTAGATTTATTTCGTTTGCGAAAAAATGGTTTAACGAGATTAAGTTCTATTTTAGGACATGCAGCTATGGGATATAAAGCAGAAGGGAGCCATGAATTATTTTTTGAAGATGACACACATGTTATCGATCAATTGCCTTATCTCAATCAATTGTTGCGAAGTGAAGTAGGGTCGGATGCTTATATTATTCGAAACGAAAAAATAGAAACATTTGGTTTGAATAAATCTAAGGTGAAAGCCATGGTCGAGAATTGTTGTGAAGGACAAATTGATACAGGCTTGATGATTAAAAATTTGATTTTATTGGTTACATCATTGGGTGTAGAAATAAAAACGGGTTGTCTAGTGCAATCTTTTTTGGATACAGGAAATGGCGCTGAAGTGGTCTGTTTGAATTCTTTCGCCGTTGATGAAATTGTATTCAAATCCAAAACGCTGACAATTTGTACCAATGGATTTGCAACGCAATTATTACCGACATTGGACGTCGTACCTGGTCGTGGTCAAGTGCTCATTACCAAACCTATTGCAGGACTAAATCTAAAAGGCATATTTCATTTTCACCAAGGCTATTATTATTGTAGAGAATATAATGGTTGTGTATTGATTGGTGGCGGTCGTAATACAGATTTTGAAAAAGAAACCACCATGGAGCTCACATTGAATGATGAGATACAACAAAATCTTGTGGAGCAATTGCGTTCCTTTATTATTCCAAATCAAGAATTTGAGATTGACATGCAATGGTCTGGTATCATGGCTTTTGGTCAATCCAAACAACCTATCATCCAACAGTATAGCCAACATATATTTATTGGTGTTCGCATGGGAGGTATGGGTATCGCTATTGGTAGTGAAGTTGGATTTCAATTGGCAAATTTGATTGCTACAGCTCATTAGAAAAAATAGCTTGTCTTACACACTTATGTATTATTTTTAGCCCTTCAAAAAAGTATTCATGAAAAAATCCTTTGTTCAACACTTTATTGCGATAGGTATATTTATTGCTATTTCTTTTTTATTTTGTTATCCAGCTTTGCAAGGCAATAAACTTTCCGCAGGAGATACTGTGCATTGGATGGGCATGAGCCAAGAGGCAAAATCGTGGTATGAAAAAACTGGGGAGAATCCGATGTGGAGTAATTCCATGTTTGGCGGTATGCCTACGGTGACCCATTATATGCGCGGTAAAACAAATTTGATTTATCCTATTCAAGCTTTTTTGACCGATAATATTCCAAGTCCTATTCCATTCTTTTTAATCGCCATGATATGTTTTTATATACTCATGATGAGTTGGCGAATCAATAGATGGGCAGCCATAATTGGAGCTATCGCATTCGCATTTGCATCTTATAATTTACAAATTATTGCTGCAGGCCATAATACCAAAATGTTTAGTATTGGCTATATGCCATTGGTGCTGGCTGGTATGAATTGGGTGTATCAAAGAAAGTACTTGATAGGAGCAGGTTCTGCTTTAATGGGTTTATCCCTCATGATTTCAAATGGAATGTATCAAATAGATTATTACTTATTTATCATTTTATTAGGCTTTGGAATTGGCTTCTTTATTCAAATGCTCAAGGAAAATAAATTGAAAGATTTCGCGATTGGAAGTGTAATCATGTTGTTCGTTGGTTTGATTTCTGTCGGACCAAGTTTGGATACACTCATGTTTACAAAAGAATACACTACACAAACGATGCGTGGTGGACAAAGTGAATTGAGCATTGGCAAAAAAGCAGAGAAGAAAACGAATGGCGGATTGGATAAAGATTATGCATTTCAATGGAGCCAAGGTATTGGTGAAACATTTACTTTGTTGGTGCCAAATTTATATGGTGGTGGCGGTAGAGTAGATGTTGGTACTAGCTCAAATACGTATCAAGCTTTGAAAGACTTAGGCGTTGGAGATGAAGGCGCAGAGGAGTTTTCAAAGAATGCACCAACCTATTGGGGGCCTCAACCTTTCTTAGCTGGACCAGTTTATTTTGGCGCTATTATTATGTTGCTTTTTGTTCTCGGTATGTTTATCATCGACAATAAATTGAAGTGGGTTATACTTAGTCTTGGGGTATTAGGCATTATGATGTCATGGGGAAAAAACTTCAGTGCACTCAATTATTTTTTGTTTGATCATTTACCCATGTATAATAAGTTTCGTACACCAAGTATGACTATGGTAATACCTGGGTTTTTATTTTGCTTAACGGCTATTTGGGCTTTGCATGAGTATTTTACGGAAAAATTATCGACCGAAAAACTATTAGATTATTTGAAGAAATCAGTGTTAATCACAGGTGGACTTTGTTTGTTATTGGGTGTTGGTGGCAAAATGTTTTTATCCTATAAAGGCGACAATGATGACAAACAAAAATCACAGTTGATACAAATGATGGGCGGAAATAACGATGCAGGTTCTAAAGTATTTTCTGCCATTGTAGAAGATAGATCTTCCATAGCAATGAAGGATGGGTTCCGTTCTTTGTTCTTTATATTAATGGCGGCTGCCGCTTTATGGTTTTTTGCAAAAAAGAAATTAAGTATGACTATGGCAATGGCGATAGTTGGTTTATTAATCAGCGTAGATTTATTGCAAATTGGGATGCGTTATTTGAATAGTGATAACTACAAAACCAGCGATGAATTTGAAGCACAGTTTCGAGCACGACCTATTGATACACAAATATTACAAGACCCTGATCCTTACTATCGTGTGTACGATTTAACTAGCGATCCATACAATGATGCGATGGGCGCTTATCATCATAAAATGGTGGGTGGATATCATCCGGCTAAAATGGAAATTTACCAAGACTTAATCGATAACCAATTGTCGGGTGGTAAAATGAATATGCAAGTTTTGGATATGTTGAATACAAAATATATTCTGTTCAATGGTCAAGGTGGTCAGCCTGCTGTACAACAAAATAGAGAAGCTTGTGGCAATGCATGGTTTGTACATCAGGTGAAATTAGTTGATGATGCCAATCAAGAAATAGTGGCATTGAACGCGGAAAATTTAGGAGATACTGCTAAAGTAGAAAATCCATTTCGTGCGAAAGAAACTGCTATTGTACAGAAGAAAAATTGGACAGGAAATATGAATACATTTATTACAGATAGCGCCAGCAATATTAAGTTGAGTAAATATGGTTTGAATGATTTGTCCTTTACTTCCTCTAATAAAAATGATGGCTTTGCGGTATTCGCAGACGTCTACTACAACTTAGGCTGGAAAGCGTTTATAGACGGAAAAGAAGCACCAATTGTAAAGACAAATTATGTGTTACGTGGCTTGGTAATTCCAGCTGGTGATCATAAAATTGAATTTAAATTTCATCCAGATATTTATTTTAAATGGGGCTCGGCTAGCTTAATTTCTTCTGTTCTTATTTTACTTATTTTGTTAGGCGGCATTGGATTTGGCATCAAAGAAGAAATGAAAAAAACCGCTTAAATGTCGAAGTTATTTATTCGTGAGGCGAGAGAAGAGGATGTACAACTCATTCTTGATTTTATAAAAGAATTGGCGGTATATGAAAAAATGGAAGCAGATGTGATAGCAACACCAGCATCTATTTTGCAACAGGTATTTATGGAAAAAAATGCTCATTGTCTGCTTGCTTTTGAAGAAGAAATACCAATTGGATTTGCCTTGTACTTTTATAATTTTTCTACCTTTTTGGGCAAGAAGGGATTATACCTTGAAGATTTATTTGTTCGTCCAGAACATAGAGCCAAAGGTTATGGTAAAGCCTTGTTGATGCAATTAGTGCAGATTGCTACGCAAGAAAATTGTGGACGAATGGAATGGAGTGTGTTGAACTGGAATACACCTGCCATTGATTTTTACCAGAGTTTGGGCGCAATACCAATGGATGAGTGGAAGGTATATCGACTTACGGAATCGGCAATGGGAAAGTTGGTGGGGAAGATTTCCTAAAATGATTTCTTGTATTGCATCTTGAATAATTACCTTCGCCGAATGAAAAATAGTACTCTACTTATTTTGTTCTGTAGCATGATTGTAGCTTCATGTTCACGTAACAATATTTCAACCCAAAATCAATGGGCAACTATATTTAAAGCGCATGGCATTGATTCGGCTTGCTTTGAATTATCTGATAATAGTCATGATGAAATTTATTTGTATAATTTGCCAAGATGCAGCAAGCGATATTCACCTTGTTCTACGTTTAAAATTTTCAATTCATTGGTGGCTTTAGAAACGAATATTGCATTGGATGAAAATTTAGTAATCCCGTGGGATGGCGTAGATCGTCACAGACCAGAATGGAATAAGGACATGAATATGCGTGAAGCTTTTAAAGTAAGTTGTTTGCCCTATTATCAAGAAATTGCAAGACGCATTGGTCGTGTAGATATGCAGAAGTGGCTAGACACTGTTAGATACGGGAACAAAAGAATTGGTCCGGAAATAGACGCGTTTTGGTTGAATGATACTTTGCAAATTACAGCCGACGAACAAGTTGGTTTGATGAAGAAATTGTATTTTGACAAATTGCCATTTGCACAAAGAGGCATGCGTATTGTACGTAGCATGATGTTGCAAGAAGACAGCACAGATTACAAACTCTATTTTAAAACTGGTACTGGACAAAATGATAATGGGATACTTGCTTGGATCGTTGGATTTGTAGAACGAAAAGAAACACAAATAGGTGTGGTAACAAAAAAAGAAGAAAGCAATTTTAAACCCTACTTTTTTGCCATGAATTTTAATACAAAAGATACGACCATGGATACGCGAGCAACGCGCATTCAAATTTTGAAAGAGATATTGAAGGAAAGGAAAATATTGAAATAGGAATGCGTTGTTGTCAGAATCACGGATGAAGAAGATGATAAGGATTGCACAGATAATATTACACTAACCGATAGGGAACGCGCATTCAAATTTTGAAAGAGATATTGAAGGAAAGGAAAATATTCCGCCGTTGTTGGTGTTATCACCAACAACTTAGTTTCTTGAAGCGTACTACGCCAAATTCTTCAACCCTTCAACAATTATCCTAGCTCTCGCAACGCCAACTACAGCAGTTATTTCAGCTTCGTTGCTTGCTTTTAGTCGTTTCACAGATTTAAAATGTTTAAGTAATTCAGTTGCTGTTTTTTCACCAATGCCTTCTAATGAGGCAAAGGTTTTTTTTCTTCGAGTATGATTGCGATGAAATAAACTTATCTACTCGACATCAAAACTTTTGTACTGCATATTATTTGAATCATTGGAAAGAAAACAACATTAGTAAGTTACACTATTTTTATTAAATTTGTATGGTGAAAAAAGGAGCAAAAATTCATTTAGATTTTAGAATTGATAAACTAACTAATTCGATACAAAATACTGTATCGGGAGACAGTTTTCAAACTGAAGTTTCAACTTTTACAACAAAAGATTTAAAACAATCAACAAAGAAAAATGGATGGCAATTTAATTGGGAACAAGAGCTGAAAGATAATATTAGAGAAGTTTACAAATTAACAATAGTAAATAACCCAGACATCATTCAAGGATTAATAAGTTTTACAATAAAATCTGACCACATTTATATGGACTTGATCGAAAGCGCACCTTTCAATCTTGGACGAAATAAAATTTATGAAGGTGTATAGCTGGCAATTTAATTGCATTCGCTTGCAAGGTTTCATTTCAAAGAGGATTTGATCGGTTCTTGTCTTTCACCGCTAAAACAAAACTAATAGAACATTATGAGAAGACTTTAGGTGCTTACCATTTTGGAAATCACTTAATGATTTTAGAAACAAAAGCCTCATTAATATTGGTAGAAAAATATTTTAAAAATTTATAACTATGGGACACATCAAAGAACCTAAAGGTGTTGACTTTATCATTCAAAGTCGCCCTTTAACTAAAGCAGAAGAACTTGCAATAAGTGAATACATAAAGAATTCCAAGTTGAGGAATAATAAACCTTCTAACAAATCGAAACAAATTGTTAGAAAGAAAAAAGTAGAATTTGCATAACAGATTCAACTTGATAGAAAGAAGTATGGCGTACAAAAGTATACTCTAAATAGAAGGAAGAGCATTAGTGCAAGGTAAGACTACCCCAAATTCTTCAATCCTTCAACAATTATCCTAGCTCTCGCAACGCCAACAACAGCAGCTATTTCAGCTTCGTTGCTTGCTTTTAGTCGTTTCACTGATTTGAAATGTTTGAGTAATTCTGTCGCTGTTTTTTCACCAATACCTTCTATGTTTTCTAATTCATTTTTGATGATGCCGCTGCTTCTTGTTTGTCGATGAAAGGTAATGCCGAAACGATGCACTTCATCTCGTATTCGTTTGACTAAATTTAAAGCATCACTTTGGAAATTCAATTTAATGGATTCGCTATCGCCAGGAAAAAATATTTCTTCTACATTTTTTGCTAAGCCAACAACAGTTACTTTTCCATTTAATTGTAAAGCGTTTATACTTTCCATCGCTGAACTTAATTGTCCTTTACCACCATCAATAATAATCAATTGAGGCAATGGTTTTTTTTCATCGAGTACCCGTTTATATCTTCGGAACACTATCTCTTTCATGCTCGCAAAATCATTGATACCTTCCACAGTTTTGATATGAAAATGACGATATTCTTTTTTATCCGCCAAGCCATTTTTAAAACAAACCATAGCTGCTACTGGATAGCTTCCCTGAAAATTAGAATTATCGAAACACTCAATATGTATCGGTATTTCAGACAATTGTAATCCTTGTTGTAGTTCTAATAAAATTCGATTATTGTCTTCAGCATTTGCTTCACTCAACAATAAAGTTTTTTTACGTTTTTGTTCTTGAATAAAATAATTCGCGTTTTGTAAACTCAACTCCAACAACTTTTTTTTATCACCCAATCTTGGAATGGTCAGTGTGATTTGCGGATCAAATTCGAAGGGCATTGGGACAATAATTTCACGACTACTGCTTTTGAATTTTTGACGTAATTGATATATTGCAAGAGGCAAAATTTCTTCGTCCGATTCATCTAATTTTTTTTCAATCGCTACGGTATGTGTTTGAATAATACTGCCTTGAACCACCATCATAAAATTGACATAAGCCATGTCTTCATTGGATAGAATAGTGGCAATATCTACATTGTCAATTTTGCGATTGACAATGATGGATTTACTTTGGTATTGGCTGATATATTCTAATTTCTTTTTGACTATTGCCGCTTTCTCAAATTGTAAATTTGATGCATATTCCATCATTTCTTGTTTGAGGTGCTTCGTAATTTCGCCTAACTTTCCTTTAAATATTTCACGTACTTGTTGCACATGCCAATCATAATCTTCTTGGCTCTGTAGCCCAATACATGGGGCTTTGCAGTTGCCAATATGGTATTCTAAACACGCTTTAAATTTACCTTGTTCAATATTTTTTTTACTCAAATTCAAAGTACAATTTCGAAGTGGAATCGTTTGTTTGACAAAATCCAATAGCAAACGAACTTGTTCGACAGAGGTATAAGGTCCCAAATATTCAGAACCATCTTTTATCATTTTTCTTGTGAGAAAAATTCTCGGGAAAGTTTCATTTTTAATTACCACATGCGGGTAGGAACGGTCATCTTTCAACATCAAATTGTACTTTGGTTGATATTGTTTGATCAGCGAATTTTCAAGTAATAAAGCATCTTGTTCGGAATCGACAATGGTAAATTCCATACGAACAATTTCAGAAACTAATTTTTGCGTTTTGTAACTATCGCTTACTTTACTAAAATAAGAAGATACTCTTTTACGTAAATGCTTTGCCTTGCCTACATAAATTATTTTATCCTCGGCATTATAATATTTATAAATACCGGGCTTGATAGGCACAGCCGCTGCAATACGTTGAAATTCATCTTTGGTCACAGCGGCGAAATTAAGTGGATTAGATGGATATTAAAATGGCTAAAGTAAAAATGTTGTACATGAATTTTAAAATGAAAACTATTTAGTAAAAACTCAGCCGCAACCTTTATTATTTGTTGGATAGGTGCTGAAGTGCAAACATCACAATGGATTGAGGCACAACGCTGACTAAACCTTATAAGGTTTCAAAAACCTTATAGGTTTGAATCATCTAAGTTTTTTTGAATTACATTTTTAGCAGAGCATTTTTAAAATTACATATTTCTTCCATAATTATTTAGCCTCTATCAATTTCTGTATATACATTTGCGCCATGAAAAAATCGGGTCGTGTAAAGAGTATATTATTGGGTGGCCTACTAAGTTTATTTGTTCCTCTTGGCGCCTATTATTATCTTAAAATTGGCGGTCATAATGGACATGTTAAATTGCCTTACTTTTATGGTATTGATAAGATAGATAGTGCGTTGGCTGATGGGAAAATGAAATACGATACGAGCTTTCATACAGTGCAAGATATTACATTGGTTAACCAATTGCATGATACGGTGAGCCTAAACGAAACATTAAAAGGGAAAATTTTAATTCTCAATTTTTTCTTTACTTCTTGCACAACGGTTTGCCCAGTGCTTTCTAAAAATATGAAATTGTTGAATAAGGCATTTCTTAAAAACGACAGCTCGATTCAATTTTTGTCTATCTCTGTAGATCCAACAACAGACAGTGTTTTACGCTTGCGTGAGTATGCCGATAAAATGGTTGCCAATCATGATAAATGGTTTTTCTTGACAGGAGATAAAAAGGCAATTTATAATTATGCCCGCAATGAACTTAAATTAGATTTGCAAAAAGGAGATGGTGGTGTAAATGATTTTATACATCCTGAACAAATTATCTTGATTGATAAATATAGAAATGTACGTGGGTTATATAATGGATTGGATTCCGATAAAGTTCGTTTATGCGCAGAAGATGCGGCGTATCTCATGTTGGAGAAAAATAGATTTCATGAAAAAAATAATTAAATAGTAGTAACAGTATGATGAAAAATGATAAAAAAGCACACATCCTTATTTGGATATTTTCAGCAATTGTATTTGCTGCCGTAGTTATTTTAGATAAAATGACATTGCCAATGCAACTCGGATTTAACCCGCATATTTTTGCGATGTTAAGTGCTGGGGTTAATAGCATGGTGTCCATTTTGTTAATTGTAGCATTGATTTTTGTGAAGCAAAAAAATATTGCAGCACATAAAAAAACAATGCTCTCTGCCATGGTATTGTCCATTTTGTTTTTGGTGTTTTATATAGCGCATCATCTGCTTACCGGCGAGACGCATTATGGCGATATGAATCATGATGGACTAGTAAGTGATGGTGAAAAAGTAGCTGTAGGAATGATACGGTATGTATATTATTTTATCATCAGTACACATATTACATTGGCTGGAATAGTCATGCCATTTGTGTTGTACAGTGCTTATCGCGCTTTGATTGGTGAGATACCACAACATAAAAAACTAGTGCGATATACATACCCAATTTGGTTGTATGTTGCCATCACTGGGGTAGTAGTTTATCTGATGATTTCGCCCTATTATATTGGATAGGGAAAAAATAAATTGTTCGTTTTAATAAGAAATACATGTACTTATTTTTGATTATCCTATGCCTTTTTGTTTTACTCGTATTTGTCTTTTTACAACAAGAAAAATTTGGAAAATTACCAAGTGGAAAGCGATTGGAGAAATTGAAGCAATCACCAAATTATAAAAACAATGCTTTCAAAAATATTAGTCTCACACCAGATTTGACAGAAGGTGTAAGTTATTACGAATTGTTGAAGGAGTTTTTTTTCGACAAGAAAGTGAGAGTATATCCTAGTACTATCATTCCATCTGTAAAAACCAATTTATTAGATCTAGATAGCACAAACAATGTATTAGTTTGGTTTGGACATTCCTCTTATTTTATGCAAGTAGATGGAAAGCGAATATTAGTAGATCCAGTATTTAGTGGTGCCGCAACGCCATTGCCATTTGGTACAAAAGCATTTCCTGGAACGAATGATTACTATGTGAAGGACATGCCCACTATCGATTATCTTTTTATTTCGCACGATCATTGGGATCATTTGGATTATGATACCGTCAAAAAATTGAAACCTAAAATTAAGCAAGTTATATGTGGACTTGGTGTAGGGCAACACTTGGAACATTGGGGTTATGACGCAAATAGTATTATAGAAAAGGATTGGCATGAGAAGATAGAATTAGACAATAATTTTATCGTGCATACTGTAAGTGCGAGACATTTTTCGGGTAGAGGTTTACGACGAAATAAATCACTTTGGATGTCTTATGTTTTGCAAACGCCAAGCATGCGAATATTTATTGGTGGGGATAGCGGCTATGATAAGCACTTTGCCGACATCGGAAAATCCTTCGGACCATTTGATATTGCAATACTAGAAAATGGGCAGTATGACCGCAAGTGGCGTTATATCCATTTATTGCCAAATGAAATTCTACAAGCTGCTAAAGAATTGCAAGCCAAAAAGATTTTGCCTGTGCACTCTTCCAAATTTGTATTGGGCAGTCATGCTTGGGATGAGCCTTTACGACTCATCACAGAAAATAATGAAAAAGAAAATTTACATATTCTTACGCCGATGATAGGTGAAGCAGTGTATCTAAAAGAAGAACAAAAATTTTCCCATTGGTGGAAGGATTTGGAGGAAGTGTAAAATGGTCAGCACTTGGTCGAATGCACTCAAATATATTTAGTGATTAGGCAAATGATTGGTTAGGTTATTCTGTCAATTAATTTCTCAGGATTTTGTCTACTATCCCAAATGCTAATAATAATAATTTCATCTTCAAAATCTTGATAAACTAAAAGATAATCTCTTACTACGCTTAATCGAATATTATCTCTATTCATAAGACGCCCCATTGAGGGGTGTTTTTGAAGCAATTTAATGTTATCTTTAAAAAGTTGATTTAATTTTTTGCTATAATTATTTGTTTTGTTCCTAGCGTTCCAATATTGAAATATTTCCTTTCTGTCAAATTGCGCGCCTTCTGTCCATCTTATTTGTTTAACCATTCGTCAATTTCTTTATTTGCCTTTTCGTCACTAATAAGTCTACCATGCTTTATATCCTGCAAGCCTCTATCAATAGAAGCCTTAAGCGATTTGCTATTTAGTATATCGTCTGAAATTGGTAATCCGTTTTGCAAAATGTCATAAACAATCTCCAATATTGTATCATCATTTGTTGAATCTAATTGGGTTTGGATTTCCTGTTTTATTTCTGTTTGATTCATGTTCAATTTATTTCTTCAAATTTAGATATTAATATTTATTGAGCAAGTTCTTTTTGAAGCTTGTATACAACTTTAGTACTGCCGATTTTAAACCCGTACTGAGCGCAGACGAAGCATAAGTCAAAGCGTCGATTTCTCTTAATCATCATTTCGTAAAAATTGCTGAAAGCAACAGAATAAAACTACGAAACGAAAGACGTTTCGTAGAACATTATTTTTTTATTTTAGATCCGCGAGGAATTGGATACTGAGCGCAACCAAAGTATAACTGGATACTGAGCGCAACCAAAGTATAACTGGATACTGAGCGTAGCCGAAGTATAACTGGATACTAAGCGCAACCAAAGTATAACTGGATACTGAGCGCAACCAAAGTATAACTGGATACTGAGCGTAGCCGAAGTATAACTGGATACTAAGCGCAGTCGAAGTATAACTGGATACTGAGCGTAGCCGAAGTATAACTGGATACTGAGCTTAGCCGAAGTATAACTGGATACTGAGCGTAGCCGAAGTATAACTGGATACTGAGCGCAGTCGAAGTATAACTGGATACTGAGCTTAGCCGAAGTATAACTGGATACTGAGCGCAACCAAAGTATAACTGGATACTGAGCGCAACCAAAGTATAACTGGATACTGAGCGTAGCCGAAGTATAACTGGATACTGAGCGTAGCCGAAGTATCCCCAAATCCCTAACTAAACGCTTCTCTTATTTTATCAAAGAAACTCTTATCACTTTTAGAGGCATTCGGCGTAAAGTTTGGTGAAGCATTTAGTTTATCCAACATCGCTTTTTCATCTGCTGTTAAATGCTGTGGAGTCCATACATTGATATTGATCAATTGGTCTCCTTTTTCATAACTATTTACACTCGGAAATCCTTTTCCTTTCAATCGCAATATTTTTCCAGCATGTGTGCCTGGTTGTATTTTAATTTTTGCTTTGCCACCTATGGTTGGTATTTCTACTTCTTTACCAATGGCTGCATCCGGAAATGAAATATGTAATTCATACAAAACATTCAATCCTTCTCGAATCAATTCCGCATGTTTTTCTTCTTCAATTACAACCAACAAATCGCCTGGATAACCATTGCGTTCGCCAACATTACCTTTCCCATTTACGCTCAATTGCATTCCTTCTTGCACACCAGCCGGAATATCAATTTGAATGGTTTCTTCACCATATACTCTACCTTCCCCTTTGCAAGAATTACATTTATTGGTAATTTGATTGCCGTCGCCATTACAAGTTGGACAAGTACCAACTGTTTGCATTTGTCCTAAAAAAGTATTGGTTGTTTTGCGAACTTGACCACTTCCTTTACAAGTGCCACATGTTGTAACCGATGATTTATCTTTAGCACCGCTACCTGTGCAGGTTTCGCAACGAACATATTTTTTTACTTTAATCGTTTTGTGAACACCTTTGATGATGTCTTCAAAATTGAGTTTTACTTTGACACGCAGATTAGAACCTCTTGCTCCACCGCCTCTACGTTGTCCGCCACCGCCACCGCGTTGACCACCAAAAAAACTTTCGCCAAAGACATCGCCAAAGTTATCAAAAATATCTTCCATGCGCATACCGCCGCCGCCAAATCCACCATGATTACCACCGCCAGCAGCACCGCCTAAACCAGCATGACCATATTGATCATAACGTTGTTTTTTGCTTTCGTCACTTAGCACTTCATAAGCCTCGGCAGCTTCCTTAAATTTTTCTTCAGAAGCTTTATCACCAGGGTTTCTGTCTGGATGATATTGCATAGCGGTTTTACGGTAAGCTTTTTTTATTTCGTCAGCGGAAGCACTTTTGCTAACCCCTAATATTTCATAGAAATCTCTTTTCATTTTATTTTTTTTCGTTCACCTAAAAGGTAGTTTAGGAGAGGATGATGTATTTATTTTTTTCGAAAGATATTCGGCGTTTTAAATTTATTGCCAAATATTTTCGTTCAGTCGTTCGAAGTTTTTCCCACTACCACTTTAGCATGGCGTATCAATTTGTCGTTGAGTAAATAACCTTTTTGCACTTGGTCTATTACTTTTCCTTCCATATCGGGAGTAGGTGCTGGAATTTCTGTTATAGCTTCATGTTTTTCTACATCAAATTCATGCCCTATGCTGTCGAAGGATTGAAGGCCTTTGTGCGTCAATGTAGATTTTAATTTGTTGAACACCAATTGCATCCCGTCTTTCACCGCTTGCATATCCGTGGCGGTTTCCATTTGTTTCTCTGCTCTTTCGCTATCGTCAATGACTTCAAGCATACTCAAAATGATTTCTTTGCCAGCAGTTTGAATCGTTTCCATTTTTTCTTTAAAGGAACGCTTTTTATAATTGTCAAATTCGGCGAAAAGACGCATGAATTTATCTTTCCATTCGGCTGCCTCGCGTACTGCTTTCTCTAGTTCTGTTTCTGTGACAGTTTGGTCAGGAGATGCGACAGCATCTGCCATATTCTCTTCAATCGATGATTCTTGTATAGGTTCTTGTTCTTGCAAAGGCAAGTTTTCTGTATTAGACATAGGTATTTCGTATTTTTTTAGTTTGCAAACAAGCATCGGCAAATTTTTTGCCAAGCATTTGTTTTAGGACAAAATGACGGAATATTTTATTGTAATATGAATAAAAAATGTCGAATCTAAAAGGGTGTGGTTGATTAAAAAATAGTCTGAAAATTATTTGGGCGGCGGACACGCTTTCCTTCCAATCTTTTTGCTGCAGAGCCAGCAAAAAGGATTTTCACTCAATCGTTGCCGCAATACAGACAACAAAGAAACTTTTTCGTATAATTAATCCAAGAAGGTTTTCAAAACCGTCTCGGATTTCTGCAAATATTTATATCATCGCAATAATTATTTCATTCCTATTCACATTTAATCCCAGCGGGATTCAAACCAATACTTATTGCATTCCTATTCATATTTCATCCCTTCGGGATTTTATCACCGTTCATTATTTCATTCCTATTCATATTAAATCCCTTCGGGATTTTGTCACCGTTAATTGTTTGTTTTTATCATCATGTCATTTCTATAATCATTTCATCCCTTCGGGATTTTATCACCGTTGATTGTTTCATTCATATTATCATTTCATCCCTTCGGGATTTTATCACCGTTGATTGTTTCATTCATATTATCATGTCATCCCTTCGGGATTTTATCACCGTTGATTGTTTCATTTCTATTCATATTAAATCCCTTCGGGATTTTGTCACCGTTCATTATTTCATTCCTATTCATATTAAATCCCTTCTGGATTTTGTCACCGTTAATTGTTTGGTTTTATTATCATGTCATTTCTATAATCATTTCATCCCTACGGGATTTTATCACCGTTCATTATTTCATTCTTATTCATATTAAATCCCTTCGGGATTTTAAAAAACAGACATCTCGTTCTGTTACCCTACAATATTTTCCCTTAATCCTTAAGTCTTTCGACTTTTACTTACTACTTACGCCTTATGCCTTACGCCTTACGACTTTATACTTTTTACTTTCGATAAACTACTCATTACTAACTACTAATTACTCCTTACCCACTTCTTTTTTACCTTTCATCATTAATTCCAAAATTTTTAGAATAAATATTTACTTTTACCCTCATAAAAAAAACGAAACATGAAAAAAATTATTTTAACACTTGTAGTTGCATGTAGCATGTTATCTGCATTTGCACAAACTGCCGAAGAAATAGTTGCCAAACATATCACGGCTATTGGTGGTGCAGAAAATTGGAAGAAGGTAAAATCTGTAGTGATGGAAGCTAACATTAAAGCACAAGGTGCTGAAATAAAAGTGACTAGAACTATGGTGGATAAAAAAGCAATGCGCATGGATATTTCAGTAATGGGTATGGATGGATACTCCATTATTACGAATAAAGAAGGTTGGAATTTTATGCCATTTGCTGGACAAACAAAACCTGAACCTATGACTGCAGATGAATTAAAAACATCACAAGATCAATTATTGGTAGCAGATGAATTTTTGAGCTATCAAGATAAGGGCAAAAAATTAGAGTATATCGGCAAAGATGATTTGGAAGGAACCGATTGTTTCAAAATGAAATTGACAGATAAGGACGGACAAGAAACCACTTTCTGGTTAGACGCAACAAATTATTATATCCTCAAATCATCAGCAAAAATAAAAGCAGATGGTAAGGAAGTGGAAAACAGTAGCACATTTAGCAACTACAAAAAATTGGATGAAGGTATAGTATATCCAATGAGTATGGGCGGCGATAATGGTGAAATAGAAATTACAAAAGTGACCATCAACTCGACAATTGATGAATCGATTTTTGTACCAAAAATGAAATAGACAATAGCAAGAAATAGTAAGAAAGGTTTGGCAAAAGTTCAAGCCTTTTTTTTACTCTTTTTTGATTGGTAATACTTAGAATGAATGAGAATCTCCAGCTTTTTTGTTGACTGTATTGCGGCAACGATTGCAGTGGAAATCCTTTTTGTCGGCGCAGCCGCAAAAAGATTGGAACGAAAAGCGTGTGTGCCGCCCCAAGTTTTTAAAGAGAATTTTGTATAGTTAAAAATGTAGATACTCAAACAAAATAATATTAAGCCTAACTCTATCTGATAAATAAAAAATAAATTTTACATGAAAAATAGTTTAGTCCTCCTTTGCTTGTTATGCACGTTTCATTTGCATGCGCAACAACAAATTAATGCTGGTATGCTCGGTACTTTAGAAGCCCGACAATTAGGTCCAGGGACCATGAGTGGTCGTATTTCAGCCATTGTAGGCGTGCCCACTGATAGTAAAATATTGTATGTAGGTACTGCTGGTGGCGGTGTTTGGAAATCGACAAATGCAGGCGCTTCGTATAAATCAATGTTTGATAAATATTGTCAATCCATTGGCGCAATTGCAGTGAATCCTAAAAATCCAAATATTGTATTTGTAGGAACTGGCGAGAGTAATATGCGTAATTCTGTTTCCATTGGGAATGGTTTATACAAATCTACAGATGCAGGCGACAATTGGAAAATGATTGGTTTGGATAGTACCGAACATATTTCTAAAATTATTATTCACCCTACCAATCCTGATATTATTTATGTAGCCGTACCAGGTCCGTTATGGAGTGATAGTAAACATAGAGGTTTGTATAAGTCTTCCGATGGGGGAAATTCATGGGAGAAAATTTTATACAAAGATGAGAAAACCGGTTGTGCGGATATCCTCATTGATCCAAACAATCCAAATATTTTATTTGCTTCGATGTGGCAGTTTAGACGTTTGCCTTTTAGTTTTAATTCTGGTGGAGAAGGAAGTGGTTTCTTTAAAAGTATAGATGGTGGAGCTACCTGGAAAGAAATAAGCAATGGGCTTCCAGCAAAACCATTTGGGCGAATTGCCATGGCATTAGCACCGAGTGATCCTAAAAAAATGTTGGCCATTGTAGAGAGTAAAAATACTGGTTTATATATTTCGGAAGATGGTGGCGATACATGGAAAAACCAAAGTGCAACCATGAATGTTTGTGCACGACCATTTTATTTTAGTACCATTGTTTTTGATCCAAAAGACGCAAAAAGAGTGTATCGTCCAGCCTTTGAATTTTCTTATTCAAGTGATGGTGGTTATTCCTTTTCTGGAGCGAGTGGTGATGGCGGTTGGGTGCATAGCGATATGCATGCCTTATGGATCAACCCGAACAATACCGACATTATGTATGTAGGAACCGATGGTGGAATTTATACCAGTTTGGATAAAGGAGCAACTTGGATTTTTAATCATGGTTTGCCAGTTGGACAATTTTACCATGTGTCATTTGATAACCACGATCCATACAATGTATATGGTGGTTTGCAAGATAATGGCAGTTGGAGAGCACCAAGTGCAGCACCTGGAGGCGTGAATAATGGCAGTTGGAATCGATTGTATGGTGGTGATGGATTTTGGACGCAACCCGATGAAGATGGGAAGACAGCCTATGCAGAATATCAAGGTGGAAATATGGGACGTATCGATATGACAACCATGAAAGCCGAAGACATACAACCTAAACAAACCAAGACAGAAGAGAAGCTTCGTTGGAATTGGAATACACCAATAGTACTCGGTAGTAAGAATCCAAAAAATATGTATGTCGGTGCGCAATATTTATATAAATCAACAAACCAAGGCAGGACATGGAAACGAATTTCGAATGACTTGACAACAGATAATAAAGAAAAACAAAAGCAAGAAGATAGCGGAGGTTTGAGTGCGGATAATACGAGCGCTGAAAATCATTGTACTATTTTTACCGTAGCGGAAAGTCCTTTGGATGAAAATTTGATTTGGGTTGGAACGGATGATGGCAATGTTCAGTATTCAAACAATGGTGGTACAAGCTGGAATAATGTAACAGCCAATATTGCTAAAAGCGGCATTGCTGCTGGTGCTTGGGTGAGTAGCATAGAACCATCGCATTTTGATAAGAATACTGTGTATGCCACTTTTGAAAATCATATGTATGGCGATCATGCAACTTACTTAGGTAAGAGTACCGATTTGGGTAAAACATGGACAAGAATACAGAGCAAAGAATTCACAGGTTTCTCTCATAAAATATGCGAGGATGTAGTGAATAAAAAATTATTATTTCTTGGTACGGAAATGGGATTATTTGCCACATTAGATGGTGGTGACAATTGGTTCAGAATGAAAAATAATATTCCGGATTACGCACTTGTAAGAGATATAAAAATAAATCCAAAAACCAACGATTTGATCATTGCAACGCATGGAAGAGGTATTATGATATTAGATGACATCCGTGCCATGCGCAACTTGACCAGTGAGATTTGGGACAAAGATGTATATGTATTTCCAATGCCAGATATGGTGCTCAACAATGGACGATTTGGTTGGGGTGGAACGGAAATTTCGGGTGGCTGGGGAACGGGCAATCCGTCATCTATTCCAACGATTGATTATTATTTGAAAGAAAGATTAAGCACTGGTAAAGTAGAAATTGAAATTTTAGATGCAGCAGGTAAATTGCTACAAACCATACCAGGCACTAAACGCAAAGGAATCAATAAAGTATTTTGGAACATGCGTGGTACGCCACCAAAAGTAGCTGCTGGTAGTACCAAAATGGATGGTGCAGGATTTACAGCACCAATGGTTTTGCCAGGAAAGTATACCATCCGCATCAAAGTAAAAGACCAAGTATTTAACAATACAGTCAATTGTGTGCATGATACAAAAAATGCAGACTTGAGTGAAGCCAACAGAAAATTGGTGTATGATAAAAGCATGGAGTTGCAACAGTTGTATACCAAACTAAGTAATTCTGTCGATACGATTTCTAAATACCAAGCCCGAACCAAAAAAGATACAACGGATATTACCAATAAAGCATTCAACGCGGATTTGGAAAAAATCAGAGCCGAATTAATGGCAACAAAACAAACTTCTATTTTCGCAGATGAAGAAAGAATACGTGAAAAATTATCCCAATTGTATAGCAACTTTTGTGGCATGGAAACTACGCCCAACGATACCCAATTAAAAGCCATAGAAGCCATCACAGAAGAGTATAATGCACAAGCCGAAAAGCTAAAAAAAGTGATGGAAAAGTATAAGTCGAAATTGGATCCGAGTTTGTAGGGGGGGTAAGTAGAAAGTAAAAAGTAGTTAGTAGATAGTCGAAAGCCAAGCCCTGAAAGGGTGACATCTAATAGCGATGGGCATAGCCCTTCGCTAAACAAATATTTTTTGCCTACAAACCGCAATTAAGTTTCATGATTTAAATCATATATTCAGATTATATAGATGTACTTCTTAGAAATACAAGATTTGCCTATTATATTCGCATCAAGTACAAATACATGAATCCAGCGATAACACTTACCAGACAAGAAGTAATGCTATTTTTAGAAAATGATGTAAACACAGTAGGTTCTAAATTTCTTAATTCCATTGAAACAAATTGGCAACCTGGCGATTTGCTTCCTGCTTCTCATACAGAATCTTTTTTTGAAGATATAAAAACTATTCAAGGTCAAGCCGAAAATATGGATTATGACTTGCTTGCTGTATTGGTTGGCGATACCATTACAGAAGAAGCACTACCAACGTATGAAACTTGGCTAGGTGCACTGGATGGTATAAAGCAAAATGAAAATGGCGGATGGATGAAATGGATACGCGCTTGGACTGCCGAAGAAAATAGACATGGCGATGTATTGAATAGATTCCTTTATTTATGCGGACGAATTGATATGCCAAAATTTGAAGTCTCTACGCAATTTTTAATTGCAGATGGTTTTAACTTAGATACGAAAAACGATCCCTATAGAACCTTCATGTATACTAGCTTTCAAGAATTAGCAACAAACATTTCACATCGTCGTGTAGCTACATTAGCAAGAAAAAGTGGCAATACTGTCTTATCCAAAATATGTGGACTGGTGGCTGCCGATGAAGCGCGACATGCAAATGCATATAAAACTTTCGTTGGTAAAATATTTGAATTAGATACCAATGAAATGATGTTGGCTTTTGAAGATATGATGCGAAAAAAAATCGTAATGCCTGCGCAATATCTTCGTGAGCTAAATGAAAGACTAAATAGCTTCTCTAATTTTTCTGATGCGGCACTTCGTCTAGGAGTATATACCCCAATTGATTATGTCAACATTTTGAGAGAATTAATTGACGAGTGGAAAATTGATGGACTCACCAACTTGAAAGAAAATGGCGAGAAGGCAAGAGATTATGTAATGGCACTTCCTGATAGATTAACTCGAATTGCGGATCGAATGCCAACTCCTACTAGAGATTTAAAGTTCAGTTGGATTATTGATTAAATCAAATCCTCATGATAACTATTTTACCATTATGCTGGATTGCTTTAAAGTCAATAGCGGTTTATTTATTTATTATACTTGCCATCCGAATTTTTGGTAAAAAAGAATTATCGCAACTTTCTATTGTTGACTTGGTATTTATTTTACTAATCAGTAATAGTGTACAAAATGCAATGGTCGGCGATAATACAACCTTGCAAGGAGGCCTTGTTGCCGCCACTGGATTATTTGTTGCTAATTCTATTTTGAAGTTTGTATTTAGAAAATTCCCACGCTTTAGTGTTATTGCCCAAGGGGATAAAATCATCTTAATTCATGAAGGTATAGTACAACAAGAAAATCTAAAATCGTCTTCTATTACACGTGAAGAATTAGAGCAAGCCATACGGGAACATGGAGTCAAGGATGTGCGTGAAGTGGATCTTGCAATTTTAGAAGTAGATGGAAATATTAGCGTTTTGTCTAAAGACTATTCGCATAAAACGGTCAAGCGAAATAAAAAAATTCAGACCGCACATAACCCATAATTCAGAAGAATTATAAGGACTCTCTTGTCAATATAGTTTATTTTCGTCGATTCAAATGGCTACCTTGCGTAAAATAATTAATGATCCTGTACATGGTTTTATCACAATGGATGATGAACTTGTGTACGCCCTTATTGCTCATCCTTTTTATCAACGTTTGAGAAGAATTAAACAAATGGCACTTGCGTATTTAGTGTATCCAGGTGCTGTGCACACTCGCTTGCATCATTCATTAGGCGCTTACCATCTCATGCAAATTGCCATTTCGGAATTAAAGCAAAAAGGAATAGAGATCACTGAATCGGAAAAGCAAGGTGCATTAATTGCCATCCTTCTGCATGATATTGGTCATGGACCTTACTCTCATGCACTCGAGCATACTTTGGTGGATGTGCATCATGAAGAATTGTCCTTACTGATTATGCAAAAATTAAATGCAGAAATGCAAGGACAACTGAGTTTGGCAATTGAAATTTTTACTAATAAATATCCAAAAAAATTCTTGCATCAATTGGTGAGTAGTCAATTGGATGTAGATCGAATGGATTATTTAGCGAGAGATAGTTTTTTTACGGGTGTGTCTGAAGGGGTAATTGGCTATGATCGAATATTAAAAATGTTGACAGTACACAACGATGAATTAGTGGTGGAGGAAAAAGGAATTCATTCGATTGAAAAATTTTTAATCGCCAGAAGATTAATGTATTGGCAAGTCTATTTACATAAAACTGTTTTAAGTTCAGAGCTCATGTTGGTCAATATTTTAAAACGTGCCAAAATATTGAGTAAACAAGGCAGAAATTTATTTGCAACCCCATCTTTACAGTTCTTTTTGCAACATTCGCTTTCTACCGAAGACTTTGCTTCCAATGACAATAACCTCATCCAATTTTTGCGATTAGACGACAGTGATATCATCAGTTCTGTGAAGGTGTGGCAAGAAGATGAGGATAAAATTCTTGCTGATTTATGTACTCGACTCTCAAATAGAAAATTACTGAAAGTCCATTTTTTTAAAGATGAAAGCATGGATAAGATAAACGAAAAACGGACGGCTTGTATGCAAAAATATAATTTGACAGAACATGAAATTCCTTACTATTTTATGAATGATGTGGCTTCAAACAGAGCATACAATGCCGGTGCTGAAAATATAAAAATTATATTTAAAAATGGGGAGGTAAAAGAAATTTCCCAAGTGGAAAATACCTTAATTAGCGATGGGCTTTTAGTACCCATAAAAAAAGAGTACATTTGCTCCCTTAGTTAAAAATTAAAAATTCTATGAAATTTACGGCTCAACAAATAGCCACAGTAGTACATGGTGAGGTAGTAGGTGACCCAAATGCAATGGTTCATTCATTTGCGAAAATTGAAGAAAGTAAAACTGGGGATTTATGTTTTTTGGCAAATGCTAAATATGAAGAATATTTATATACTGCGGAGGCATCTGTCATTATTGTGAATGCCAGTTTGTCTTTGAAAAAAGAAGTGCAAGCCACCATGATTAAAGTAAAGGATGCTTATGCAGCTTTTGCTTTATTATTAAAAACTTATCAAGAAATAACCAGCAAGACTGCAAAAGATATTATTGAACAACCTTCTTTTGTAGCAAGTACGGCAACATTAGCGGAAAAAATTTATGTCGGTGCGTTTTCTTACATCGGCGAGAATGCCCAAATAGCGGCGCAAGTCCAAATATTTCCGAATTGTTTTATTGGAGATAATGTTAAAATTGGAGAAGGTACTGTAATACATGCCGGCGTTAAAATTTACAAAGATTGTGTCATTGGAAGTCATGTCATCATTCATGCAGGAACAGTGATTGGAAGTGATGGCTTTGGTTTTGCTTTTGAAAATGGAAGTTTTCAAAAAATACCACAAATAGGGAATGTGGTGGTAGAAGACCATGTAGAGATTGGTGCAAATTGTACCATAGACAGAGCAACAATGGGCTCTACGTATATTCGTAAAGGCGTTAAATTGGATAACCTAATACAGTTGGCGCATAATGTGGAAATAGGTGAGAATACTGTAGTAGCAGCGCAAGCAGGCATATCGGGAAGTACGAAGGTTGGCAAATATTGTATGATTGGTGGTCAGGCCGGAATCATAGGACATATTAAAATTGCGGATGGCACAAAAATTAATGCACAAAGCGGTATTGCTAAAGAAGTGAAAGAACCCAATACTTCATTGACTGGTTCACCTGCTTTCGATTACAAATTAAGTTTAAAAAGTCAAGTATTGTTTCGCCAATTGCCAGATTTACTTAAACAAATAAATCAACTGGAAAAAAAGGTTCAGGAACTAAGCAATAAATAAGATTACTATTTTACAAAAAAAGAAATGAGCATGCAATATACAAATCAACATACGCTGAAAAGTGAGTTCGTTATAGATGGTGTCGGATTACATTCAGGCATTCGATCCGTTATGACTGTAAGACCAGCAGCAGCAGGTCATGGCTATAAATTTCAACGAACAGATTTACCAAATGAACCCATCATCAAAGCAGATGTAGACTTTGTGGTAGATACAGCCCGTGGTACTACACTAGAACAAAATGGTGCGCGCGTAGCTACTGTTGAACATATTTTAGCTGCACTTGTGGGCATGGAAGTAGACAATGCTTTGATACAATTAACAGCAGAAGAAATTCCGATTATGGATGGTAGTGCCATTGCCTTTGTAAATGCCATCGAAAGAGTGGGCATCGTAGAACAAGATGCCAAGAAAATTTATTTTTCTATCGATACCAATATTGCGTTTACCGACGATGAGAAAAATGTAGAGATGGTTGTTACACCAAGTCCGGAATATAAAGTGACCACCATGATAGATTTTAATTCGAATGTATTAGGTACGCAGCATGCCTACTTGAAAGGATTAAAAAGTTTTAAGAAAGAAATTGCGCCTTGCCGAACTTTTTGCTTTTTGCATGAGATAGAATATTTGCACAATAATAATTTAATTAAAGGGGGTGATTTGGACAATGCGATAGTAGTTGTGGATCGTATTCTAAAAGAAGAAGAATTGCAAAAATTGGCAACGATGTTTAATAAGCCAAACATTGAAGTAAAGCAAGAAGGGATTTTGAACAACCTTAAATTACATTACTCCAATGAACCTGCACGACATAAATTGCTAGATATCATTGGCGATTTAGCCTTGATAGGCTATCCAATTAAAGCCAATGTAATTGCCTACAGACCAGGTCATAAAACCAATGTAGCCTTTGCAAAAAAGATAAAAGAATATATCAAAAGAAATAAAAGTATGTTGGACGTTCCGGTCTATAATCCGAACGAGCCGCCTATTTATGATGTGAATTATATTTCAAAATTATTACCGCATCGTTACCCATTTTTATTGGTAGATAAAATTATAGAACTAAGCGATAATCATATTGTAGGAATTAAAAATGTAACGTTTAACGAACCTATGTTTACAGGGCATTTTCCAGATAATCCAATATTTCCTGGCGTACTCCAACTAGAAGCCTTGGCACAAACAGGAGGCGTTTTGGTTTTAAATAATCAAGGAGGCCCTGAAAAGAAATTCGATACTTACTTTTTAAAAATTGACAATGCTCGTTTCAAACAAAAGGTTGTACCGGGCGATACCCTCATCATGAAAATGGAGTTGACTCATCCTATTCGTCGAGGTATTTGTGAAATGAAAGGGACAGCATACGTAGGCAACAAGCTCGTGTGTGAAGCAGATTTAATGGCGCAAATTGTACCAAGGGAAAAAAGGGAGGATTAGAGAATGAACTAAAACCAAATAGGTAATTGATAGCAACTAGTGGTCAATTAAACACTATTTCAGTTTTTTATTTATAATTTTTTTATCAGCTGTTTTCACTCTTCGTTCCAATTTTTTAATATCCTCTTCAGCTGGGAGCTCTTCGGGCCTAATGCCACTTTTACCTAACAGCTCTCTTATCTCCCTATTATTTTTTATATGTTCTTGGGTTATTTTGGGTTCGCCCAAAAGGTCATCTTTTTTTACATTGAAGTTGGTAATTTCGGTTGCTAATTGTTTAGCAGAAATAGTAATAGTTGGCAAAAAATCAGCAAGAGGTCTATTTTCTGCAATGCCTAATTGTTTTTTTATGGCACTAGTATTTTTCCCTCCAAACAGTGCATGATCGCCCTTGCTTCTAATGGTAGCAAAGCCTTTATTATCTACACCTCTTTCAAAAATATTTTTAGATAATTCTGTTTCGGCAATGGCTAATTTTTCTCTCGCTTGCAGTCTTTCATTTAGTTTTATGCGCTCTTCAATAAGTTCTTGCTTACGAGTTTGAATTGCAAAATAACTCTGTGCAAAAGCAATTGGTTCTTTTTTAGGATCTCCATTTTGCGCTATCAGGTAGCAAGCATATCGAGTTAGCATAATATCAGCTAGTTTACGCTCTGCATTCGAGCCAATTTGTACCATTTTGTTGACGTCAACAAAATGGTCTGAAGTGGCTTCACCAGTGGTTTTACAACTTTCTTTTGCTTTGTCAACGGTGTTTAAAAAATTACGCCATTCGGCATAGTCTAATAGTGTTTGCAATTCACGAGCTAACCAATATTCTATGCCGTCTTGCTCATAGGCATACTCTTCAAAAGTTTTACTTAATTTAGTTATTGTTTCTTTTTTCATTTTCAAATAATGTTAGAGGGTAAAAATAATTATTAATGCTGAATTGTAAATGCTGAATTGTAAATGC
>CANJRV010000012.1 GCA_947476825.1 Bacteroidota bacterium | reverse complement strand
GCGTTGAAGTGATCGAAGTTCGGGGATTGTTTCTGTAATTGTAATTTGAAGTGGTAAAGCCATGTTATATTTATTATATAGTCCAAAGATAATACAAAAAAAACTAATTCCAAATATTTGGACTACTTATTATTTATAATTGGTATAAAAAGATTAAAGCTAATTCATGCTGTAGAAAAATTATAAAATATAAACATTGATTTTTTTAAGCGGTTTGCAAAACCGACGATAGCAGTTCGAGATTGCAAGTATAGTACAACTGCGAATAAGGGATGAATCACGGATGAAGAGGATAAAGAAGATTACACAGATAATAAAAAAATGTATCATCATGAAAGACGTCAATAGAACCGTGCTCTCCGTGCCATCCATAAAATCTTCTTCATCCGTGATTCTAACATTTAAGCTCGTTCCTCGAAGCGTCTTCGCTTCAAGGAAATATCCTTTTGCTTACAGCAACATTTTAAAATCTATATTTCATTTATAAAAATTAAAGTATGAATTCTTCAACGCCAATATTTCATTCTATCGTCAATGACGTTTATAATCTCCCAATGGAAGACAAACAAGAATTGTATCAATTATTAGAACGAAATATAATCGAAGAGCAGAGAAATGAAATTTATGCCAATTACAAATTAGCTAAAAAAGAAGAAGCAGAAAAAAAATTAATTTTCTCCGATGATATAAAACGTTTAAAGAAATTATTATCATGAAAGTTTCATTCAGCAGTTCATTCAAAAAAAAATTCAAAATAAGAATAAAGTCAAACGTGAATGAAGATCTTTTTTGGGCTAGTCTTGACATATTTATGAATGAACCATTTGCAAGTAAACTTCAAACGCATAAATTAACAGGCAAATAGAATGGGTTATGGAGTTTTAAAGTGGAAGACGATATTAGAGTCGTTTTTTATTTCACGACTGATAAGCCAAAACAAGCAGTTTTAGTGGACATAGGAACTCATGATGAAGTATATTAGAAAAAAGCCAAAAGAGAATCAAAAATTAATTCGCAACCACTCTTCTGGATTTACAATTCCGCACCAATATCGAAGTATTTGTACTGCTTAAGCAAGTTGTATGCATGCGTTAAAAAGATTAATTTAATCGCTACATTAAATAAATTGAAAAAACTTGAAGAGATCAACTCACGTTCTAAATCTATATTTTTATAATGTTCATTAGATAATGTTGCTGAAAGCAACAGAATAAAACTACGAAACGAAAGACGTTTCGTAGAACATTATTTTTTATTTTACATGCCTCGGGGAATTGGAATAGGTGGTATTTCCGCTAATCCATTCCTAGAAGCCTCCTCGCTTCGTGGAAATATTCTTTTGCTTTCAGCAAACTTAACCAATCTATCTTAAAAATTAAATGCCAAATTTCTTATGATTCGAGGAAAAGATGAACTCTTGTTGCACATCTATTTTTTTTTATAATGAACATTAGATAAGGTTGCTAAAAGCAACAGAATAAAACTACGAAACGAAAGACGTTTCGTAGAACATTATTTTTTATTTTACATGCCTCGGGGAATTGGGTTTTTTAATTATTTGCAAAATACAAAATAATAGCACATTGTTTAATAATTCGCTATTCCTCTTTTCAATCTTCTACAACACAATATTCTCCGCCACCACACTCTTCAATGGATAATCTACAGTAAAATGTAATCCTCTACTTTCCTTTCTAAACTGTGCGCATTTTACAATTAAATATGCCACTGTAATCAGGTTACGAAGTTCACACAATTGAGGCGACAAAGTAGTGGTCTTGTATAGCTCTTCCGTTTCAAGATGTAACAAATCTATTCTTTTCATGGCACGTTCCAATCGCACATTGCTGCGCACAATACCCACATAATCACTCATCACCAATTGCAACTCTTTGATGCTTTGGGTAATCAAAATCATTTCCTTTGGATCGCTTGTACCTGCTGCATTCCAATCAGGAATATTTTTTTGCAATGCATATTTATCTATGCACTGCAATGTATCTTCATAACAACGATGTCCAAATACAATGGCTTCTAATAATGAATTACTAGCCAGTCGATTGGCACCATGTAATCCAGTACTCGAAGCTTCGCCACAACAGTATAATCGATGAATAGAAGAGCGACCCATTTCATCTGTTTTTACACCACCACAACTATAATGTGCGGCTGGTGCAACGGGTATCATTTGCTTTGCCACATCAATGCCCAATTGCATACATTTTTCATAAATATTCGGAAAGTGTTCTTTGAATTTTACCATATCCATATCACGACAATCGAGATAAACATGTTCATCGCCCAAGCGTTTCAATTCACTATCTATGGCACGTGCTACAATATCTCGAGGTGCTAATGAAAGGCGGTCATCATACTTTTCCATGAAAGCTTCACCAGCACTATTGCGCAAGATGGCACCATCGCCACGCACTGCTTCTGTAATTAAAAATGCTTGCCCAAATCTTTTACCGGCTTCAAATAAAGCAGTAGGATGAAATTGTATGAACTCCATATTTTCCATTCTGCCTTTTGCTCTATATGCCATGGCAATACCATCGCCAGTGGCTATTTTCGGGTTGGTGGTTGTTCTGTATACTTGGCCGCAACCACCAGTGGCTAAGAGGGTAACTTTAGCAATAATTTTTTCGGTTACATGCGTTTCTAAATTCAAAACATACACACCGTAACATTCTATTTGTGGTGTTGCTTTTGTAACCAATCTACCCAGATGATGTTGCGTAATGATATCTACCACAAAACAATAATCTATGATTTCTACATTTTTTAATTGGTGTGCTTTTGCCAATAAAGCCCTTTCAATTTCTTTGCCCGTAACATCTTTATAATGCAGTATTCTATTTTCAGAATGACCGCCTTCTTTGCCCAATTTAAAATCCCCATCTTGTTCTTTATCAAAGACTGTCCCCCATTCAATAATTTCTTGCATACGCGCAGGACCTTCCTGCACCACCAATTCCACTATATGTTCATTACACATGCCATCACCAGCAATCAATGTATCTTGAATATGTTTGGCATAACTATCCTTTTCATCATCCAATACAGCCGCTACTCCACCCTGCGCATACTTGGTATTGGTTTCATCTTCATTGGTTTTGGTGAGTACCAAAATTTTCAAATCAGGTCTAGCAATGGCTGTCTTTAAAGCATAGGTAAGTCCAGCAATTCCTGATCCTATTACAAGTACATCTGTGGTCATATTTTTTGTATTGTTCAAAGATAGAGGCTAATAGAGAATATGACAAGTTATAGTAGGAGCATATATTTTTTGGCATACTAGATGTAATAGAGAATAATTGGGGCGGCACACACGCTCTCCTTCCAAGTCCGTCCATGCCAGGGCGCATGGTACGGGCTTTCCCATCGATCGTTGCCGCAATGCACTGCTCTCTAGAAACAATTCGTTCAACACATTTTAAGTCTAACGATTTATTATTAGAATCGCTTTATTAGATAATTAATTTTTACCTACTTTTGTCCAAATGCAAAAAAACTTCTGCTACTTCATTCTGTTATTTTTTTCTATGCTCGGCATATCCCATTCGGTATCCGCACAACAGGAAAAATCTGTATCTACCACAACGCAGAAGTTAACAGAAAAAAGAGAACAAGAATTACAGGAAATCAAAAGCATGGTTCAATCCCTTTTGCCTGTTCATGCTACAGATGCAACATCAACTACCTGGACTTTGGAAAAATGTATTGCTTATGCAGTCGAAAATAATTTACAAATTTCGGAAGCGGTACTCAATGAACGCATGGCAAATTTAGTATACCAACAAAGTAAATACAGTAGATTGCCATCACTCAATGGCGATGCTAGTTTGGGCGATAGTTATGGTCGTTCTATTGATCCTACTTCTAGTCAATTGGTTACCAAAGGTTTTTTATATAATTCAGTAGGATTGTCGTCGAATGCGCTTTTGTTTGGCTGGTTTCAAAAAAAATACCAAGTCGAACAATATGCTTTAGACCAAGAAGCAACGGTGAATGCCAATAAACAATTGCAAGATGATATTGCATTAAATGTGGCTACTGGCTTTTTACGGGTATTGCTTGCTCGTGAACAAGTTAAAGTGAGTGAAGCACAATTAAAATTAGATAATGATCAGTATGCCCAAACTTTACAATTTGTAAACGCTGGCAAACTACCTGAGTTGAATGCATTGCAAATGGAGTCGCAGCTTGCAAGTGATAGTTCACATTTAGTGAGCACTCAATCCGATGAGCGTATTGCATTATTACAACTTAAAGCAATACTCAATTTGAATTTTGAACAGAGTTTTAATATTGCTGCACCAGCAATTAATATGGAAGTGGTATCGAGTTTGGATAATTTACCTATTGCAGAAGTGGTGTATAATATTGCTATTCAAAATCAACATAGCATGAAAGCCAATACTTTAAAATTATTGTCTGCTTATAAAACCTTAGCCATTGCCAAAGCGATGCAATATCCACAACTCTCTATTCAAGGTACTTTAGGTACTAATTTTTCATCTAATGTAAAAGATATTAAAGACTATACTTATGTTGGCGAAACAACTGTAGGTTATGTTAGTGTGGCTGGTACAGATTATCCTATCACACAACCAGATTACAAAATCACAACGCAAACACGTCCATTTTCCAAACAATATACCGACAATATTAGAGCCAATATTGGGCTAGGATTAAGCATCCCAATTTTTAATGGATATGCGTATAAAACAAATATTCAAAAAGCAAAAATTGGATTGGTGAGTCAGCAATTTGTGATTGAAACGGACAAACAAAAATTGAAACAAAATATTTATACGGCGTATGAAGAAGCGAAATCTTCATCACAAAAATATATAGCTGCAATACGTGCCGAAAGCACAGCACAACGCGCAGTAGACTTCGCTGTAAAACGCTATTCGGTAGGCATGATCAACATGTATGAATACACTTCCATTGTAAATAATTTGTACATGGCAAGTTCTTCCGTCCTTTCTTCCAAATACGATTTAATATTCAAATTAAAAGTGCTGGACTACTACATGGGCCATCCAATTAAACTTTAATACCAAGAAAAAAATATGTCAAACAAACGAATTTATTGGATACTCGGAATTACACTATTGTTGGTTGTTGTATTATTAATCCTATCGAAAGCTGGCGTTATCGGATCGGATTCGACCGTAAAAGTTGCTGTTGAAAAAGTAGGTAAATATGATATCATCGAAACAGTCACAGCTAGCGGCAAAATCTATCCTGTGTCGGAAGTAAAAATAAGCCCAGATATATCTGGTGAAATTACTGAACTATTTATCGAAGAAGGAGACAGCGTGTATAAAGGGCAAGTTTTAGCGAATATAAATTCTACCATTTATAAGTCGATGGTGAATAGAGCCAATGCACAACTCAATCAAACCAAATCATCCGTATCGAATGCAAGTGCTTTAATGCAACAAGCGCAAGCACAATTAGATCAAGCAAATTCTACTTTCAAACGTAACAAAGAATTGTTTACGGAGAAAGTAATTAGTGCTGTCGAATTTGAAAATGCAGAAGCCACTTATAAATCGGCATTAGCTAGTTTCAATGCCGCTACAGAAAATATTAAAGGGAGTTCGTTTGGTGTTGAAAGTGCGCAAGCTAATGTTACAGAAGCCATGCAAAATTTAAACAAAACTACCATCTATGCACCAATGACTGGTATCGTTTCCAAACTCTTTGTCAAAAAAGGAGAACGTGTGGTAGGAACTGCGCAGATGGCTGGTACAGAAATTATGCGTGTAGCAAATATGAGTAAAATGAAAGTGGATGTAGAAGTAGGAGAAAATGATATTCAAAAAGTAAAATATGGCGATACTGCTAATATAGAAGTGGAGGCTTATCCTTCTCGAAAATTCAAAGGTACTGTAGTACAAATTTCACAATCTAGTACCGCAACTGGAATGCAACAAAGCATGTCATCGCTTACAGATCAAGTTACAAATTATACCGTGAGTATAGAATTAATTCCGAGTAGCTATCAAGATTTATTACAAATTGATACTCGTCATTTTCCTTTCCGTCCAGGCATGTCAGCATCCGTTGAAATACTTACGAAACATTTATTACAAGTGCTTGCAGTGCCTATCAATGCAGTAACTACTCGCGAAGAAGATGAAGATTCTAGTCTGCATAAAGACGAAAAAATAAAAGAATATGTGTTTGTTGTTGATGCCAAAAATAAAACTGCTTTAAAAGAAGTAACAACCAGTATTCAAGACAATGAGCATATCCAAATATTAACTGGCCTTAACCTTGGCGAACAAATTATCGTTGCGCCTTATAGTGCCATTGCACGCTCTCTAAAGAAAAACACGACTGTTAAAATAGTGCCTAAAAAAGATTTGTTTGATAAGAAAAAAGAAGAGAAGGAGTAGTTGTCTTAATGTAGTTATTAGTGAAGAAAAGATACATTGATGCTGTGGTTCGAAGACCCTTGTTTTATATGGTTCGACTTTCCCATAGGAGCCGAATATCTTGAACAGCGTGTTGAGTAAAAACAAGCATAAAATTGTTTTTTTTAATGTTGATATGAAGTACAAATTCTTAATAGGTTATAGTTTGATAGGAACAGTATGGATTTCCATATCCTATTTATCATGTATAGTCCTTCATTTTTTTGCAGGTATTTTGGTATTCTTCAGTTACCTTTTTTTGTTACTATATCTTTCAATACATTTATCAAGAAATAAAGCAAGGCTTAAATAAATAGCTGAATCAATAATATTTGTATTGTTTTTTACCAGCATATTTAGCCTTTTAATAATACATATTTTTGGCAAAGCCGATATTATCATTTTATAAAATAATAATTCTTCGGATTGATTTCATACAAGTAACTAACCTTCCTTTCCCTACTCACTTTTCAATCTCTGGCCTTCACCATATTTCACAAAAAATATAACTAGAAAACCCCTATTCTACGAAGTCTCTTCGCTTCATTAAAATATTCTTTTGCTTTCAATAAACTTAACGAATCTAACTTAAGAAACCAATTTCACAATACTTTTTTGTTTGTATAATTTGTTGCAATTCTGTAAATTCAAACTATTTCTTTATAAATACTTCATGCTCTAAAAGGAATCGAATCATAGTAATCATTTAATCAAAAAAATCATAGTTCAGACAAGAATATACAGCAGCAAATCTGTATTTTTTAAATAATCATTTCGTAAAGATTTCTAAAAGCAACATAATGAAATTACGAAACAAAAGACGTTTCGTAGTACATTGTTTTTTTATTTCATCAGACTTGTAAAACTGGATATATATTACTTATCGTATTAAAATGATATCCCCTTTCTTCACATGTTTTTCTCCATCTGCTAAACACTTATATCTGAATATAAAATAGTAAGTATTGACGTCTAACATTTTACCTTTCAGAGTTCCATCCCAAGAGTCTGCAATGTCGCTGGTTCCCCAAACTTTATTTCCCCATCGATCATAAATATCCAATTGAATCATTTCAATTCCAGCTGCAGTGACCACGCGCCACACATCATTATTTTGATCTCCGTTTGGACTAAATGCATTTGGCAAATACACCTCATCACAGCAAGGACCAGGTTCCAAATAAATGGAATCTTTTAATATGCATCCAGTCCCATCGGTGATTTTGACTGTATATAATCCAGAGCGAAGACCGTCAATTTCGGCAGTCACTTGTTTTGGTTCAGTAGACCACTCATAGGAATATGGATGATCACCGCCAGAAGGTGTAGCTAAAATCCAACCTTCATTACCAAAGCCAAAGCAACCAATATCTTTTTTGGTGAAGGCAACACTCATTACATTGGTTGGTTGGGCAATAGTAGCCAGTGTATCAAACAAACAACCAGAGCTGTCCATCACGATGACGGTATAAGTATTCACTTTTAAATCTACAAACGTGCCATGCTGATTAATATACAAACCTGGCTTTAAATAATAGGTATAACCAGATCGTCCTCCCGTTCCTTTTACGATTATTTTACCTCCATCATGATCAATACATTTTGAATCAAAAGCACTTACTTCTGCACCGACTTTATCCGGTTCCTTTAATTCAAAAAGTGTATCTTTAGAACATCCTTTTGCGTCTACAATTGTTAATGAATAAGTGCCGCTTTTTAAATTTTGGTATATGTTAGTTGTCCATAAAGGAGAGCCATTAAAAGAATAACTAAGCGGAGGCACACCACCTGTAGCGTTGATAATAACACTGCCATTTGAATCGCCATGACAAACTGGTTCCGTCAATGTTAAACCCGGATCAATTTCTAAATTTTGCAGGATAATGACTTGTGTAGTCATGGTGCAACCGTTGGCATCAATAGCGGTAACGATATAGGTTCCACCTGGTAACGAACTAAAATCTCCAACTGTATTTTGGACTCCATTATTTGGCATTAAAGTAAAAGAAATATTCCCAACCCCACCTGCTGCTTCGACATGAATGGTGCCTATTGTATCCGAATAACAGGTTATATCTTGATGCCTTACGTCGTTAAAATAAATGAGAGACGGCTCAGCAATGTCGATATTCGGAATTTGATTTTCACATCCATTTGCATCCTGCACAACAATCGTATAAGTACCAGCATAAATATTAGGAAATGCACCGCTAGAGCTATTTACACCTATTGGCAACAATGTAAATAAGTAAGGAGGCGCCCCGCCACTGGCTGCAGCACTGAGTGATCCGTTATTTGCTCCATGGCAAGTTACATTACTACCATTGAGCAGCGATATTCCAAGTGGTAAAGGCTCAAGAATAACAATGGTAGTACTAGTACTGCAATTGTTCGCATCCTTTGCTTCTATAGTGTAGGTATTACTAGATAAGCCGTTAAAATTCCCAGTCGCATTGGTAATATTACCTGGATTGATAGTATAACTAATTAAACCAACTCCGCCTGTAGCAGCAGAACTTATGGTTGCATTTCCATCTCCAAAACATAGAACATTCGTTTGCGTTGCATTCGTAAAATGAAGTAATGGCGGATCTACAATTGTTAGTATGGTGCTGATACTGCAAGCATTAGCATCAATGGTTGTGACCGTATAGGCATTACCAGGTAAATTAGAAAAAATACCGCTAGTCGTATTCAAATTCAATGGTTGAATCTGATAAGCCAATGGCGCAACTCCACCGGATGAATTTATCGTGATGATTCCGTTGTTTTCACCATGACAAACTACATTGGTAGCAGATGTATTGAGTATATTGATAGCTGGTGGTTCTATAACTACTGTACTTGAAGAACTAGTACAACCATTCGCATCAGTGACAAGAATAGAATACGTATTACCACTTAACCCATTGAAGAAACCATTCGTATTCGTAACACCTAAAGGGAATAAGGTATAATTTAGTACGCCTGTACCACCACTTGCATTTACACTAATGGAGCCATTACTCAGCTGATTACAAGTCACTGCATTATTATATACAGAATTGATAACAACAGAGGTTGGTTGTGCAACAAAGATGCTACTAGTGAGACTACATCCATTCGCATCGCTTGCCAATACAGTGTAAGTTGTGTTGCCATTCAGATTCGTAAATACATTTGGGGCAACATATGTACCTGATGGAATTAATGCATAAGTAACAGTAGGTGTGCCGCCAACGGTATTAATGATAATGCCTCCATTTGCGGCAGTTGAACATAATGTCCCATTGGCAATGATGGAAGAGAACGAGAGCGCATTAGGTTGGGTAAGCGTGATATTTGTTGCAACGGTACATCCATGTGCATCTGTACCAGTGATGCTATAATTTCCAGCAATCAAATTTGAAAATGCACCTGTATTGTTACTTGCATTTCCTGGCATAAGGATATAATTAATTACACCTGTTCCGCCAATTACGTTTAAGGTAATGCTTCCGTTGTTGCCACCAAAACAAGAAATATTTAATGAATTGGTACTTAATAAAACAGGGCTTGGATAAGTAAACACGTTAGCTGTAGCGGATGATGTACATCCATTTGCATCCTTCACTACTATGGTATACGTATTTGCACATAACGAATTAAATAAAGTAGCAGATTGAAAAGGACCGCCATTTAAAGAATACGTATGCGCACCAATTCCATTATTGCTAGAAATAGTGAGTGAGCCATCACAACCCGGATTACAAGAAGCTTTTGTCATAGTGATATTGCTAATCACAGGTGCATTAGGTGTAGTAATAATGGTAGTTGAAGAAGCAGTACAACCATTGGCATCCTTCACCACAACCGTATGTACACCAACTGATAAATTGGTAAATGTGGATGCATTTTGAAATGCGCCAGCATTCAGGCTATACGTATAAGGAGGATTGGCACCACTTGCCGTAATAGTCATACTTGCATCACCACCAGGAATACAAGAAGGAATGGTCGATGTAATTTGTGTAATAAAAAGTGCAGTTGGTTGTGTAACCGTAATATTAATGAATTGGGAACATGCATTACTATCAGTTGCAGTAACTATATAATTTCCAGCAGCTAAACCATTAAATTGCCCTAATGTATTATTTTGATTGGTAGGTTGTAATGTATAGTGAATAAGTCCAGTTCCTCCAGTAGCATTAACTGTGATGCTACCGTCCACACTACCTGAACATAAGGTAGGACTACTGCTGCTTAGTGTAAATTGAATAGCTGATGGTTCAGTAATAACAACACTTGTAGAAGCAGTACAATTATTATTATCGCTTGCAGTAATAGTATAATTTGCTGCAGGTAAATTGGCGAATTGACCTGTGGTATTCGTCTGGTTAGATGGAGCAATGGTATAATTGATTACACCTGTTCCACCAATAGCAGATAAGGTGATAGTCCCATTGCTGCCATTATTACAACTAATATTTGTTGAGCTAATATTGTTAAAAATGAGGGAAGCTGGTTGTACAATACTTACTGTTGTTGAGATGGTACATCCATTTGCATCAGTACCTGTTATGCTATAATTCCCAGCAGCTAAATTAGTAAACGAACCTGTATTATTAGTAATAGACCCTGGAGTGAGTACATAATTAATGACACCAGTTCCACCGATTACACTTAAGCTAATGCTTCCATTATTGCTACTATTACATTGAATATTTGTAGAATTTGTATTTAATAAAACTGGCCCCGGATTAGTAAGTACTGTAACTGTAGCTGTGGATGTGCAACCATTTGCATCTTTTACTACCAAAGTATACGTGTTTGCACACAACGAATTAAATAAAGTAGCCGATTGAAAAGGACCGCCATTTAAAGAATACGTATGTGCACCAATGCCATTATTGCTATAAATAGTTAGTGATCCATCACAACCTGGATTACAAGAAGCTTTTGTCATAGTGATATTGGTAATCACAGGCGCATTAGGTGTAGTAATAATTGTAGTTGAAGAAGCAGTACAACCATTGGCATCTTTCACCACAACCGTATATACACCAACTGATAAATTGGTAAAGGTGGATGCATTTTGAAATGCGCCACCATTCAGGCTATATGTATAAGGAGGATTGGCACCACTTGCAGTGACATTCATACTTGCATCACCACCTGGAATACAAGAAGGAATGGTAGATGTAATTTGCGTAATAAGAAGTGCTGTTGGTTGTGTAACCGTAATATTAATGGATTGAGAACATGCATTACTATCTGTAGCAGTAACTATATAATTTCCAGCAGCTAAAGCATTAAATTGTCCTAATGTATTATTTTGATTGGTAGGTTGTAGTGTATAATGAATTATTCCAGTTCCACCATTCGCATTAACCGTTACGCTACCATCCGCACTACCTAAACATAAAGTTGGATTACTGCTACTTGCAGAAAATTGAATAGCAGTTGGCGCAGTAAGAACAACACTTGTAGACGCAGTACAATTATTATTATCGCTTGCGGTAATGATATAATTTGCCGCAGGTAAATTGGCAAATTGTCCAGTAGTATTGGTTTGGTTAGATGGGGCAATCGTATAATTGATTACACCTGTCCCTCCAGTAGCAGACAAGGTGATAGTCCCATTGCTTCCATTGTAACAACTAATATTTGTTGAGCTAATAGTATTGAAAATTATTTGCGGTGCCTGTAGCAAATTACTTATAGTACTGATGGAACAACCAAGTGCATCACTTGCCGTAATTGTATAATTTCCTGCAGAGAGATTAGAGAACAACCCTGTTGTGTTTAAAATATTCCCAGGAATTAGGGTATAAGAAATAATACCACTTCCTCCAATCGCATTTGTAGCAATACTTCCGTTACTTGCATTGAAACAGGAAACTGGATTCGCAATTGAATTTATTTGTGATGGTCCATTAGCTGTTGTTATTACAAAAGTTCCAGTTGCAGTACAATTGTTTCCATCTTTTATGGTTACAGTATAATTGGAAGTACACAAATTATTAAATGTATTATTCGTTTGATAAAAGCCTCCATTATAAGAATAATAATAAGTACCATTGCCCCCTGTTGCGGTAACCACCGCATGTGCATCACATCCTGGAAAACATGATGCATTTGAAGTGGAGATATTTGTTAATTGAACAGGAGTAGGAGGATTAATGGTTAGGACAGTTGTAGTTGAACAAGAATTAATATCTGTTGCAGTAATAGTATAAAGACCTGCAGATAGGTTATTGAATATCCCTGTTGTATTGGATACTGAACCAGGAACAATATCATAGGTAAAATTACCAGCACCACCACTGGCTGTTATCGACAAAGATCCTGTACTTGAGCCAACACAAGTTGGAGGAATTGTGTTCGATGTGGCAATTTGAATTTGCGGAAATTGATTAATATAAAATGTTGAGGTAATAGTACAACCATTGAGATCTGTTGCAACCAAAGTATAATTTGCCATGGTCAGACCAAAGAATGCGCCATTGCTATTGGTAATATTTCCAGGATATAAAGTATAAAAAAATCCACCCGCCCCGCCAGATGCCGAGCTTGAGACTAAGCCATTGCTTCCTAGAAAACAGGAAATATCCCGATTATTTACAGAATCCCATATAAATGAAGGAGGTTGGGTTAGGATAACACTGGATGTTGCTGTGCAACCATTTGCATCAGTTACCTTGACCGTGTAATTATTTACAAAAAGGTTACTAAAAACACCTGTGGCATTCACTGTTCCTAATGGACTGATATTATACGTAAATGCGCCAGTTCCTCCGCTAGCAATTGTTGTTATACTTCCTGTATTGTCGCCAAAGCATAAAATATTTAGAGGATTTAAATTTGAAATAGTTGGAGGTACTGGATTATTTACAATCACACTGGAAGTTGCAGTACATCCATTCAAATCACTTACTTGAACAGTGTAAGTAGAAGCGCCAATATTAGTAAATATGTTTGAAGATTGTCCGATGCTATTATTCAAACTATAACTATATGCCGGAGTTCCGCCTGTTACGCTTACGGTGATCGTTGCATTATTGCCTGGAACACAATTAGGAATTGTATTCGAAATATTTGTAATGGTCAAAAGGTTAGGTTGAGTTACAGAAACCAACGAAGTAATACTGCAGCCATTTACATCGCTGGCAGTGATTGTATAATTGTTCGCAGAAAGGGTATTGAAAAGACCATTTGTATTTGAAATTCCGCCTGGCGATAATGTATAATTAATTATTCCATTCCCTCCCAAACATAGAGCAGTGATGGTGCCATTAGTAGCATTGAAACAATTGGCATTTATCTTCGAAACATTACTCCAAAATAATGAAGCTGGTTGGGTAATTATTAATGAAGTTGTGACAGAACATCCATTCGCATCTATTGCTTTGACCGTATAGGTATTCGCACTCAACAAATTGAAAGTACCGGTGTTGTTATTGACATTACCAGGCATTAAATTATACGAAATAACGCCTGTACCTCCTGATGCTGCTACATTCAAAACGCCATTTTGAGATCCATTACAAGTAACTGGAGTAGATGAGGTATTACTCCAAACAAGTGCTTGAGGTTGTGTTACATTCGCAGTTGAGGTAACAGTGCATCCAATTGCGTCTGTTACTGTTACTGTATACAAATTATTCGATAATGAATTAAATACACCACTATTATTTATTATTCCTAAGGGGTTAATGGTATAATTAATTAGACCTGTGCCACTTGAAGTCTGCACTATTATTTGACCACTGCTATTCCCAAAGCACTGAACAGGGATAGCTGTCATTGACGTAATAATTGGCGCATTGGGATTCAGCAAATTAACTAAACTACTTTGCGTACAACTATTAGCATCTTTTACAGTTACTGTATACAGAGCGGCATTCAAATTATTAAATGTATTTAGAACTTGGTAGTTCATCGTATCAATACCATAGGTGTAGTTCAAAACACCCCCGCTCGCCACAACTGTTATGATACCATTTCCACCTGAAATACAATTTGGAGGAATTAAATTGACAGAGTTAATTAATAATGCATTGGGTTCAGTAATTGTAAGCGTGGTGCTATTCGTACAATTCGTTCCATCGACAGCAGAAATTGTATAAGTTCCAGCTGATAAATTAGTAAAGGAGCCATTGGTATTTGTACTATTTCCTGGATTTAGAGTATAGTTGATAACACCAGAACCACCACCTGTAATCGCATCTACAGTACCATTACTTTGACCATGACAAAGTACATTATTAATATTTGGCGGTAAGAAAGCGAGTGGCGGAGATATAATGATAGAGGTTATAGAAGTAACAGTGCAACCATTAACATCTGTGGCTAATACAGTATAAGTATTCAGAGGAAGTGAATTAAAAATACCAGTCGTATTTGTAGTACCAGGTGGTGTAATTTGATAAGTTATTACACCAGTTCCACCAGACGTGGTAGCATGTATACTACCAGTGCCGATTCCATTACAAGGAATATTTGTTTGTACATAACTACTCCATGCCATAGGTGGTGGCAATATTAAATTAATTGCCAAGGTAGAATTGCAACCGTTAGAATCTACAACACTTACCCAGTATGCTCCAGGCACAGGTACATTTGTAAAGGTACCAATGGTATTACTAATATTAACAGGGAAAAGAGTATAGGTATACGGCGGAGTTCCATTGTATGCTGCAACATTAATTGTGCCATTACCGTTTGTACACGGAAGTAACAAAGAGTTATTTCCCAATGATGGACTATTCGATGTGACCATGCTAACGGAAGTGCTGATTGTGCATCCGTTGGCATCTTTTACTGTAATCACAAAGTTACCGGTTCCAAGTCCTGTAAATGCATTTGAACTTTGAAATGCTCCACTATTCAATTTGTAAGTTAAGGTTGAAACACCACCTGAAGCTGTTACAACAATTGATCCATTATTCCCAGGCAAACACGTAGGATTTACCTTTGTAATATTCGAGATAATAATATGAGGAGGTTGCGTGACATTCGCTGTTACTGTAGTATTACAATTGTTAGAATCAGAAACAGAAACTGTATATGTATTTGCAGGTATATTAGAAAACAGACCAGAAGTTGAAATATTTCCGATTGGATTAAGAATGAAAATATAAGGTGACGTTCCACCATTTACTACTGTATTTATGGAACCAGAATTTGTGCCATTGCAAACTAAATTAGTGATCGAAGGCGGAGTTAAAGTTAATAATGGTGGTTGCGTAATCACAACAGTTGTGGTCCCTACGCAACCCAATCCATCCGTTGCTGTAATTGTATAAGTAGCTGGCCCCAATGCGGAATAAAAGCCATTTGAATTGGATATATTTAATGGTTGAAGCAAATAAGTTACTCCACCTATAGCACCACCTACACTTAAACTAATAATGCCATTTGCATTTCCATTGCAATTGATATTGGTTTTAGTTACAGGATTCCAACTAAAACCAATAGCTTGGGTAATGATAAGGCTAGTATTGATTGAACAATTATTTGCATCTTTTGCAGTCACAATATAATTTCCAGCACTTAAAGAATTAAAGATACCGGATGAATTAGTAATATTACCAGGAATTATTGTATAGCTTATACTTCCAGTTCCACCAGTTGCCAAACAATTGATTGCACCAATATTTCCAGCGTTGCATGGAATATTCGTTACATTCGTAACAGACCAACTCATAGCCAAAGGTTGAGAAATCGTGGCAACGGAAGTTTTTGTACACCCAAGTCCACTTGAAATGGTTACAGTATAAGTTCCAACCGCCAAGTTATTAAAAGTAGCAGGGGAACCATTCAATGACGTATTAGTTGGGACAATGGAAAAAATTAATGGATTAGAATTTACATTTCCTGTTGCTTGAATACTGCCCGTATTCATTCCGAAACAAGTTGCATTATTTGGAGTTGTACTAATTGTAGGTGTAGGTTGTACAGTTATTTTAATGGAATCAATAACTGAAGCACAATTTCCGTAAGAAGCTGTAAGCGAATAGGTCGTAGTGGTTGTTGGCGAAAGTAGTGCATGAAAACTGGAGGGATTATTAACTCCAATAGTAGGTTGCCAACTAAACTGCAATCCATTATCATACACGCCATTTATCAAGACTGCATCTCCTTCACAAATTAAAGTGTCATTCGTTGTTATCTGAAAACTAGGAGGATCTTTTATGTCAATGCGCACACTATCTAAAGTTGCATTACAAATATCTAGTAGTACAATTTTTACAAATTCTACACCTTCGGTGATCATATCATTCAGTGGTTTAATACTGAAAGTTTTTAAAGTATCTGTAATTGAATTCGAAAAAACGAAAGAAGTTTGAATCAGTGGATAATCAACTCCATTTGTTGCTGACCCCAATACATTCAAATAAATAGTATCCGCATTCACCGCTGATTGAAAAATCTCTCTATGAATTTTTATGGTAGCAGAATCGCAACCTTCAAAAACATAAGGAACGTTACCATTTATAGAATCAGATTCAACGCTTAAATATAAATTATTAGATTTCAAACTACCTGCTTTTAAAAACACGCCAGAATCTAATATGTGATCAAATCCATCTGCAATTGCCAATCGTAAATGGTAAGTGCTACATGGTTGAATGCTAGCTTTCGCTGTAAATAAATTAGTAAAACCCTCGTAAGTTACAGTTGCCCCGCCGATATTATTATGATACAATGAAGTGAACGGAGAGCCTGGCCCCATAGCTGTACAATTAGCTAAAGAACCGCCACTAGATATAGTACCGCTGTTTACACTATTGATTGCTACTGGAATAGATGTACCGGGCACTAAAGCAATGTTTAGCGGTGTAGGGTATCCTGGACCTGAAATAAAAAATCCGAAAACATCATTATAATTGGAACAATTAAAAACGGGATATTCTTCTGAACCAAAAACATACTGAAAATAAACAGTGTCGCCTGTACCTTTAAAATCAAATTCTAAAATACATCTATCATAAGTACTAATACCTGCAAGTGCAGTTAAAGCGGCATCACCTCCAGTGCCTTGATTAGCACTTGCAAAATTGGTTTGTGCACCATTTACACCAAAAGCAGGGAAAGAACACGCGGCAAACCCTGTTGTTAACACAATTCCACTATCAATACCTAGATTGGAAGAGGTGGTCACAAACACACCAGATTGATTACCATTGCATTGAACCGTTGTGTTTGAAATTATAACACCAGGTCCAACTAATTTTTGCGCTAGTATAGAAGCATTATTCGAATTCGTAACTGTAATTTGGCACTGTCCTTGATCAGGCATAAAACACATAAATAGAGCTGTTAGGATACTAATTTTTACAATCAGTGTTCCAAGCCGACAGCCCAATGAATGATGTAATGTTTTTTTCATTATATTCTAATTCATAAATATGTTTAAATCTTCATTTAAGCTAAAACAATGCCAAAACATGTAAATCGTGATTGAAAACACAATTTTGTATTGTTTTAAAAATGTGAATTATTTGTTTATTGTTTAAACAATATTTTCATAAAGGTACAATTAATTTTGATAATATGTTAATAAACTATGGATAATTCTCAAATTAATTAAAAATAAATGCTAGAATCTGCTACTTATGGGCTATTCAGGAAATGTCAAAAGCATGTTATTAAGAATTGTTGATAAGCCAAATGAAGAAAAATCATCATGTATTTTAACAAATTTACGGTAACAATGAAAATTAAACAATCTTGCTTTTTTCTTTTTGGCAAGACTAAATTCTTCGTACAAGTGAAAATACTCTGAATAAGAATACCATGGTTTTGGATTAATTTATTAAAAATTTCTTTTTATTATATTACTTAGTAGTATCCAACTTTTATTATCTTTAAGGCGTCTTTTAGCCACTTAACTTATTTTTTTATGAAAAAATTAACCCTAATCCTTTCCTTTATTGTTTTAAATACTTGCATAGCATTTAGTCAAATTAATGTGACAGCCACAAATAGCGCAACGCAATTGGCACAAACACTAGTTGGTTTTGGCGTTACTATTAGCAACGCGACTCTAAATTGCGGAACCGCAACTGCTGGGCAAGCAGATTATGGCAGTGGAGAGTTTACAGTGACTGCAAGTAATTTAGGGTTAGATAGTGGCATTGTACTGACTTCTGGCAGAGCTGCTACTAGCGCCTTTGGCCAAGGCTGTAATGGGGCAGCATCAGGGCCAACAGGTGTTACAGGCAATGGTAGCGATGTGGATTTATCCCAATTAATTTCAGGTACAACTTTCGATAAATGCTTATTGGATTTTGATTTTGTAACCATAGGCGATACCGTTAAGTTTCAATATGTTTTTGGCTCTACAGAGTATCCAAGTTTTACTTGCAGTAATTATAATGATGTATTTGGCTTTTTCTTAAGTGGGCCCGGTATCGCTGGTCCATTCTCTAATGCCTCAAAAAATTTAGCTTTAGTACCAGGTTCTACTACATGCCCAGTTGCAATTAGTACAATTTATTGCCCTAATAATCCAGGATGTTGTAATACTGGTTCTTATTGTTTTGGCAATACGCCAGGTTGTTCTGCTTTTAATGCTGGGAATAATACCTGTGCGTATTTTGTTTGTAATGCTGGTGGTGCTACAGTGAATTATCCAGGTTTTACAACTGTTTTGACTGCAATTTCAGAGGTAGTTCCTTGTTCAACCTATCATATTAAATTGGCAATTGCAGATAAAGGTGATCAAGTCCTAGATTCAGGTGTATTTTTAAAGGCAGGCAGCTTTACTTCTAATGTAATTGAGGTAAAACTTAATGCTGGCTTAACTTCTACAAGTGGCTCACCAGTAATTGTGGAAGGTTGCGATAGTGCCATGCTTACTATTAAACGTAGAATTGTTACTGGTACAATATATGCAGATACCGTAAATTTACTTATTATGGGAAATGCACAAAATGGAATTGATTATACAACTATTCCTACAAGTATTCCTTTCCTAGCTTCCGCAAACGATACCATGCGGACCATCGGGCTGTATGCCTTTCCTGATGGTTTATCTGAAGGAACAGAATACATTAAAATTTACGTATTAAGCGGATGTAGTCAAATAATAACAGATAGTCTTACTATTGAAGTTAAAGACTCATTGGAATTTTCATTATTTAATGTTGATACAGCAATATGCCTTGGTAATACCGTAAATATTAACGCAATTGGAGATAGTGGAATTGTCATGAATTGGGTACCGACTACTAATGTTGCTAACCCTACGATTTTAAATACAAGTATTACACCAACTCAAGTGGGTTCACAATATTATGCAGTCACTGGTTCATATGGATCTTGTGCTGCTGTTACTCGTGGGTTTTCTATTATTACAGACCCTGTTCCTGTTCTTCAACCCTTGCCTGATATAGAAATTTGTGAAGGAAAGACTGTTGATATCCACGCCATTGTTTCACCACCTTTTAATTATAATTTAAATTGGAATCCTTCCTCAGGTTTGATAAATACAAATGGATATGATCCAACTTTTAACGGCACAACTACCCAAAACATAGACTTTACGGTAACTTCTCCCAATGCAGGATGTACCACTACTGATCAATTTCACGTGCAAGTCTGGCCTTTTGCTAAAGGAGATATTAAGCCTGACACATTGATTTGCAATGGCGAACCAGTGCAACTATGGGTAACTGGTGGCAATGGACTTTATCAATGGTATCCAGCAACAAACCTAAGTTGTGAATTTTGCCCTACACCAATTGCAACTGGCTTAGGTACGACAACTTATTATGCCGTATTACTTGATCCTCACGGTTGTCAGGATACATTGTCTGTAACAGTAGATAATCAACCACCTTTCCAACTTGTCCTACATAACAATGACACCACAATCTATATGGGAGAAAGTGTTCAATTATGGGCTACTGGTGCACCTTTTTATTATTGGACACCAACTCAATCTTTGGTTTATAGCCAAAGCGGTGATCCGTTAGCAACACCATTAGAAGATATAACTTATACGGTTACTGGTGTTAGTCTATTACAAGGTTGCCCACAAACAGATTCATTCCGAATACATGTCATTATGCAAGATGTTTTCGTTCCAAATGCATTTTCACCAAATGGTGATGGATTAAATGACCTATTCGGTGTTACTGCTCGTAAATTAATTAATGTAACCGAATTCCGAATATTAAATAGATGGGGACAAGAACTATTTTATACCAAGGATATTCGTCAAGGATGGAATGGTACTTATAAAGGAGTCAAACAAGATCCAGGTGTATATTATTACATGATTCGTGTTGCTTACCCTACAGGTAGAACTGATTTCTTAAAAGGTGATTTCACTTTGATTCGATAGTGAGAAGAATATTAGTAAATTCAAGCGTACTTTTTGAGTACGCTTTTTTTTGTGACGGAAGTGACTATTTATAAAATGAAACCCTTTGTATAATATTTATTCAAAAACCTCGTTATACCATCAGCTTTTAAAAATAGGCTGAAAAGAATAGGTTTAAAAGCAAGATGGTATTATACTGTTGCCTATTTTTTGAATTAAAAAATAAATGCTTCAGGTATTACTAATCCATTCCAATTACATTTGCTAAAATTAAATAAAAGAATGAGTACAAAAATCCTGTGGATTGATGATGAAATGGATTCCTTGAAATCCCAAATTATGTTTTTAGAAAACAAAGGTTATGAAGTGGAAAGTATGTCAAATGGTTATGACGGACTAGAATATCTAAAAGCAAATGCTGTGGATGTTATATTGCTAGATGAAAGTATGCCAGGTATGACTGGCTTAGAAACTTTAGGGCAAATTAGAGAATATGATACCAATATTCCTGTGGTTATGGTAACAAAAAATGAAGCCGAAAATATTATGGAAGATGCCATAGGCTCACAAATTACGGATTACCTAATTAAGCCGGTAAATCCCAATCAAATTTTATTGACCTTAAAGAAAATTATAGATAAGAAATCGTTGGTGAGCGAAAAAACAACACAAACTTACCAGCAAGAATTTCGAAATTTATTTATGGCGCTCAATAACAATCCAGATTATAGCGAATGGTGTGAACTGTATAAGAAAATTGTGTATTGGGAATTAGAAATGCAAAAATCGAATAGCCCAGAAATGCAAGAAATCCATATTTCACAGAAAGAAGAAGCCAATAATGAGTTTTGCAAATTTGTAGAGAGAAATTATGCCAAATGGATTAATGGCACTGGTAGCGATGCACCTGTAATGAGCCATACTTTGCTTCGCAAACACGTTTTTCCACAACTAGAAAAAGGAAAATCCACTTTCTTTATTCTCATCGATAATCTACGATATGATCAATGGAAAACTATACAACCAATTTTTTCGGAGAGCTTTCGATTACTAGAAGAAGATATCGTTTGTGCTATTTTACCTACAACAACACAATATAGCCGAAATGCAATTTTTGCTGGCATGTTGCCAAAAGAAATAGAGAAGAAATTTCCGAATGAGTGGAAAAATGATGCAGAAGAAGGTGGTAAAAATTTACATGAAGAAAAGTTTCTGCTCAATCAACTGAAACAAAATGGATTGGGTGATGTGAAATTTTCATATACTAAAATTACCAATCATGATAGTGCCGATCAAATGGCAAATAATATTCAAAATTTGTTGCATAATGATTTGAATATTATTGTGTACAATTTCGTAGACATGCTTTCACATGCACGAACAGAAATGGAAGTACTAAAAGAATTAGCAAATGACGAAATCGCATATCGTTCATTAACACTAAGTTGGTTTGAGCATTCTCCTTTACATCAGGCACTAAAAAAAGTAGCGGATAAAAATATCAAACTAATTATTGGAACTGACCATGGCAGTATACAAGTAAAATCAGCCAGCAAGGTGATTGGCGATAAAGAAACTACAACCAATATTCGATACAAACACGGCAAAAATTTGAATTATGAAGCCAAGCAAGTAATAGCCTACAAAGAGCCTGGGGAAATTGGGTTACCTAAACCTAATTTTAATTCTTCGTTTATTTTCGCTAAACATGATGGCTACTTGTGTTACCCAAATAATTATAATCACTTTGCAAATTTTTTCAAAAACACATTTCAACATGGTGGTGTTTCTTTAGAGGAAATGTTGGTCCCTTTAATCAAAATGGAAAGCAAATAAAGTACCTTAGGGTTCACATCTCACTCCTTATTTTTATACGATGAAAATTGCAGTCATTGGTTCTGGAAATATTGCGACATTTTTTTCTCTGCAAATGCATCAAGCAGGTTTAGAAATAATTCAAATCGTTTCTAAAACAGAACTGCACGCGAAAGAATTGGCAACGCATTTTAATTGTGCTTATACAAATAACATAGATGAATTAAGCCAAGATGCAGATGTTTATTTGTTCGCGGTTCGTGATGATATTTTGTTAGAATATGCAAAGACCCTAAACCTTAATGGAAAATTGGTGGTGCATACTGCCGGTTCTATTACCTTAGATAATTTGTCTGCAATGTCTGCTTTTCGTGCTTGTATTTGGTGTATGTATTCTATTCAAAAGAAAGTCTTCCCAACGCAAAAAAATATTCCATTGATTGTAAATGCAACAGACAACTATTCGCTAGAACATTTATCTGCATTAGCTCGCACCATAAGTTCGACTATTTACATATTACCCGACCAACAAAAATCAATGGCACATTTAGCTGCCGTATTTGCCAATAATTTTACCAATCATTTATTTACCTTGGCGCAACAATTATTGGAAAAGGAAAATATTCCATTTGAGTTATTGATTCCAATTATACAAAATACGGTGGATAAACTTTCCATATCCTTACCAAAAAATAACCAAACTGGCCCAGCCATTCGTCATGATGAAAAGACTATTGCAGCGCATGCCCAATTGTTAGAAAATTCGCCTAAACTTTACGCGATTTATCAATTGCTCACAACTTCTATCCAAGAAGAATATAGTAACACAAAGTAAGCACTAGCCATATAGATTTTATTACATAGCTTGATTTGACTTCACCTATCCTATTTCCTAATTTACTATTCGAGTCCAGATATTTAAATCTTGAAATATTAATTGTATTCTTGCATAGAATAAATTGGTTCTCTGACAAGAATCAATAATTGCAATTAAGATTTTAACTAGAGGACTAAACAAATTATGGCACAAAAAAAATGGATTTTAAAATCGGCAGATGAAGCCGAAACTATAAAATTACAACAAGCACTTACTATACATCCCGCCCTTTGTCGTGTACTTGTAGAAAGAGGCATAAATACTTTCTATACTGCGAAGGCTTTTTTTCGAACCTCTGCCAAAGACTTGCATGATCCATTTTTGATGAAAGGAATGGATAAAGCGGTAGTTCGAATAAAACAGGCGATTGATCAAGGACAAAAAATTCTTATCTATGGCGATTATGATGTTGATGGAACTACCTCAGTCGCCGTTGTTTATTCCTACTTCAAAGCCATTTATGATAATATTGAGTTTTATATTCCGAACCGTTTTAGTGAAGGATATGGCGTATCAAAACAAGGTATTGATTATGCTACAGAAAATAATATTGCATTAATCATAACGATTGATTGTGGTATAAAATCAGTAGAATTAATTCAATTAGCCAAGCAAAAAGGTATTGATACTATTGTTTGCGATCATCATTTTCCGGGGGATGAATTACCTCCTGCCATCGCCATTTTAAATCCTAAACAAGCCGATTGCCATTATCCTTACAAAGAACTATGTGGATGTGGTATCGGATACAAATTAATTTCTGCATTCGCTAATCAATATCAATTGAATGTAACAGGAGTAAATCAATATCTCGATTTAGTAGCTACAGCTATTGCCGCTGATATAGTGCCAATAACAGGTGAAAACAGGACCTTAAGTATTCTAGGTTTAGAGAAAGCGAATCATCAACCATCAGTTCCTTTACAAGCACTCAAACAAATTAGTGCAATGGATAGAGAATTCACCATCACCGATCTGGTATTTATTATTGCACCAAGAGTAAACGCTGCAGGCCGCATGGATAATGGACGAAAGGCTGTTGAATTGTTTATTGAACAAGACGAAACAAAGGCAAAGGAATTAGCATTGATTTTACAAGAAGATAATAATGACAGAAAAGATTTTGATCGCACTATAACATTAGAAGCATTGGATATGATTGCCGAAAATGCATATCATGCGGATACTAGATCTACGGTTGTGTATCAACCGCATTGGCATAAGGGCGTAGTTGGTATAGTGGCTTCACGATTAATTGAGCATCACTATAAACCAACTATTGTATTGACCGAATCCAATGGAAAAATAACCGGCTCAGCCAGATCTATCAAAGGATTTAATTTATTTGAAGGACTCAATCAATGTGCCCAATATTTGGAAAATTATGGCGGACATTATTTTGCAGCAGGACTTACTTTACAAGAAGAAAACCTAACCGCCTTCACAATGCTGTTTGACAGTGTAGTGCGCAGCATGGTTCCCGAAGAATATTTTATACCAACTATTGAAATAGATGCAGAACTTTTATTTAAAGATATCAATGATGGATTTTTAAATATACTGAACCAGTTTGCTCCGCATGGTCCTGAGAATATGAAACCTATATTTATTACTAAGCATGTACAGGATTATCAAGGCTTGTCTTCCATTGTAAAAGAAAAACATCTTCGATTGGTGGTCTACCAAACAGGCAGCAAAACCATCAATGGCATCGGATTTAATATGTCAGATAAAATAAATATTGTTCGCAGTGGCAAGCCTTTTGACCTGATTTATCATATAGAAGAAAATAATTGGCAAGGCAAAAAATCAATACAATTAAAGGTGATCGATGTGCGGGAAAGTGATGCAATGTAGAATGAACCATTCCAAGATGTACGTATAAAATTTATTTGATGCATCTTGTTTATGTTGTCGATACTAATTCTATTCACTCTTTTGCATTTTGGGCGTTCCCCTTCGGGTCGGGCTATCACTGCAATCTTTTTTTTGAAGAAAAAAAAAGGATTTCCGTTCTATCCCTAACGTAAAAAACCAGAGTGAAAGCGATGAGTGAAAGCGATGCGAATGAAACTGCTGTTCGACAAGTCCACCTAGGCTCTTCGACATGTTCCGCAGGGCATGTCGAAGTAAAGATAATGGCAGATTTATAATCTGCTTACCCTCGATTAAAAATCCCTTCTTATCGAAAGTTCGACATGCCCCAAGGCCGAACATATTGAACAGCAACGATAGAATTTCCGTTCTATCCCTAACTTGATGCAATAATTAAACAGCATAGCTAAATAATTATCTATTTTGTTTTTTTACTTATTCTTTTAGATTTTCTCCCCAAGAAGTTTTCCATTACAATACGCATAAAAATCTTTCAATTCTTCTTCTTGGATGCCAATTATGATTTTGTATTGAAGTATAGTGTTATTGGGCAATACAATCGAAACAAATCCATTTTTCAACAATACATTTTGTATCATCTTCCATGGTATTTTTTTTGTTTGCAATGGCAAGGCAATTTCAATGCCTGTTTCCGTAAAGTCTATATATTGTTTACTGAATATGCGACTCTCCATCCACAATAAAAATAAAAGGAAAGCGGAAACAATCGCAAATAATAAAGCAATGCTATTTTTATTTTCTTGCAAAAAGTGCATACTCCCCATAAAAATAAATCCAGATTCTAATATTCGGAAAAGTCTATTATAATGCACCTCCAGAAAAAATGTTTTTTGGCTTATTGCCTTCCATACAATAAAAATAGCAGCAGGAATGATAGCTAACATTTCCATCCAATGCAATTGAAAGGATGTCATAAATTGCATGGCATACAAAATTAAAAATAGAGACGCCATAATATGCATGGCTCTGCATTGCATAACTCGTTTTGGCAAATCCTCTTTTACTAATTGAAAGTAAAATGTATTATGCATGTATGTTTGATTTCATAAATAAGTTGCACATGCGATATAAAATGCGTGCACCAATACTTGCATCAATAGAGTCTTGCGTATCTTCACCACAACTTACTTCATTCAAATCAAAAGCGATAATACGCCTGCCACTTTCTACTACTTTACGAAAAAGGTATTGAATTTGTTCTGCCTCAAAACCACCTTGTACGGGAGTACCAGTATTCTTACATAATTTAGGATCTAATCCATCAATATCAAAACTGATATATACTAATTGTGGTAGATGCGAAATTATTTCATCGCAAATAAACTTCCATGTTTCCCCTTCATACTGTCGTTCTTTGATATCGTGGTCAAAATAAGTTTTGATACGATCATTGCTGTTTATCATATCATATTCTTCATCACAAAAATCACGAACGCCAACTTGCACTAGTTTAGTCATGTTAGGAATTTCTTGCAATACGTTGTACATAATAGATGCATGTGAATAGGTAAAACCTTCATACGCTTTTCGCAAATCGGCATGCGCATCAATTTGTAAAATACCAAATTCGCCATAGGTATCTGCAGCAGCTTTCATCAAGCCTAAGGGAGTACTATGGTCGCCACCAACTAAGGCTACATATTTTCCTTTAGCATATAAATCCATTGCTTGCTTGTATACCCAATCTTTTAATTCGGCACAACCCTTATTTATTTCTTCTAATTTTTTTTGCAATTGAACATTGTCGCAAGTTGCACCACCTTCACTCAAATTGGAAATAATAAGTTCGGCGCAATGACGAAGAAAATCATTTTTCTTCACTAAATTTTTATCTAGTTCTGGCATAAAATATCCTTGCTTCCAAAAGTTTGGCGCATCTGCATCGCAAAGATCTATTTGATAAGAGGCCTCTACAATTTTCTCTGGGCCACGCGCTGTGCCATTTCTATACGATACAGTTACTTCCCATGGAATAGGTAATAAAATGAGTTTGGCGTTTTCTTCTGAAGTTGGTAATCCAAAAATGTTATTTTCGGCAAGTCCAATGGAGTTAGGGTCAAAATCAGTAATTGGCATAGCTTTATTTTTCGGGTGGCAAATGTAATATTGTATTTATGGAACTAGTGATTTTACTTTAGTTTTTTTATTCTTTATTCATGCCATCTAAATGCTGAAGCACTTTACTAATTGGCAAACCCATCACATTGTAATAGCAACCATTAATTCGTTTTATCCCAATGGTACCAATCCATTCTTGAATTGCATACGCCCCAGCTTTGTCATAAGGCATATACTTATCTACATATGATGTAATTTGTTCAAGACTCAATGGATGAAACTCTACTTCTGTACTATCTGAAAATTCAATTTTCTGTTTCCCATCCAGTATTACAACACCTGTAATGACTTGATGTGTTTGTCCAGACAATAAAGACAAAATACGAATGGCATCTAACCGATTTTCAGGTTTTCCAATAATTTGATTATCCAATAAAACAATAGTATCTGCTGCTAAAATCCTCCCTTCGGGAAAATCTTGATGAATTGCCAAAGCTTTTTGCAAGGCAATATATACAGGTACTTTTTCCGCAGGCATGTGCTCCGGATAATCCTCAGCTGTATCTTTTGTCTGGATAGTAAATTGGATTTCCGCCATTTCCAATAATTGCTTACGTCTTGGCGATTTTGATGCTAAAATAAGAGTTGATGACATGTGCTTTTTATATTAATAATAAGGACAAAATACCTAGGAAGGTACAATATTTAATGTATTGGCTTATCCAATGAAAATGACGTGAATTGGTCGCTTTGCAAACCAAATAAAATATATAGATTAATGGCATAAATACAAATGACAATAGAAAGAAAACTAATGCCTTGTGGGTAAAAAAAAGATTAAAAAATGTAAACAGCAATAAAATCATCAATACAACAAGGAAGAAACAAATAATTTGTTTTGCTTTGGTAATACCAAATACCAACGGAATTGTTCTACAATTTTGTGAAGTGTCGCCCTTTACGTCCTCAATATCTTTCACAATTTCACGTATCCAAGTAATCAGAAAGGCGAACAAGACATAAACCCAAAACAATTGCATACCCAATTGATTTACTGAAAACAAATTAAATTTCGGTTCATAAAATGCCAAGCTAACCAATGTTAATGCATTCAGAAATGCAATCATTAAATTACCGATAATCAATCGTCGTTTAAAAGTTGTAGAATACACATATAAAAGAAGAATACTAAGCAACTGCATACCGATTAGCCTCAATTTCAAAAACGTAAATGCCAAATAGCCTGCCATGCCAATCGCCACGAGGTTAAGCAATACATGCGCAATAATAATGGTTCGTCGTTTAAATATTTTTTCTATAGTAACTCGTTGTGGTTTGTTGATCACATCTATTCCTATATCAAAATAATCATTGATGATATATCCTGCGGCTGCAATTAAGACGGTAGACAAAACGAATAGAACCAATTCACTTTTACCAAACGTTGTAGATGTGTATTCAGATAGTACAGAAGGGCTTATTATCTGTGTGTATACTAAACATTGTGTAATTAAAATAAACAATAAATTAGGAAAACGAATGAGTGTAAATATTGCTTTAAATTGCTGCATATATGGCAAGATGAAAAGCCGAAAATAGTGCATTTTTTGTAAGCCTTCGAGATATGCAGACATTAATTGTAAAGTCCTTTTAGAATCCAAATTGATCATTAATTTTAGGGATGATTCCTTCTTCCTTTTTTGAAATACATTAAGGCACTTTGCATATTTCAAATCTCACTGAATTAGTCATGAAGTATTGTTTGCAAAATTTGTTTTAACCAATTCATTCAAAAAATCTTTTCACAAACTGCATATAAATTTAAATTAATGATTTGGAATATTCGCCTGTGGTTAAAAAATAGCTGGCTATTTGCAAAAAATTGGATTTGCTTTTTAGTGCATTTAGTACAATTATAAGAATCCTTTTTCAATAATGACAAGTTCATGAACTGTATTGGAGACCGCATGATTCCTTATTTTCAAGAACCTTTTCTTTTCAATTTAACACTTTTTCCACAATGTCATATTAAATAAAAATTAATCTTATAAATAATTAGAAATAAGTTTGGATTTTACAGAAAGAAATTTTTATCTTTGGAATGCCAAGTAAAATTCTTGATAAACAAATTAAAAAAATAAAACCTTAAACAAAATGAAAAAGCAACTTAACCAAAGCATTAAAGTAGTACTAATTTTCGCACTATTTTTATCGACAACTTTCAACGTGTTTGCAGAAGGCAACTATACCTGCAAATTGAAGAACATTACACAAACAAATGCGAATACGCTTGTTTTCGATTTGTGGATGGAGTGGTCAGGGACTGCACCAGAGCAACAATTCCACTCATTACAAGCAGGTATCAATTTTGATTACAATGCTATCGTAAATGGCGGACAATTAACTGGTTCGTACATTTCTGGCTCTTCTTTTTCAGGATTCTCTTCATCTCAAAAAAATTATTCTTGCAAAATTGATGAGAATAGCCATCAATTTAGAATTGCTGCAGCGTTCGCAAATGCTTCTAATGCAGTAACTATCACTAGAGGTAATGGTATCAAAATTGGTACTTTCAAAATTACAAACACAGTTCCTTTCACTGCTAACAGCCGTCCTAATTTTTCTTGGTCTTTCCAATTAGTTGGCAATACAACTACAAGAACGATGGTAAGCACTTACAATCAATCTAAATTAGGAAAAGATATTACTGTAAACACACAACATATTGTTGAAGGTAATCCAGAATTAAACCCTGCAGTAATTGGAACTCCATTGAGCGACAATATCGTAAAAGGTAATGCAAAAGCAATTGTTTCTGCAAGCATCAACGAAAATAACATTAGTGTTTACCCTAACCCATCATCTGATGTAATCAATATTGACGTAACTGGAACTGAAGCACAAAATACTACAGTTAAAATTTTAGACATCAACAGCAGATTAATCAACCAAACTTTAGTTCGCACGCACGAAGGTGTAAATACAATCACTATTCCTGTAAAAGAATTAGCAGCTGGAACTTATTTAGTTCAAGTATCTAAAAATGACGAATTAATTTTCACTGGAAAAGTTCAAAAGAAATAATCTTACTACTTTACAAATAAAAAAAGCGACTGAAATTCAGTCGCTTTTTTTTATGCTATTTAGTTTACTATTTTTTCATTGCCTTTTCTATTTCTTCAGTTGTTATTGGCATTTTACTAAACAAATCGATATTACCTGATTTTGTAACCCAGAAATTATTTTCAATACGGATACCAATTTTTTCTTGTTCTACATAAATGCCGGGCTCAATGGTAAATACCATACCTTCTTTTATAGGTGTGTTTCTTGTTCCAATATCATGTACGTCAATACCTAAATGATGACCAAGCCCATGGTAAAAATACTTTCTACAAGCTCTATTATCAGGGCTTTCATTCTTAATATCTTCTTTATTCAATAAACCAATCTTTAATAATTGTTTATTCATTTCGATTTCTGCGCTTTCTGTAATTTCCAACCAAGTCTTGCCTGGCTTTAATATTTTTTTGGCATGCAGATGAACTGCCAAACAAGCATCATAAATTTCTTTTTGTCTTTTTGTAAACTTCCCATTTACAGGAATTGTACGTGTAAGATCTGCACAATAATTACCATACTCTGCACCAAAATCCATCAAAATTAAATCCCCATTTTTACACGCCTGGTTATTTTCAACATAATGTAAAATGCGTGCATTATCTCCACTTGCTAATATACATCCATAGGCATGTCGTGTTGCTCTATTTCGAATAAACTCATGGGTAATTTCAGCTTCTATCTCATGTTCAAAAACGCCTGGTTTAATGAATTTGCATACACGCAGTAAAGCTTTGTGGGTTATATCTACCGCTTCTTGTAAAATAGCGATTTCCTCTTTCGTTTTAATAGCACGCAGTTCTTTCATGATAACAGCAGATCGCTCATAATGATGCAAAGGGTATCGTTTCATTATTTCGTGCACATACAACAAATCAATTCGAGGCAAGGATGTATCTGTTCGATCATTTTCATTCGTATCCAAATAAATAGTATCTGCTTGATGAATCCAAGCATGTAACATGGCATCCAATTGATCCAAATAAATGACTGTTTTCATTCCTGTCATTTTTTTCGCTTCCTCTTTTGTCCATTTATGTCCTTCCCATTTTTCAAGTAATTCATTAGGTCGAAGTATCACTAATACCTCACGATAATTGGGATCCAAATTATCTGGGTAAAGGATAACCATTGTTTTTTCTTGAATCATGCCGCAAAGCCAAACCACTTCGCTATTTTGCTTAAATGCATATTGCGCATCGCCATTCTCCGGTAATTGTGGATGTGCATGAAAAATAGCGATACTATTCGCTTTCATTTTTTTAATAAATCTATGTCTGTTATTGGCATACAACTTAGGATCAATTGAATTATATTTCATGTATTCTTTAAATTTGATGAGTAGCGAATTTACAACTTAAAGCGAATTAATTTCTATTTGTAAAAAGCAATTCCGATAAATAGCATTTGAAATCATATCAATCACTTATTTTCGCACATAAATTAAAAAATATGACATTACATAAAGAAGGTTGGATGTATTGTATAGTAGCAACTATATTGTATGCAATCATTTGTTTTTTAGGATATACTTATTTAGCAAACATCGTTTGGCTCATGATTCCATTTCTTTCCATTTCTGGCTTGTTGTGGTTTTGGGTATTCTGGTTTTTCAGAATGCCAAGCCGAACACAAGTAACCGGTGATGATTTGGTCATCTCCCCTTGCGATGGAAAAGTAGTTGTGATAGAAGAAACAAATGAAACTGAATATTTTAATGATCGTCGATTGCAAGTTTCTATTTTTATGTCGCCTTTGAATGTACATGTAAATCGATATCCAATAAGTGGTGTAGTAGATTATGTCCAATACCACAAAGGCAAATATTTGGTGGCGTGGCATCCTAAATCGAGCACAGAAAATGAACGCAGTACGATTGTGGTCAAAGGAAAAAAATGTAGCATCTTGATTCGACAAATAGCTGGTGCAGTAGCAAGAAGAATTATTACCTATTCAAAAAAGAATGACACCGCTGTACAAAATGAAGAATTAGGATTCATCAAATTTGGTTCAAGAGTAGATTTATATTTACCTATTGGTACAAAAATTAATGCTAAAATTGGCGATGTAGTTCAAAATGGCGTGAGTATAATTGCAACCCTTTAAATTATTTGAACATGAAAGAATTGCACCTTACCAAATGCGTCTTTTCAGATGTAGATATACGATCTGGATTAGTACAAAAAAGAAAATTGGGTGCATTCATACAGCAACTCATTTTTACCTATACAAAAAAGAATAGCGCGTTGTCTTACAATTTTGTGCAGGATGAAACTTTAGCACAAATGAATCGCGATTATTTACAACATGATACCTTAACCGATATTATAACCTTTGATTTGTCTGAAAAAAAATCGACGATGGTCTTGGCTGATATTTATATCAGTGTAGATAGAGTAAAAGAAAATGCTTTATCATTAGGTATAAAATATAGTACTGAATTGCTGCGGGTAATCATTCATGGCGCATTACATTTATCAGGCTTTTGCGATAAAACAAAAAAAGAAAAAGAAAACATCCGTAAATTGGAGGATGATTGGATGCAAAAATATCTAAACAATAATTCATCAAATAATAAATAGAATTGTTTACATTAGTTGGTGGTTAAAGACAAATAAATAGAGTATGAGTTTGAAAAATAATTATGTAGCCATCATGGCTGGCGGTATTGGAAGCCGATTTTGGCCTGAAAGCCGAAATGACCATCCTAAACAATTCTTAGACATATTAGGAACAGGTAAATCCTTAATACAATGGACTTATGAAAGGTTTAAAAATATTTGTCCGAAAGAAAATATTTTCATCATCACCAATGAAATCTATATACCAACGCTTAAAGATCAATTACCTGATATTACCGATGAAAATATTTTGAGTGAGCCATCTCGTAAAAATACAGCACCTTGTGCCGCTTATATTGCACATAAATTATTCGCCTTAAATCCAGATGCAAATATTATCATGAGTCCTGCAGATCATTTGATTTTTGATGACAGAAAATTTGAAAGAGATATCATAGATGCATTAGATTTTGTAAGTAGAAATAATGTATTGGTTACTTTGGGTATCAAACCTACTCGACCCGACACTGGTTATGGCTATATTCAATTTGATACGAATAAAAATATAGATCGCTTTTATCAAGTAAAAACATTCACTGAAAAGCCTTCGCATGAATTAGCAGAAACATTTATTCGCAGTGGCGATTTTCTTTGGAATGCTGGTATTTTTGTTTGGAATGTGAAAACTATTTTAAGCGAACTGCATAAATATTTACCAGAAATGAATGATGTGTTTGCGCAAGTCAATTCTTACAACACACCGAATGAATATCCTGATATTGAAAAAGTATATCCGCAATGCACCAATATTTCTATCGATTATGGCATCATGGAAAAAGCAAAGAATGTGCATGTGGTGCCTTCCTATTTTGGTTGGTGTGACTTAGGTACATGGAATAGTGCCTACGACAATGCGGAAAAAGATTATTTAGGAAATGCCGTGTTTGGAAAAAATGTGATGATAGTGGATGCCTCTCAATGTATGATAAAAGCACCCGATAAAAAATTGGTTGTACTACAAGGACTCGAAAATTTTATCGTAGTAGATACAGATGATGTGCTTTTAATTTGTGAAAGAAATAGAGAGCAACAAATTAAAGATTATGTTGCTGAAGTAAAACGCAACAAAGGCGATAAATTTCTATAACAAAAACTACGTAAAAATGTCCTTATCCATCACCTCTAAATTGCCAAATATTGCTACCAATATTTTTTCCATTATGAGTGGATTGGCAACGGAACATAATGCCATTAATCTATCACAAGGATTTCCAGATTATCCTATTTCTAGTACATTAATTTCGCTTGTATCGAAAGCCATGCAAGACGGCAATAACCAATATGCGCCTATGATTGGGATACCTGCATTAAGAAATGCTTTGGCGAAAAAAGTGGATAAATTATATAACACTTCTATACATCCTGATACAGAAATAACCATCACACCTGGTGGTACCTATGCCATATATACTGCCCTAACAACTATACTGCAACCATTGGATGAAGTGATCGTATTGGAGCCTGCGTATGATTCGTATATTCCGAATATCGAAATGAATGGCGCAAAAGCTATTTGTGTACCCTTACGTTTTCCTACCTATTCGATCGATTGGGAATTGGTACAACAAGCCATTACTTCTAAAACCAAAGCCATTATTATAAATACACCGCACAATCCTACTGGTTATGTATGGACAAAAGAGGATATGGAGCAGTTGGATAAATTGACTAGTGGAACCAATATTTTTATCATCAGTGATGAAGTGTATGAACATATTACCATGGATGGATTGGTGCATGAATCGGTATTAAAATATCCTTCATTATTGGCAAGAAGTTTTGTTATTTTTTCATTCGGAAAAGTATTTCATACTACAGGATGGAAAATGGGTTATTGCATCGCTCCAGAAAATTGGATGGCAGAATTTAGAAAAATACATCAGTTCGAAAGCTTTAGTTGCAATACACCCATGCAGGTAGCACTTGCAGAATTTTTGCAGCATGAAGAAGAGTATTTGCAATTGCCCGCCTTCTTTCAACACAAAAGAGATTTCTTTTTAGATCAAATAAGTGCATTGCCTTTCACGGTAATTCAACCTGCCAGTGGCAGTTATTTTCAACTAGTAGCTTATGATAAAATAAGTGATATGCCCGACAAAGAATTTGCCATTTGGTTGACAAAAAATATGGGGGTTGCCAGTATTCCCGTTAGTGCATTTCATGCGCAAACCAAGAGCGATAATTTATTGAGATTTTGTTTTGCAAAAAAAGAAGAAACTATTTTGAATGCTGTGCGTAATTTGAAGAAGTTGCTATGAAAGAATTCGAAACTATTAGCAACTAACATTTCATGAATGTGCAATAAGTCAAAACCAATTACATAACAATTGTATACAATCTACCGCCCCGCAATTCCGTTTTGCATTTTTGCGCAACCGTTGCGAAGCACTCCCCTACCATTGGTGAGTAGTACACAAGCATTGGTGAATGCTTCCCAACGGTTGGGAAGCAATACAGAACGGTTAAAAATAAAAAAGCAAGCGTTTTGCACTGCTCCCCAGCCGTTGAGGAGCAGTGCAAAACCGTCGGGGAGCAATACAAAATCATTGGGGAGCAGTGCTGAACCATCGGACAAAACATAAAAATGAAAATAATTTTGAATCCATCGCTGCGGGAATGGAAGATGGAGAAAGTACTATAGCAACACTACTAATAGACGAAGGTCAACCTTCATTAGGACATAGAAAGCACTTGCTTGGTTTGGAGCAATGGAACGCTTCCCTAGTTGATATTGGCATTGGCTTTGCCAGAAGAAATGTTGGCGGTGATTATAAAACGTATGTAAGTATTGTAATTGCTAAACATGATTGGTAGTATACGCTACACGCCAAAGTTTGGCTCCTATATTTGCCACTCAAATAAATCTATCTAAATTCATTTCCCTATTTTTTTTTAGAAAAGAAAATGTGGATAGCACATGTACATCTTTTCAACTTATAAAAGTATGTCCATGCGGATAAGTGCTTCTACCTTGTTGATATAAATTATATCTCACAATATTTTACCCCATTGCAACCTACATAGGTTGTGTGTGAATGATATAACTCTTGACATTAATTGCGTAAGGCTTCAGACACGCAGGTAACTGACCTTTGTGCTGTTGTACAATTACTTCCTCATAAAAATAATTCCGCAACAAAAAGCACCAAATAATTTATAAACCAATCTTAAAAAAATGAAAATATTAATCGTATTAACTTCCCACAGCGAACTAGGAAATTCTGGTGAAAAAACAGGATTTTGGGTAGAAGAATTTGCAGCCCCTTATTATGTTTTAGCGGATGCTGGTGCTGAAATAACTATCGCATCACCAAAAGGCGGACAACCACCTGTTGACCCAAAAAGTGAATTGGCTGATGCGCAAACTTCTGCCACTTCGAGATATTATAAAGATGAAACTACTATGGATAAAGTAGCAAACACCGTTAAACTGAGTGACATAAAATACCAAGATTATGACGCTGTTTTTTATCCTGGTGGACATGGTCCATTATGGGATTTAGCAAATGATTCGGATTCAATTAATTGAAAACTTTTATAATCATCAAAAACCGATTGCTTTTGTATGCCACGCACCGGCTGCTTTAGTTCATGTAAAAGCAGAAAATGGAGAACCGCTAGTGAAAGGAAAACACCTGACTAGTTTTTCAAATTCTGAAGAGGAAGCAGTAAAACTAACTAAAATAGTACCGTTTTTATTAGAAGATGAACTTAAAAATGGTGCACATTATATGAAGGCAAGTGATTGGACATCGTATGTAAAACAAGATGGTTTATTAATCACAGGTCAAAATCCTGCATCATCAGAAGCTGTTGCCCAACTACTTTTAAAAACACTTAAAGGTGAAAAAAAATAATCATTCCTAACTATAAAAAATAAAATCATGTCATTTCAAACCATCAATCCAACCAACAATAAAGTAGTAAAATCATTTGATGAAATGAACGATGTTGCTATAGTGAGTGCCATATCAAAAGCAGCAAGTGCATTTGACGAATGGAAGCAAACAGACTATCAAACCAGAGCACAGTTATTGTATACTGTTGCAGGTTTGTTGCGTGCAAAAAGAAAAGACCTCGCTAAAATGATTACCTTAGAAATGGGCAAACTCGTTTCACATGCAGAAGGCGAAATAAAACTAAGTGCTGAAATTTTTGATTACTATGCAAAAAATGCGGAGGGATTTTTAGCCGACAAAATATTAAATCCTGTCCATGGAAAAGCACTAATTCGTTACAGCCCTGTAGGTGTATTGCTCGGCATACAATCTTGGAATTTTCCTTTTTATCAGGTGGCACGTTTTGCAGCACCCAACATTATGATTGGGAATACGGTTTTAATTAAACATGCCATGAATGTGCCTCAATGTGCTATAGCTATTGAAGAAATATTTGCGGAAGCAGGCGCACCACTAGGACTTTATACGAACTTATTGATATCACATCAACAAACGGAGAAAATGATAGGCGATAAAAGAATTAGAGGTCTATCGCTCACAGGCAGTGAAGTTGCAGGCGCTATTGTTGCAGCAGAAGCAGGCAAACACGTTAAAAAATCAGTGTTAGAATTAGGTGGTAGTGATGCATTTATTGTTCTGGAAGATGCCGATATCGACAAGACTGTTGAATGGGCAGTTGTTGGCAGAATCAACAACAATGGTCAATGTTGCGTTGCATCAAAAAGGCTTATCGCAGTAGAAAGTATTGCAGATTCTTTTCTTGAAAAATTCAAAAACAAAATGACAACATTAGTAGTTGGCGACCCAATGGAAGACACTACACATTTAGGTCCTCTTTGCACAGAAGCAGCAGCAGGAAAAATTGCGGACCAAGTAAAAAGAGCTGTGGATGGCGGTGCAAAAATTCTTTTAGGTGGAAAAAGAGTTGATCGAGAAGGTGCTTATATGGAAGCCACGATTCTAACAGATATAACACCTGATAATCCAGCTTTTTATGAAGAATTTTTTGGACCTGTTGCGCTGTTTTTTAAAGTAAAAAATGAAGAAGAAGCCATTGCTTTAGCGAATGATTCTCCTTTTGGTTTAGGTGGTTCGATTTTTACGCAAGACATTGAAAGAGGCAAACGAGTAGCCAATCGAATCGACACAGGAATGGTTTTCATCAATCATCCAACATGGACACAAGCAGATTTACCATTTGGAGGAACAAAAGGTTCGGGCTATGGAAGAGAAATGGCGCAGTTAGGCTTGGATGAATTTGTAAATAAAAAACTTATCCGAATTAGCGAATTAAGCGATCCATTCTAAATAATATTGCACCATGAAAATAGCACTCATCATCATCGTCATCATCGCAGTATTATTTATTGCATTTCAAATCTACATAACAATGGCAACAGGCAAAACAGAAACCCAACAATACAATATAATCCAAACTGAAAAGGATTTTGAAATCAGGTTCTATCCATCTACAACCATGGCTATGATTACCTCTTCTGCCAAAACATATAAAGAACTAGGTAGTTCTGGTTTCTCCAAATTGGCTAGCTATATTTTTGGTGGAAATACTGAAAAAAAACAAATCGCTATGACTTCACCAGTGCACATGGATATAAGCGATACGATGTCGAGCATGAGTTTTGTAATGCCTGCCAATTACAATAAAGACAATCTACCTCTACCCAATAATTCGGATGTGCGCATTACAACTGCACCTGATGAATATGTGGCTGCAATTACATTTGGTGGGTTTGCCTCACAAGAAAAAATAAAAAAGCAAACAGATCTTCTTGAAAATACTTTGAAAGAAAAACACATTTCCTACTACGGTAACTTTCGTTTTTTGGGATACAATCCACCTTATCAACTATTTGGCAGAAAGAATGAAATTATTGTAGCTGTTCATTGGGATAAAAAATAAATAGAATAGGAAATCAACAGCTGATTACAAATTAGAAAACATACATCATGGCAATGTCAGAAGTAGTTAGTCAAGAAAATTGTTTGACTAATGAACGAACAAATCATGATACGAATACCCATATTTGGACAGTAAAAAAATTCAGGACAAGCAAGAATTATTTTAAAATTTTATAAGCAATCACTAAAAAAAATAGCATGACAAATTACAAATTATTTACAGCGACTAAGGTTGGTTCGATAGCATTAAAAAACCATATTGTGATGGCACCAATGACAAGATGCCGTGCGATTGACAATACCCCTAACGATTTAATGGCAATCTATTATCAGCAAAGAGCTTCCGCTGGATTAATCATAACAGAAGGCACTTCACCTTCGCCAAATGGTTTGGGTTATGCCCGTATTCCAGGTATTTTTAATGAAGAACAAATTACTGAATGGAAAAAAGCGACAACCGCTGTACATAATTGTGGCGGTAAAATAATTATACAATTGATGCACACAGGCAGAATAAGCCATGCACTGAATATGCCAAATGGCACGGAAATAATAGCTCCATCTGCAATAAAAGCAAATGGTCAAATGTGGACGGACAGCAAACAAATGCAAGATCAGCCTACGCCTAAAGCCATGACGGCGGATGACATTATTGCAACCCAAAAAGAATATATACAAGCCGCTAAAAATGCGATGGAAGCAGGATTTGATGGTGTTGAATTACATGGAGCAAATGGGTATTTGTTGGAAGAATTTTTATCGCCTATTAGCAATGTGCGAACTGATAATTATGGAGGAAGCATTCCAAATCGATGCAGATTTGTTCTAGAAGTCGCTAGTGCAGTTGCTGCAGCTATTGGTAAAGACAAAACCGGTATTCGTATTTCACCGTATGGTGTGGCAGGAGATATGCTTCACTATCCTGAGATGGATGAGATTTACGATTACCTTTCCAAAGAACTCGACAAACTAGACATTGCATATATTCATGTAGTGGATCATTCTGCTATGGGCGCTCCCTCTGTTCCAATCGAGATTAAAAAATTAATTCGTAACAATTTTAAGAACACCCTAATTGCTTGTGGCGGATATGATAAAGCAAGTGCAGAAACAGATTTGCAAAGCGGACTGTTCGACTTGATAGGCTTTGGCAGACCATTTATCAATAATCCTGATTTGGTAGAACGATTAGAATTTAATCATGAGTTGTCTCAAAGCCTCAACGCCGATTTATTTTATACTGCAGACCAGAAGGGATACACAGATTATCCTGTTTTTAAAACACATGTAATACATCAAATAAAATAAGCTTAGAACGAATCCATCTCATTAATAAGAATTTATGAAAAAGAAAGACCCAATCAAAACAAATCCACCTGTAACAAAATCTATGAAATCGAAATTGGTTGCAGCAGTGCATCATGTTTTGGAAGACAACAAAGCCGAATTGACAGATAAAATTCAAAAAGTGGTGAATAAATCCATCAAGAAGATGGTAAAGAAAATAGATAAGAAATTAGTAAAAGCAATGGATGCCACGTAGTACTAATCATAAAAGTGTTTGATGACGAATACAGAATTCATATTACGTCTATTAGCCGCTTTAGGTGCCGGATTATGTATAGGATTTGAAAGGCAATGGCACCATAAATCGGCGGGATTAAGAACCAATACCTTATTTTCTGTAGGTGCTGCAATTTTTGTTTTGATTTCTATTTTGGTTACAGAAAAAGGTAGTGGAGATGTAACTAGAATTATTGGACAAGTAGTAACTGGCATTGGCTTTTTATGTGCAGGTATTATTTTTAAAGAAGGGCTGAGTGTGCATGGATTAACCACTGTGGTTACCGTTTGGTGTTGTTTGGCAGCAGCAGGTTATTTCTTAGAAACTTTTATTGCCACCGCTTTCATCATAGCTGTGAACTTATTCTTAAAACCTTTAGATGAATGTCTTACAAAAAGAATTAAAGATGAAAACTAAGCATGCACAAAAAGTGGAAGAAAATGTGAAGGACAATCATAGAGTGATTGTTAAAAGAGGCAAATGCAGTTAAAGAATAGCTAGTTGCTAAGAAATCGAAACTTCAGTAAGTTCAACCATGAAAATAGTGCTCTGAACCTTTGCTTAAAAAATAATTGTATTCCCAAGGGTCTGTCCTTTATCAAGAAAATATCATGTGCATTAGTCGCAACATCTATAAAAATTAAATGCTGTGCAATTCTGACTCACACCATCATTACCCTATCCCCTACTCACTTTTAATTGTTTGTCCTTCGCCAAATTTTACAAAGACATACAAATAAAAAACCCTCGATAAGCGCATGATAAATGGCTGCAGCAACACAAGTAATCCAACAACGATAGGCATAAAAATATAGATGGAATTGTCTTTCCAACTAAAGCCAATAATAAGTGCGTACAATACAGCGAAAATAAAAATAAGTGCAACACACATAGCATAACTGACATAACCCGTACCATACCAAAAACCTACTTCGATTTCAAATTTTTGGTCACATACTGGGCAATTGGTCGGCATTTTCAACACATCCTTTAAGGGGAAAATACTACGATTTGAATACATATTCCCTTTTCTACAATTGGGACATTTCATACGAAACATACTCAATAATTTATTCGGCACTTTATTTCCCATGGTTATTTTTTTATGCTTCTACTTCGTCCAATTGTCTTTCTCCAATTTGTTGTCGCCACATCGCATAATACAGACCTTTATCATCCACTAATTGTTGATGTGCACCTGTTTCTACGATACGTCCTCTTTCCAAAACATAAATTCTATCGGCATGCATAATCGTCGACAATCTATGCGCAATCAAAATATTAATTTGATTTCTGTCTCCAGAAATTTGTTTTACTGTCTTCGTAATAGCCTCTTCCGTAATGGAATCCAACGCAGAAGTTGCTTCATCAAATACCAACAACTTTGGATGACGAATCAATGCTCTTGCTATGGATAGTCTTTGTTTTTCACCACCTGAAATTTTCATTCCGCCTTCGCCAATCACAGTATCTAAGCCATTTTCAGCGCGTTGAATTAAATTATCAGCAGAAGCTTTTAACAAGGCCTTCATCATATCGTCATCTGTAGCAGATGGATTTACAAAGACAAGATTTTCACGAATACTACCGGCAAACAATTGCGTATCTTGGGTTACAAAACCAATTTGATGACGAAACTGTTCTAGGTCTAATTCCTTAGCAGAAACTTGATTATAAAAAATATCCCCTTCCAATGGATTATACAAACCAACTAGAATTTTTACTAAAGTTGTTTTACCTGAACCTGATGGCCCAACAAAAGCAATAGTTTCTCCAATTTTAGCTTCAAATGAAATATCCGTCAATGCATTATTACGAGCAGTAGCATGTTTGAAACTAACATGTTCAAAACGCAATTGCTCAATATCATTAATTTTAACTGGATTTAAAGGACGAGTTTCAACTGGCGTATTCATTAATTTCTCAAAATTATTTAAGGAAGTTTCCGCTTCTCTATAAGCCAATATGATATTACCCAATTCTTGCAACGGACCGAAAATAAAAAAGGAGAAGAACTGCAAGGTGATGATTTGCCCCAAAGACAACACGGTATGAAATGCCAAATAAATCAAGGTAAATAAAATACATTGTCGTAAGAAATTAACGAAAGTCCCTTGCACGAAACTCAATGCACGTATGCTTTTCACTTTCTTCAATTCTAGTTTAAGAATTTTTTGCGTGGTATAATTTAGTCGTCTAATTTCTTGATTGGTTAAACCTAAACTTCTTATCAATTCAATATTGCGCAACGATTCTGTAGTAGCCCCAGCCAATGCAGTTGTTTCTTTGATGATCGTTCTTTGTATGATTTTAATTTTTTTGCTAAGCACACTCATGAGTGAAGAAAGCATGATAGCACCAATGATATAAATAAGTACCAATTTAGGATAAGTGCCAATGGAGTAAATCATTACAAACACAACACTTACTATCACGCCAAACAATATATTGATAAACAAAGACATGAACTTTTCAGAATCTACACGAACCTTCTCAAGCACAGCCAATGTTTCACCACTTCTTTGGTCTTCAAATTTCTGATAAGGTAATTGCAAGGCACGTTTTAGTCCGTCGGTATATACATCGGCACTAAGTCTTTGAATTACAGTATTCACTGTATAATCTTGAAAAGCTTTGGCAACCCTTGAAAGCATTGCTACGCTTACCATGCCACCAATTATGAGCAGTAAATGGCTTACAAACTCGTGCTCCGAAATATTATATTTTACTACTTTCTCTACGCCGTTAACCATTTCCTTGATGGCCGTTTTTTCGAAAACGCTTTTGACATAGTCAATTAGTTTACCGAAAAGTATTGGATCACAAAGTGAAAATCCAGTATTAAGAGCCGCCAATAAAAAGGAAACGAAGACCAAACCTTTATAACGAGAAAGATATTTGAGAAGTATTTTCATGAATGGGCGCAAAGGTAAGGCATTCGAATTGGAAATAAATAAGCGAATTGCATTCTATGGGCAAATAAATTTTATATTCATACTAATTTGGCCACTAAATTTTGTCCCTATAATTTCATAGAAATCTACTTACTTCCAAGTTGTTTCGTGCATAATGGCTGCTATTTTATGATTAAGAATTATCCATTTTTGAAAGACCGTTGCCACAAATCCCTTGTGCAACAATGGACTTTATGACTTTGCAATCTTCGAAGTTATTTTATCCAAAATGCAGACAATAATTTGCAACAAATTCAATTTGGCATTTTCAAAATATCCATTTAATCTTACAGTAAATTTCAAAAACGAAATAGCTTATTGCATCATATACAGTATTAAAAAGGGTAGCTGAAAACTTCATAGAGTAAGCAAAAAAATTAAACTTTTAACAAATGACACTATTAGAAAAAGTTACAGACTTGTACAATTTAATCAACACTGGAAAGTTGATGGATGGTTTTGAAAAGTATTATCATGAAGATGTTGAAATGCAAGAAGCAGGTGATGAACCTCGCAAAGGCAAAGCAACAAATAGAGAATATGAAATAAAATTTTTACAATCCATTGAAGAATTTCATGGTGCAGGTGTTGGCGCCATCACTAGCAACGAAGAGCAAAAAACAACCATGGTAGAAAGCTGGATGGAAGTTACCATGACTGGTATGGGAAGATTCAAAATGGAGCAAGTTGCTGTTCAACATTGGGACGGTGAATTTATTGTTCGTGAAAAATTTTACCACAAATAAAGTAGGCAAATTATTTATAAAAAACTGCAATTGGAAATTAATCGATTGCAGTTTTTTTATTGAAAAATAATATCTACCGCTTCACATCAAAACCAATATCATTGTACAAAGAAGAGGATTCCCATTGTACCATTTCATCCAAGAAATTCGCTACTTGCATATGAATAAATTCTTCCGTTATTTTATTTGGCGCCACACGCAATACCACTTTTTGCGGCTCTTTCGCCAATACCAACTCATCAATAATTGGAAAGACAATAATCACAAAAACATCCCCGTTATAGGCCTGGGTAAAAGCCAATGTGCCACCACGCTTTGTATATGATTTTGTGTTTTCTGTGGTGCTGCCTGCAATATCAATCGACGTATCTGCGAAAGAAATTATGTAACCATCCGTATTCTCCGCTTTATCCATTTCATGCACATCCCAGCCCAATGGATAAGTTTCTTTTATTTTAGCCAAAGTATCCATGAGTATCTTCTTTGTTTTTGTCACCCAAAGTTCTCTCTTGCCCTCTTTTTTGCGCATTTCATTGTTAAAATTCTCCACACTGTCCTTTAAATTTCGAATATACATGTTCTCCTTTTTTGATATAAATGATGATAGCCTTACAAATGGTTTGAGCATGTAAATATACAAGTTGAGATAATTTCTGATAAGTATTTTTTACGCAAAATCACGCCATCTACATTATCGACACAAAGGACCTTTCGTTCTTTTGTCTTGATACAAAAGAACCAAAAAATCAAGGGCATCCACAAGTACATCATTCAATAATACCATTAACATACTTACGCAACAATTGCGTCCATTTGTAAGCAAAACAATTTTACCCGCAAATCAATTTACAACCGTTCATCTAGAATTTTACTTGCTTTCCAGTTTTCCGATTATTTTCGCAAAAAAAATTATCCTATGCGAAAGCTTTTATTTTCATTACTCACATTAGCGTCTGTACAAAGTATACATGCACAATCGGTGAACATTAAGTTTACTGAATATGATTTACCAAATGGCTTACATGTTATTCTGCATGAAGACCATACCATTCCAACCGTAGCCATATCGGT
>CANJRV010000011.1 GCA_947476825.1 Bacteroidota bacterium | reverse complement strand
TCATTTTGGTGGCGCCATGGCAGCGCTAACCGGTGTAGTTGTTGCCACTAGTCTCTATAAACCGAAGTATACATTTTGGATACTTTTTAATACTCGAATTGAGCTTTGGGTTTTTACTATCGTTTATTTTATTCTATTAGCCATTCCAAAACCATGGAATCATTTCAATATACTTTGTTTAATCGTTGGTGGAGTGCTTATCGGCATTGTATACAATTATGGCTTGAATTCTTTATTCGAATCTTCAACAAATAGTCTCAAACGCATGTCTGCCTACATGAGCAATAATAATAATTTTGTGGTAAAATCGAAGCGCAAAAAAACAACCTTCACCAATACCGAGCTTCCCTTTAACTCGATCAATATCAATGAAAAAAAATTAGATGCCTTACTCGATAAAATAAATAAATTTGGCATGCAATCTTTATCCGAATCAGAATTACGTTCACTAAATGAGTACAGTAAAAAATAAAATTTGAGAAAACTCATTAAATATTCCTTTCTAATTCTTAGTGTGCTTTTTGCAGCAGCTATGATGGCATGCAATCTAATACCTTCTGTAAACCCTTATGAACAAAGCTTTGTAGGCATATTAGGATTTATCGCGCCAGTACTTTGTATCATCAATATTGGATTTATTTTTTTCTGGTTATTCTCTCGCAAATTTTTATTCATTCTTATTCCAGTGTTCGCACTATTTTTTAGTTGGAAAGTATTCAGTGTTTTAGTTGGTGGTCATTTTCTAGAAAAACAAGATACACAAAAGGCAAGCACCCGATTTTCCGTCATGACGTATAATGTACGTTTATTGGATTTATACCATTGGAGTGGCAAAAAAGAAACTCGACAAAACCTCATTCAATTTATCAAAGAAAAAAATCCATCGATACTTTGCCTACAAGAATTCTATACAGGCAACGACTCAGTTGGTTATGATAATATTGGTGATATTTCTGATTCATGTGATTACGAATACCATGCCGTTTGCAATTTAAATATAAACAAGCGAGGCAAATGGGGCAGCGTTATTTTCTCGCATCTGCCTATTGTAGAAGCAACGAATCATGATATTGATGTACATGGAAGCAATATGTTGCAGCAGGCAAATATTTCTTTAGCTGGCGACACTTTTAGCATTTTTAATATCCATTTAAAATCCAATAAATTCAGTAGCAATGAAACGGATTTGGTGGATAAAAAAGTTATGCCAAGCATTGATGACGAAGTTATTTCTCAATCCAAATCCATTTATGCTAAATTAAAAAAAAGCTCCATCAATCGAGGTTTGGAAGCTGATTTGGTTTCGAATATCATTTCAAAAAATAATTATCCATCGATTTTATGTGGCGATTTAAATGACATTCCAAGTTCTTATGTGTATTTCAAAATGAGGGGAAAATTGCACGACTCTTTCTTAGATAAAGGCTATGGATTAGGTGCTACACATGCCGGTTCCATACCAGTCCTTCGTATTGATTATTTATTTTTCAATCCGCAAATTCATCTCTTTGGGTTTGAGAAATTTGATGTTACCTACTCCGACCATTATCCATTGATGGCTTATTTTGGTTTGATGTAAAAAATATATGCTACTGAACTATACTGTAGCGTATTTTTTGAAAAAAAATGAATGCTACGCCAGGGCGGCACACACGCTTTTCGTTCCAATCTTTTTGCGGCTGCGCCGACAAAAAGGATTTCCACTGCAATCGTTGCCGCAATGCAAGCCCCTGTAAAAAAAATGCTTTCCGAATCGATTTGGCCTCGATTAATAAAAAAAAATATCTGCTATTTTATCATACAAGCCCCGTAAAACCTGCAACACAGTCAGTTTACATCAAAAATTCATGACAGTTTATGTAGAAAATTAGGTTTGGTTTATGCTTTGCTAATTCCAATGCAAATACCATTAAAAATGAACATAAACAATTTCACCATCAAAGCGCAAGAGGCAGTAACGCAAGCACAGCAACTTGCTTTCAACGCTAAAAACCAACAAATAGAAACAGCACACTTACTCCAAGCCATGTTGGATGAGGAAAGTAAATCGGTCGATTTTCTATTGAAAAAAAATGACGTTAATGTATCTTTTGTTGAACAAAAACTACAAGACATATTATCCAAAATTCCAACCACGAGTAGCGAAGGGGGACAAGGCATTTCACGCGAATTAAACAGTACCGCACTCAAAGCTGGTTCTTATTTAAAAGAATTTGGCGATGAATTTATTTCTTTAGAACATTTGCTAATCGGGCTTTTAAACAATAATGATGCTGTTTCCAATCTTTTAAAAGATGCAGGCTTGTCGGAGAAAAACTTAAAAAAATCAATTAAAGAATCACGTAAAGGAACTACCGTTAATTCACAAGGAAGCGATACTAATTTTCAATCCTTAAAGAAGTATGCGAAGAACTTAAACGAACTAGCAGCCGCTGGCAAATTAGATCCTGTCATTGGTAGAGATGAAGAAATACGTAGAACATTACATATCCTTTCACGACGTACAAAAAACAATCCTATTCTGGTGGGTGAACCGGGTGTTGGTAAAACAGCCATCGTAGAAGGTTTAGCACATCGAATTATTGATGGTGATATTCCAGAAAATTTAAAAAGCAAAATCATTTACGCTCTCGATATGGGGCAGTTGATTGCTGGTGCTAAATTCAAAGGTGAATTTGAAGAGCGTCTCAAAAGTGTAATCAAAGAAGTAACCGATTCGAATGGGGAAATCATTTTATTTATAGATGAAATCCATACGCTAGTTGGTGCTGGTGGCGGAGGCGATAGTGCGATGGATGCAGCTAATATTCTTAAGCCTGCATTGGCTCGTGGCGAATTACGTGCCATCGGTGCGACCACTTTAAATGAGTATCAAAAATATTTCGAAAAAGACAAAGCACTTGAACGTCGTTTTCAAAAAGTAATGATAGACGAACCAAGTATCGACGATGCTATCTCTATACTTCGTGGATTAAAAGAACGTTACGAAAACTATCACCACATACAAATCAAAGACGAGGCTATCATTGCTGCGGTCGAGCTTTCTAGTCGATATATTACGGATAGATTTTTGCCAGATAAAGCAATAGATTTAATGGATGAAAGTGCATCGAAATTAAAATTAGAAATGAATTCGATGCCGGAAGAATTAGATGAGTTGGAAAGAAAATTACGCCAATTAGAAATCGAACGAGAAGCCATCAAGCGAGAAAAAGATGAAAAGAAAATAAAAGAACTGTCTAAAGAAATTGCAGATATTTCGGAACAAAGAGATGCTTTTAAAATTAGATGGCAACATGAGAAAGAAGGTATTGATGCGATTCAAAATATTAAAACAAATATAGAACACCTTAAACTCGAAGCGGATCAAGCCGAAAGAAATGGTGATTTTGGAAAGGTTGCTGAACTTCGATATGGTAAAATAAAAGACCAAGAAAACTTATTACAATCAAAAGTAAAAGAATTAGAAACAGATACCTTTCAACATAAAAGATTACTCAAAGAAGAAGTGGATGCCGAAGACATTGCAACCAATATTGCGAAAATGACTGGCATTCCAATTTCAAGAATGTTGCAATCGGAAAAGGAAAAATTATTGCAACTAGAAGCCCATTTACATGAAAGAGTAATTGGACAAGAGGAAGCGATTACAGCAGTATCAGATGCCATCCGTCGTAGCAGAGCAGGTTTGCAAGATGCACGTAAACCAATTGGGTCTTTTATTTTTTTAGGTACAACTGGTGTGGGTAAAACGGAATTAGCAAAAGCACTTGCCGAATTTCTATTTGATGATGAAAGCATGATGACCAGAATAGACATGAGCGAGTACCAAGAGAAGCATAGTGTGAGTCGTTTGGTTGGTGCGCCTCCAGGTTATGTTGGCTATGATGAAGGCGGACAACTTACGGAAGCTGTTCGACGTAAGCCATATAGTGTAGTACTTTTAGATGAAATTGAAAAAGCACATCCAGATGTATTTAATGTGATGTTGCAGGTATTGGATGATGGTCGACTAACAGACAATAAAGGTCGAGTGGTGAATTTTAAAAATACCATTATCATCATGACCTCCAATATGGGAAGTCATATCATTCAAGATAATTTCGAAAAGGTGACCGAAAAGAATGTGGATGCGATCACTGAAAAAACGAAGCTTGAAGTGATGACTCTTTTACGTCAAAACATGCGCCCTGAATTTTTGAATCGCATCGATGAAATCATCATGTTCAAACCATTGATGAAAGCGGAGATAAAAGAAATCATTACCATCCAATTACGCCAATTAAGCAAATTGCTCAAAGAACAAAATATTAATTTACACTTTACAGATTATGCAATAGATTACTTGGTCGAAAATGGCATCGATTCTCAATATGGTGCCCGTCCGTTGAAAAGAGTGATACAAAAAGAAATTATTAATCTGCTCAGCAAAAAAATTATTGCTGGTGAAATTGATAAAGAAAAAGAAGTAACCGTAGATGTGTTTGATAGTACGATAGTGATAAGAAATGAATCTGCCCCATCAAATCCTAATACTTAAGTCAGTATAAGACCATCGCCTTGCGCCTTACGACTTATCCCTCACGACTAATGCATTACCCCTCACGACTAATGCATTACCCCTTACGACTTATGCCTTACGCCTTACGACTTATGCCTACCTTTTAAATAATTGCCTCTAGATTTCTATAAATGATTTCTTATAGTACATTTGCAACACTTTTTATTTAAACCCTTAAAAAAAATTATGCCGTATTTATTTACATCTGAATCTGTATCAGAAGGACACCCAGACAAAGTAGCCGATCAAATTTCGGATGCCTTAATAGATAATTTTTTAGCGTATGACCCTAATTCCAAAGTTGCTTGTGAAACCCTAGTAACTACAGGACAAGTTGTATTGGCTGGTGAAGTAAAATCTGAAGCTTATTTAGATGTACAAGAAATTGCTCGTCAAGTAATTCGCGAAATTGGATATACCAAAGCGGAATATATGTTTGAAGCAAATTCATGTGGTATCTTTTCAGCAATTCATGAACAAAGCGATGATATCAATCGTGGCGTAGATCGCAGCACTAAAAAAGAAAGTTTTGAAACCAAAGCAAATGCACAAGGCGCTGGTGATCAAGGAATGATGTTTGGTTATGCCACTCGCGAAACGGAAAACTACATGCCCCTAGCACTTGATCTTGCACATAAAATTTTGAAAGAATTATCCATCACTAGACGTAAAGGAAAAGAATTAACTTATCTACGTCCGGATGCGAAAAGTCAAGTCACCATTGAATATGATGACAACAATAATCCAGTGCGTATTGACACCATTGTAGTATCTACGCAACATGATGATTTCGACAAAGACGCAAAGATGTTGGCTAAAATAAAAAAGGATATCATAGAAATTATTATTCCTCGAGTAAAAAAACAATTGACTCCTAAGCTGCAAAAGTTATTCAATAATGAAATTACGTATCATATCAACCCTACTGGTAAGTTTGTAATCGGCGGACCACATGGAGATACAGGTTTAACTGGCCGCAAAATTATTGTTGATACTTATGGAGGAAAAGGTGCACATGGTGGTGGCGCATTTAGCGGTAAAGATCCTAGTAAAGTAGATCGTAGTGCTGCATATGCCACTCGTCACATTGCAAAAAATATGGTTGCTGCTGGATTATGCGATGAGGTACTAGTACAAGTTTCGTATGCTATTGGTGTGGCTAAACCTTGTGGTTTATTTATCAATACCTATGGCACGTCTAAAGTGAAACAAAACGATGGTGAGATCGCGCGACAAATAGAAAAAATATTTGATATGCGTCCTTATGCAATTGAGCAAAGACTTAAACTTCGCAATCCAATTTACGCTGAAACCGCGAGCTATGGCCATATGGGGCGCAAGAATGAAACGGTTACTAAAGTTTATAATAAAGGAAAAAAGAACGAGAAAAAAGTAACAGTCGAATTATTCACTTGGGAGAAATTAGATTACGTAGCACAAGTCCAAAAGGCATTTGGATTAAAATAAAACGAAAATGGCGACTAAAAAAGTCGCCATTTTTTATATACAAGCTGAGTAAATTGCAATAGAATGGCTTTCGATTACCTTGTAAAAAAGTAAATTTGATACCTCTTTTCAAAAAAACTTTTTACCTTTTGAAAAATATTTAAACTATGGAACAACTACACATCAATTTTTTATTAGTGTTTGCATTTGCACTAATACCACTTATACTTGGTATGATTTGGTACAGCAAAGCACTTTTTGGCAACGCTTGGATGGCAGCAAGCGGCATGACTGAAGAAAAAGCAAAATCAGGAAACATGACTCTAACCATTGGTATTGCCTACTTATTTAGTGTGATGCTTTCCTTTATCATGTATTCTGTTGTAATACATCAAATGGGTTTCGTTTCTATGCTTCAAGGACAATTAATGGTTGACGCTACCAAAGAAAGTGCAACTGCATTTTTAAATGATGGTATTGCTAAATATGGCCACGAATTCAGAACATTTAAGCACGGTATGTTACATGGCACCATTGCTGCTATTTTTATGGCATTACCATTTATCGGCACATGCGCTATATTCGAAAGACGCGGATTCAAATATATTATGATTCATTCAGGCTATTGGATAATAAGCCTAATGCTTCTAGGTGGTGCGATTTGCCAGTTTGCTTAATCTTATTTCCTTTTTGATAACGCCATTACCGTAAAAAAGTAATGGCTTTTTTATGCCATAACTCTCTCCAAATCTTTGTGTCTCCTGTTTAGCCTTCCTACATATTAACACATAGTGGATATGTAAAAGCCGCTTTATAAGATTTATTCCATATTCTTGTCTTATTAATTCATTTATTAACCCTTAAAATTATTTTTTATGTCTAAAAACATGTTAACCGCATATTGCATGAAAACAAAAGAAAAAAATGTACCAATGCAAGAAGCTGTCATTTCTAAAACATCACGTGGTGGCTATATGGCTCAAGGTCATGATGGCAAAGGAAATAAGATGACGACTATGCTAGGAGAAGCTCGTGCGTTAGAAGCTGTGAAAGATGGCGTAGCAACCAAACAAGGTTGGTAATCCACCTATAGTAAACCAACAATCCCATCATTGGCCTCAAACCTTCGATGGGATTTTTATTTACGATAGTATTCGTTTTCTATATAAAAGAAAGATTAAAGCAAAAATCCCTTAGCATTTATTTTTATTCAAAACATATACCAAAGTAACCTTTTTAAACCATGAAAGACTTTAAAAAATATTACATCCTTCCTGCCCCACCTGATGAAGTGTATTTGGCATTGACTAATCCAGCTACAATTCAATTGTGGACAGGAGAACCTGCTGTCATGAGTACTGAACCAAATTCTGAATTCTCACTTTGGGGTGATAGTATTATTGGTCGCAATCTTGAATTTGAAGAAGGAAAAAAAATAGTGCAAGAATGGTATTTTGGAGAACAAGTTGAACCTTCGATCGTGACCATTAAATTGCATGAGCATAAACAAGGAACTTCATTGGAACTCAAACATACGAATATTCCGGATGAAGAATACATCGATATTTGTGAAGGATGGGACGACAGTTATATTGCTTCACTAATTGATTTCTATTAACCCCATCACCATCTCATTCCTATAAGATTTTATTCCCAACAATTTTATAAGCATTGCTAACAGACTATTTGTTAGTAAAGATACCTAGCCATTCAATTTATTTTTAATTGTGACCGTATGGAAAACAAACAATAGATAGGCTCATTTTGAAAAAAAGAGATTCATTACAAATATCTACATAAAAAAAATCCCGCTTTATCTAAAGCGGGATTTTTTACTATTTAAGAATAAATTATTTTTTCCAAAGACCACGACCGAAATACCAAGCACATCCAAAAGTTAATGGAGTAGTTACACTTTGATTCATGTTTGTATTGCCAATTACATTAAATCCAACATTAGTTGTATTTGTAATATCATTTACACCATCTGGATCGTTTTTCATATTGTTTACCCCAAGACTAGCTATGTGCGCAAACAATGAAAAAGCATTATACGGTGTGAAAGCAAATCCAAAAGAAACTGAACCACCAACGCCATTACGGTTTCCGCTGTTCATTTTATCTGGTGAAGTAATAGAACCTAATACGTCATCTGTATTGTAAGTTCCAGTTGAAAGACCAAGGTTAGCTTGTGTAGTAAAAGCGAACCAATTGTTTAATGGGAAATATTTTTGAACATAAACACCAAAGTTAACGTCCGTAGCTTTTGTATTTGTTTTTGAAATCACTGGAGATTGCGTGAATACATCTTCGCTAGTAGTGTTAGATATACCAAAATCAAGACCTAATTCCAAATTGTCGATAGCCATAAAACCAACGGAAGGATTGAAATCAATTGTAGTTGATTTATAAACTGGATCTAAATCTGGATCAACCTTTACATGATTAATACCTAAACCTGTTCTTACAACTACATTTCCTTGAGAAGTTGCAGTTCTTGTTCTTTTTCTCTGAGCATCTACTGATAATACGGAAACCAATGCTAATGAAAGGATAATTACTTTTTTCATATATATTTTTTAATTGTTTATGGCTCAAAAGTATTATAAGTTTTTTATATTTAATAACTTTTATTTCATTTTCTTTTTCAGTTTGAAAAAAAATATTTCATGTAAAAACTGGAAAGAATTGGAGATAATGGAGATTTCTCGCAATTTCATTTTTTTACTTGCATAAGGATGTCCCAATCAGATACAATAAGTATAGGTAATACCATATTGGATCCTATTCAAAACTAGAGGACGATTTTATACTTCTTTCTTCAATAAATTACTTTCCGATTCATAAAAAGGAACTACTTTTAATTTTTAAAACAAACTTAGAACAATGAAAAAAGGCACAATTATTTTAGGGATTATCGGATTCATCCTATTGGTATCTGTATTCAATGGATGTGGATCTTACAATTCAATGGTTACAATGGACGAAGGCGTAACAGCTCAATGGAAACAAGTTGGTGTAGCTTATCAAGCTCGTATGGACAAAACAAAAAATTTATTTGAAATAGTACAAAGCGCAGCTGATTTTGAAAAAAGTACATTAACAGATGTGATGGAAGCACGTAGTAAGGCAACCAGAATTCAAATCGATGCGAATAACCTTACTCCAGAAAAAATTGCCGAATTTGAAAAAGCTCAGAATGCTTTCGGTTCTTCATTAGGTCGCTTGATGGCAGTTGCAGAAAACTACCCAAATTTACAAGCAGTACAAGCTTTCCGAGATTTTCAAACACAATATGAAGGAATGGAAAATAGGATCTCTACGGAAAGAATTAGATTTAACGATGTAGCACAAAATTTCAATACCTATATTCGTCGCTTTCCAAAAAATATCTGGGCAAGAATATTCGGATTCAATAAACGAGCCTATTTTGAAGCACAAGCTGGTGCAGAAGATGCGCCAGACATTAAAAAAATGAAAGAAGCTAATTAGAACACGAACCCTTCATTCACGGTGCTTTTTAGAATGATTCTTTTTTCCGTTAATGATTCTTCTTAGCATTTTTATTTCTTGTACATGCATATCAAAAATTTCTTTTCTACCGCGCAACAAAAAATCATAGTGCAAGCAATTGCTGATGCTGAAAAAAATACATCAGGTGAGATTCGTGTGCATATTGATAAAAAATGTAAAGGTGAGGTGCTAGATATTGCTGCTGATTTTTTCAAAAGCATGAAGATGCATGAAACTGCATTACGAAATGGTGTGTTATTTTATTTATCTATTGAAGACCAAAAATTTGCAATACTCGGCGACAAAGGAATTCATGAAAAAGTACCCACTAATTTTTGGGATGAAATACGGGATACCATGTTGCGTCATTTCAAGAAACAAGAATTTACAGAAGGATTACAAAAAGGAATAGAAATGGCAGGAGAAAAATTAAAATCCCATTTCCCTTTACAAAGTAATGATACCAATGAGTTGAGCAATGACATCAGTTTTGGAAAGAACGAATAAAGTATAAATTAAATACCCATTGAAGTTGAAAAAATATAGTTTCCTTTTCTTATTATTCTTAACACTGCATGTCTTCGGGCAAGCCGCTTTAATTCCTGAACGCCCAAGTCCGAATAGATTAGTCAATAATTTATCAAGCTCAGGCATTCTTACCAACAACGAAGAAGAACAATTAGAAAGAAAATTAGAAACATTTGCCAATCAAACGTCCAATCAAATTGTTATTGTAATTGTAGATGATTTACAAGGCATGGAACCGTTTCAATACGCAACAGAATTAGGGCAAAAATGGGGAGTCGGACAAAAAGATCAAGATAATGGTATTGTGATATTATTAAAACCCTTAGGAGGACCAGGTGTTCGACAATTATTTATTGCACCTGGTTATGGCTTACAAGGTGCCATTCCTGATTTAGCAACAAAACAAATAAGAGAGAATGAGATGTATCCTTACTTCAAAGAAAATAAATTTTATGAAGGCTTGGACAAAGGCACAGATGCTTTAATGTCATTGGCGAAAGGAGAATACAATTCAGATCAATATGCTCCTAAAAAGAAAGGCGGATTTAAACTTTGGAAATTAATACTCCTCATTATCGTCATCGTATTTTATATACTAAGAAATAATAGACGAGGCGGTGGCGGTGGATTAAGTATGGGCACAGGATTTCTTTTAAGTTCCTTGTTGAATAGCGGAGGCGGATTTGGTGGTAGCAGCAGTTCCTCTGATAGTGGAGGATTTGGCGGTTTTGGTGGTGGAAGTTTTGGCGGTGGCGGTTCGGGTGGAAGTTGGTAGTTCGCTATGCATTTTATTTTGTCTATTCACACGACTACTTAATTACTTTTTATTCTTCAATTGATTAGCAACTAGGAGTATTTCTTGTATGGATAATTTATTCATGCAATTAAAATGGCCTTTAGGGCATTTTTTATATCCAATTTTACTACATGGTCTACAGCGCAATTTTTTGTTTTGAATCAAATAAGACATAGGCGCTACATTGGTTTTTAAATTATTAAATCCATAATAAGGAAACATCCCAAATTCCGGAACTGTATTTCCCCAAATAGAAATAATTGCTTTTTTGAATGCCGCTGCAACATGCATGAGTCCTGTATCGTGCGTAATGACAAATCGCGATTTACTTACAATATCCGCACTTTCATTGAATGAAAATTTACCACAAGCATTATATATTTTTACTGCATCCACTGTTTTAATTTGTTCCCCAGCTACTGCATCTTCTTTCCCACCAAGCAATATAATTGGAAAATCTAGCTCTTTACAAAATGTCTGCCACATCGCCACAGGCATTTTTTTAGTTTCATGTTGACCGCCAATAACACAGGCTACAAAGCCAAGCATATGACTCATTGGAATATCATCCTTCTTTATTTCATTTGCCTCTCCCACAAAAAAATCCAACCCTTGCCCATCATTCGTAACGCCCAATTCTTTTACTGTAGCAAAATATCTTTCCACGATACTTTTATCTGGCATCCAATTTATTTTCAAATTGGTTAACAGCCATTTTCGAATATTCAATTTATCGAAAGACCTCGTTTGAACTTGACTATTAAATGCCTGATGCAATAAAACCTTTATATATTTTGTTCTTAAATTCTTGTGTAGATCAATCACATAATCAAACTTCTCCTTCAATAGTTCAAGCATGATGGGCTGTGCGTCATTTTCTATAAGATGTATCTTATGGATGTAAGGATTAAACTGCAATACATTTTCAAATTTCCGTTTCGTCAAAAAATGTACTTCTACATTCGGAATTTGATTTTTAAGACAACGAATAATTGGCGTGGTCAAAACTATATCCCCAATAGAAGAAAATCGAATAACTAGTATTTTCATATCATTTTATAAAGCAGGCGTGTAAAATAGTATAAAGCGATTAATAATTCACCAACACTTGAAAGGAATTGTTTTTTTGTTTCAAAGGTATTTTGACATTGTCACTTAATTTAAAGGTTAAACCTTTCGACAAATCAGTTGGTGGAATCTTATCCAATACCTCCGCCAATATGGAAGCCCCATTTTCTATATTGGTTATTTTTATCATTTGGCCAGGCAATGCAATATTTGTTAATGCATAAAACTTCCCTTCCGAAGGTCCTGCAAAAAAAACAGATGCTTTTCCGGTAACCACATTTGTAAAAATGAGTGGTTCCTTTTCCTTCATTACAACTGGCTCTTCGACAGACTTGGCGGTTAAAATTGGCGCTGCTTTTTCTGGGCGAACAGGTTCTGGAACAAGATCATTTAGTTTAGGAATTCTACTTTTCGAGACAACCTTTTTAGTTGCTTTTGCCGAATTACCATCAGAAGAAAATAAATGTTTTGTGTACTGAACTAATTTCTTTAATCCTCTTGGTTTAAGCTTTATGGCATCCTTGACTTGTGCTATATTTTCCGTTTGTGTTATTGGAATTTGCGCCTCTTTTGTTTCTTCTACTTTGTTTTCTACTGGCGTTTCATCTTCTGCAAACACTGTATCATATTCCAGCTTTATGTTTTTAAATGAATTAATAAAATCCTGTTCGGTTGTACCCTTCGACTCTAAGAGAGAATCTATATCTGTGGTATCGTGCAATGGCGTTAGCCCTATGTTTTGAAACGACGAATCCATTACATTCGCCTTGTGTTTATGTCTGAAAGAAATACGGTTCCTTGATTTTTTAGTTGTTTCTTTTTCTACTGGAACCGCACTCTCTGCGAAATTGATTTGCATTTCCCCCTCGCTAGACTTGGGTATGTTCGATTTATTATGGTTGGCATAAACAGGCGTAATCCTAACTTCAGATGGATCTTTCACAAGCTCTGGTTTAAGGATTTCTTCAGGTACTTGCGTCCCAATTTTTTCAGGCTCTTGCTGCACTAATTCTTCAGTAGCAATATTCGTATCGATTAGTGTTTTTTGATCGATGGGATCTTTAATTTTCATTCGATTCTCTAGTTCCTTTTTTGGCGCCCCTTTATACAAAACTACATTTTCTGAAATCAAGTACACTTTAGATATTTTTAGCCAACCGATAATCACCTCTTCAGGTAATGAGAAATTACTCTCAGCTGAGAAATCATTCCATTTAACAAAACTATTTTCTTCTATATGAAATTGCGAACAAATTTTTCGTTTATTGTCGCCATCCTGTGCCTCATAATAAACTGGCTCAAAGTCACTATTTCCGTATGCCTTGTCCTCTACAATAAAATTATTCGCCATTAGAGGAATATCTATCATCTGCCCAACCTTTAATACAGTATACGAAGGTATGCCATTAAACTGCGCGAGTATTTCTGGCTTCAATCCATATAAACCAGCAAGTTGCACAATCGATTCTCCATTGCTTACGGAGTGGATAATATATGGGGTTTGATTTTTAACATGCGCTATCCTTTTAGCATTTCCTGCCTGAGCAAAAAATAGAAAAAACAAGAAGAAAAGGAGAAGCGATTTCATGAACTATATACATGCAAATTTGCTGTTTTTTATCAAGAGGGCAAAATGTTTTGATTTAAAATCCGATAGTTCGCGGGATAGTAATTATTCATGCGACTTCCAATATTTTTTATCCATCCCAATGCAATGCCTTCATACTGCACCAATGCCCATCCTTTAGGAATTTCCGGAAAAATAATATTCTCCTTTTTCAAATAAGCAATCGCTTCTTCTTTGTTCACCTGCATTATATTCGCTTGAAAATTATTGCCTACAAATAATGCCAATTCATGATCTGGCAAAAGCTCATTTCGAATCACCTTACCCAATCGGATTCCTTTTTTAATTAATTTAATATGGTTCGAAAAAGCTTGCATATAGGCAATATGTTCTTCTTTAATAAACAATAAATTATCTTGCTGTTCTACCACCATTCCTTTATCGACATCTACAAATTCCGCAATCGACTGATGCTTAAGTTTGAACTTTTTAGCAGGTAATTTCGGTTCCACTTTTTGTCCATCCAACTTTTTGAAACAAGCTATAAAGAAGCCTTCACCTTGTAATAAATGAGGGTAAAAACGATAACCGTATCCTTTTTGCTCCTCACTAATCGTTTCGGTAATTCCCCAATTTTCAGGCAAAGAAAAGGCAATGGATTCTACTGCCATGGAGTCTAAAATATAATCCACTATATCTTCATTTTCTTGTTGACTAAAAGAACAAGTCATATAAACCAATATGCCATCCTGTGCCAAACAATCATAACTATCATGTAGAATGCGCTTCTGACGCTGTGCGCAGAGGTTGACATTATCCATATTCCAATCGTGGCAATAGTTGGGCAATTTTCTAAAAAGTCCTGAACCCGAGCATGGTGCATCCATCAGTAAGATAGTAAACTCATTTTTTAAAGCTGCAAAATGTTTGGGATCACTGTTACTGACCCAGGTATTTTGGTAACCCCATTTGCAAATATTTTCATTTAAAATGGTAGCTCTGTTTTGAATCACTTCATTGGATATCAACAAAGATTCTTCGGATAATAAAGAAGCCAACAAAGTACTTTTTCCACCGGGTGCGCCACATAAATCCAAGGCAATTTGCGTTTGCGAAAAGTCAACACATTGTTTCAATGCATATTCCAAAAACATAGAAGAAGCTTCTTGTACATAATAGCAACCAGCATGCAATAATGGGTCAGCTGTAAAAACAGGACGTTCGCGCAAATACTTGCCATACATACTCCAAGGCACATTTTCTTCTTGTTGAAAAATGGGCGAATATTTCTTTGGGTTCAAACGAATAGAAGTGATAGGCTCTTGCTGTTGGGCAAGTAAAAAAGCAGATTCATCAAAAGAATCTGATAAAGGAATAGTTTGCAGTAATTCGGGCGGTATATTAAATGCCAATTAGGTAGTTTTAAGGGTAAGTACTATTTTAGTCGAAATAATCAGACAAAGATGCGTTTTTTCCTTACAGGATTTATGGGTTGTGGCAAAAGTTTTTGGGCAAAGAAATTATCCATTGCTACAGGTATTCCATCATTTGATTTGGACGAATGGATAGAAAGCAAAGAGCAATGCAGTATTGCAAGCTTATTTGAAGAGAAGGGCGAATCCTATTTTAGACAAATTGAACAAGAATATTTGCATAGCTTGACAATCCATAAGCCAAACATGATATTGGCTTGTGGAGGCGGCACACCTTGCTTTGCAGACAATATGGAATGGATGAAAACAATGGGAACTGTATTTTATTTACAAGTCCCATTTTCTATTTTAGAAGAACGATTATTATTGAAAAAAGAAACACGCCCTTTGCTAAAAACTATAGCACCAGACAATTTCACACAAGAACTCAAAATCCTATTTGCAACTCGAGAAGCCATTTATAAACAAGCAACAGAAATAATCGATATGGAGTGCATAGATGAAATTACTTTTGCAAACAAAATAAATAGCTATGTCTAAAATTTCCATTTTCACCGCCGCTCTATTTGCGATGCTCGGTGTTATATTCGGTGCCTTTGGTGCACATTATTTAAAAACAATTTTCGCCCCGGATGTGCTTTCCAGTTTTGAAACTGGTGTACGATATCAAATGTACCACAGCTTTGCTTTGTTATTTATTGGTACGTATATGAAAGAAAATACGATTTTACAAAAATGGATTTATCTCCTTTTTACCTGTGGCATTCTTTTATTTTCAGGATCTATCTATGCCCTTTGTTACCTCAAAAGTCAAGGGCAAATTGGCGCAACAGGCTTAGGTATTTTGACACCAATTGGCGGTGTGTGTTTTATATTGGCTTGGTTTTTAGTGTTGTACTCTGCGTATCGAAAACATTAGGTTTGGGGAATGATTTGTTCGAATCACTCTTTGTCTGAAACACGGATGATGAAGATAAAGAAGATGGCACGGATGAGAGCAAATGAAGTTGTCCGAATCACGGATAAAGAAGATGGCACAGATGGTGCTAAGTAATTTTGTCTGAATCACAGATGAAGAGGATAAAGAAGATGACACAGATGGGGATAAATAAAGTTGTCTGAATCACAGATGAAGAGGATGAAGAAGATGACACAGATGGGACAAAAAAAAGCTTCAACATTGAAGTCCTTTAAGGCGCTGTATTATCCGTGCAATCCGTGTAATCATCACTATCCGTGATTCCAACTCATTGTCTGAATCACAGATGAAGAGGATAAAGAAGATGGCACAGATGGTGCTAAATAATTTTGTCTGAATCACAGATGAAGAGGATAAGGAAGATGGCACAGATGGTGCTAAATAATTTTGTCTGAATCACAGATGAAGAGGATGAAGAAGATGACACAGATGGGACAAAAAAAAGTTTCAACATTGAAGTCCTTTAAGGCGCTGTATTATCCGTGCAATCCGTGTAATCATCACTATCCGTGATTCTAATTACGGATGAAGAGCATAAAGAAGATGTCACATATGAAATTACTCGATCACAATGCGAGCCGCTTAAAGCTTAATTTTTTACTTCCGAAATTAATTAATAATCCTATTTCTATTTTATAGACTCTTAAATAATTGAGTAATTGTGCAACATGTACTTCTTCTAAAATGAGAACCGCCTTCAACTCTACTAATACTTTACCTTCCACTAAAAAATCAGCTCGCCTCGTCCCAATAGGTTCTTCTAGTTCTTTATAAAAAATAGGTTGCTCTAGTTCTCTCGCAAAAGACAAACCATTTTCCCTCATTTCATAAGCCAGTGCACGTTGATAAATGACTTCCTGAAATCCATTCCCTAAAAAGTTATGTACTTCAAAAGATGCACCAATTATTTTTTCTGTTATTTCCTTATACTTTAATTCCATTTTTCTTTATTTCATTTTAACATGTAAATCTCTGCAATCCATTCAATCGTCTTCATCTATGACTCTAACCTGCTTTCAAAATTGGTCTAAATCACGGATGAGAAGGATAAAGAAGATGGCACAGATGGGACAAAATAAAGTTTCATCACCGAAGTCCTTTAAAGCGCCGTTTTATCCGTGGCATCCGTGTAATCATCCTTATCCGTGATTCTAACATTCATTCACAACAATAGATTTCCAAAACCAAATCTATTGAAATTATTTAAATAATCATAGGCTAAAATAAATTCGTTTGCAGTTTTAGTTATGAATACATATTTTAAAAAACACAAGTTGCCATCCCACAATACCACTCCTCAAAATTCTCGTTAGAATCGAGAAAGAAACAATCATCCATTTCACACAAATCGATTTTGTTTTTTATCTTCGGCATTCCATTTTAAAACAACACTTTTCGTGTTTGTATAAAATAAAACAATAAAAAACAAGACTTACAAATGAAACCATATTGCAACAGATTTACAACGAGACAATTAATCTATGTTTGTTTTTTGCTATTGACACCAGCTTTCGTTCAAGCACAACATAAAGCAACTAGCAAAGCAAAAAAAGTTACAACTAGCAAAGCCGTTGAACACAATACACCTAAACAAGTGCCAGGCACAGAAGGACAAAAGACACATGATGAAGCGAAAATCAATTCTTTATTACCGAGTTTTCAATTTGTGACGCCAGCCAAAATTTTCTTGACCGAAAAAGATATTCCAAAAAACCAGTCCGTCATATTTGCTCTTTTTAATCCTACTTGCGATCATTGTATCAATGCGGCAAAGGATGTAGTTTCCAAAATGGACTCATTGCAAAACACGACTATTTTCTTTGTCACTTTTACTAGCAACTTTAATGATCTTGGTGCATTTATTACGAATACGAACGCTGGACAATTTCCGAATTTCCATGTTTGCGCGGCTGAGCAACAATTTATTCTAAACCATTTTATGCCAAATTATATTATGCCGCAAATCATGATTTATAACAAACAGCATAAGCTCAAAAAAATATTTTATGAGAAAATAGAGAAGGATCAATTGATTGGATTGTTGAATAAGCTGTAGGTATTTGCTCGAACTCTGTTGTACGTAACCCGCAGTATGCCTCACTAACTTATTATTGATAGACAAGATTACTGCAGTGGACACAAAGCGGAGATTATGCTGAATAAAGATTCCTTGATCAATGGTGCCAACGCCACAAAAGTTCAAGTGTACTTCCCCCTTCGACAACAAAAAAATACACTTCCTTATTCCCTTCATTATCTACGAATGCTGTACGTAACCCGCAGAGTGCCTCACAAACATTATACTCGCATACAAGATGAGTGCAGAGGACACATCTGCGGAGATAAGAAATAAAATTCCGAATACAAAATCCAAATACTAAGGACTAACTTCTCATTCCTAATTACTTACGACTTATGCCTTTTTACTTTCGACTTTCTTCTCACTACTCACTACTAGTAATTCCCACTTCGCTTTCTAATAAACCACTCTGCAGAAAGTAGGAGGATAAGCAATGCGAACAACCATTTCCAATTGATTAATGGATCATTGTTGACTGTCGAATGCAAGACGGTCTTGATATGTTGGTTGTTTCTAATTTTATCTCGCAAACTCATGACTTGATTTGGAAAGACAAATTCACCGCCATAATTTTTTGCCAATTGATTGAGCAAGCCAAAATCTGCTGTGGTATTCACTTCCTCAATATTTTGTGCAACAATCGTAAATGTACCATTCGCAGTATAAGTCTTACCATTAAAGGCAGTACTGCTTGTATAGGTATATTTCCCAGCTGCTAAATTACCAGCATTAAAAGAATAAGAATTACCATCTTTATTCATACTAAAAGTACTTTTCTTATTCGCCTCATCTACGATATTTAATGTAACATCTGGCGTATTTATCAATTCATAATTTTCATTGTATAGCTCGGCATCAAAACTGACCGTTTCACTTTCTGTAAAAACACTTTTAGGCAATACGGTTCTGAACTGTCGCTTGTCATGTTTGACAGATAAATACTGCGCTGTTTTGAGAATAAAATCATCAACTATATCCTGATTTTTATGTTGGTAATAATCATATAAACGCCAACGCCAGATACCTTCTCCAGCCAATACACCAACTCGACTATTCGCATTTTGTTGTACAACCCACAATGGATAATTGGTGGCAACACTGCCTACTTTTTGCATGAGTAAAGTTTGCGTATTTGGCCCTGCTGTAAAATCGCCGAACGGCGTTGATAGTGGTGGCAAATTATTTAAATCCGCATTTGGATTTATGGTAAAATAAGAAAACTCTTTATTCAACATGGCCTGTACTTCATTGGGGTTAAATCCACGCGTACTGATTTGCAAACAAGTTTGTATCTTATTCAATAATGGAATGGCAGTCTGCGTACCAGTAATATACCAAAGTGAAATTCCTTGCTTTTGTGCTTGTTCAATAATGCTATTGCCATTGTAATTTGCGGAAGGAATATTGTGTAAAATAATCAAGTTGTAATCGCCAACTGGCTTATTCATTTTATCGGCAGAGGCAACATCTACTTTATAATTTTTATTTTTACTCAATGCTTCTTTCAATGCAAACACATCTGGATGTGGTGCATTCGCAACAATCAATACATTTTCTTTACTGTCTATTACTTCCACATAAACTTCCTGTGTATTATTTGCAATATTTTGTTCGCCAATTACTTTGCTGATGGTGATGGTAAAATGCTGCACGCCAGCCACTTTTGTGTCGATGATGGTTTCAATTGCCTTTGAGAAATGATCGCTGTTTGCATTCATATTTTGCGAAGCAATGACACGTTTATCTTGGTGACTAAAAATACTAACGTTCAAATTTTCGCCTTTACATGCATACGCTGCAACATCACTTCGTATAGCAAATTGATCGCCGAGGTATACCACCTTATTGGCGAAAACACGCGCTACCAAAGCATCTCGTTGAATAGTAGTATCACCCAAACCAATTGTGTACATGGTACCTTGAAAAGGATAATTCAAATTGAGTGGCGAACTTCCTTTATTGTAAATGCCATCACCAGCTAAAATAATTCCACCAAGATTTTTATTCTCTAAGGTCGTCATTATCATTTCTAAAGCAGAAGACAAATCCGTACTGTTTTCATTATATGCATGCTTCACCGTATCGGTCAAGGTGGAACCATACGAATATTCCTTAACGTTATAATCCTTTTCTAAATCAGCGATCAAAGCCGCTACATTTTTTCTATAGGCGATGCTGTCTATTTTCTTAAATGCAAATTTTTCTGAGGCCGAATTATCTTGCATGAACACGATAGTCGGTTTCTCTTCTTTATTTTTTAAATAGGTAAGTATGGGTGAAAGTAAAAAAAAGGATAGCAAACTCACCACCGCAAAACGAAAGAAAAATACCAGATAATATTGTAATGAACTTGGGTAATGACTTTTCTTTTTCCAGTATAAAAAAAGGCTGTAGAGGAAGCCTACTGCAAGACAAATCAAGACAAACCCAGCGGGATAGGATAATGAAAAATTCAATGTTTATCGAATTACAATTTTTGTGAAATAAATGTATAGATGCCAAACCAACAAAGCCGCTGGCATTTAAGTTACAAATAAAGCAAAAAAACACAGAAGGGTCAAAACTAAAATTGGATTATCGTGAAAGGGCGATTCTTCAGAACCGCAATTAGCTTCTCACCTGATACAATTAGCCTGAACACATCTTATATTTGTGCGTTATGAAAGTATTCAAATTTGGAGGAGCTTCTATTGAAACAGTAGAGCGAGCGCTGCATGTAGCACAGATTATAGAACAACATCAGGATGAAAAATTATTAGTGATTGTTTCTGCGAAGGGCAAAACGACTAATGCTTTGGAAGAAATTGTTCGTGCGTATTTTAATGGGGATATAAGCTTAGCAACTACCCTATTTCAAGCATTAGAAAAAAACCACAATGACTATGCACAAGAATTATTAGGCGATGAAGCATCAGCAGCCATCCAAAAACTAAAAGAATTTTATACAGAAATTGAATGGATATTGGCTGAAACCCCAGTACGCAGTTTTAATTATTATTATGACCAAGTGGTGAGTATAGGCGAGCTATTGTCGACCACTTTGATAGCCGCCTATCTGCAGAAAATTGGCTTATCCATACAATGGTTGGACGTCCGCGATATTCTCAAAACAGATCACAACTATAGAGATGCGAATATACATTGGGAAGAAACAGAACAGCATGCGCATCGTTATATTGGAGAAGCTTTTTTACAACATGAAATAATTATTACACAAGGCTATATAGGTTGCACCGACGAAAACCATACTGTAACTTTGGGTAGAGAAGGAAGTGATTATACCGCTGCGATTTTTGCCAATATGCTCAACGCCAATAGTGTCACCATATGGAAGGATGTACCTAGTTTACTGAATGCAGATCCCAAACAATTTCCGAATACCATTGCCATTCCAGAAATCACTTTTCACGAAGTGATTGAAATGGCATTTTATGGCGCACAAGTCATTCACCCAAAAACCATAAAACCTTTATTCAGCAAGGACATTCCATTGTATGTGAAGTGCTTTTTAGATCCTAGTTTACCTGGCACTATCATACACAATACAACGAAAGCCATTGCTTATCCGCCTATTTTGGTATTGAAGCGAAAACAAATTTTATTGCAAGTAACGACCAAAGATTATTCCTTTATCACAGAAAATAATTTGAGTAATATCTATAACTTATTTGCTTCTTGTAAAATAAAAATTAATTTGATACAAAATGCAGCCATCAGCTTTGTAGCCTGTATAGACAGTGATCTTGAACTATTGGAAGAGCTACTTGCGGTTTTACAAAAAGAGTATGTAGTCAAACGAAATGAAGACCTATTCTTATTTACTGTTCGCCATTATACTGAGGATATTTTACAGGAAGAATTGAAAAATAGAACGGTATTATTGGAACAAAAAACAAGGCAAACTATTCAAATGGTGGTTCGATAAAACCGCCAACTTTACTATACGAACAAACGTCTTTATTCGATTTCATCCAAAGCCCAATTACACATGCAAAAAATATTCACCCTGAGTCTGTTAGCCTTTTTATTTTTTCCGATATCGACGTATGCCCAGTTTCAGGGAAATGTATATCAATCGTTTCAAGACGCAGCTATAGATGTGAACGGCACAAACATCCTTTCACCATGGTGTGGTGGCATTAATTCAGTACAAATAAATCATGCTGATTTAAACAATGATGGAAAAAAAGACCTTGTACTTTATGACAACAATAATCACTTCATTAAGACCTTTATCAATATTGGCAATACTTCAGAAATAAAATATAGTTATGCTCCAGCCTACGAAAAAAACTTTCCAAACATCAACGACTTTTTAAGCTTACAAGATTACAACTGCGATGGCATTCCTGATTTATTTCACAGAGGTATTTATGGCATAGCAGTTTACAAAGGTTACTATCAAAGCAACGAATTGAAATTTACTTTTTATCGCGATTTATTTTTCCAAGGCGTGAATGGACCTGTAAATGCTTATGTGCAGCCTGGCGATATTCCAAGCATTATTGATATTGACAAGGATGGGGATTTAGATTTTTTAGGGTTTGATGTATTGGGTACCAAATTAGTCTATTACAAAAACATGCGAGTAGAAAATGGTCTTCCTTGTGACAGCATACGCATAATAGATGCAGACAATTGTTGGGGTAAATTTTTTCAAAACATTTATAGAACAGTCATTATGGGAATTACCTGCAAAGGTGTATCTGTCGAAAATAAAAAAAGCAGACATACTGGTAATTGTATTCTGCATGTAGATATAGATGGTGATAATGATTATGACTTATTGGATGGCAATATTTCCTTTAGTGATGTTCAATTATTATACAATAATGGGGCCGATATTATTAATGATCAAGATACCACTTATAATCACAATGCACATATTTTAAAACTTCCAAATTGGCCAGCTCCTTTTCATGTGGACATAGATAATGATGGAGACAAAGATTTATTATTCAGTGCACATAGCGATGATTTAAGTTCGGCAAATTATAATGCCGTGACTTGGTATAAAAATGTAGGAACAGACCTTGCACCAAACTTCGTATTTCAACACGACTCTTTATTTACGCCAGATATGATAGATGTCGGATCCTACAGCTATCCAACTTTTTTCGATTATGATAAGGATGGCAAGAAAGATTTATTTATAGGTACTGAAGGTTATTTAGATAATCAAACAGGATTGCTAAAAAGCAAAATAGCTTATTACAAAAACACCAGTACTATTGGGAATAGTTCTTTCCAATTAATCACGAAAGATTTTTTAAATTTAAGCATTCATAATTATGCAGGGATTTTTCCAACCTTCGGAGATGTGACAGGCGATGGCATTGATGATTTAATTATGGGAAATACAAAAGGTTCTTTGGCAGTTTATAAAAACACGGCGTTGTCCAATTCGGCTTCTCCCCTATTCAACTGGTATACAGATAGTCTTCCCAATGTATTCGTCAACAAGTACAGCATGCCAGTTGTATATGATTTTAATCAAGACGGCAAACAAGATTTATTAATAGGCAACCAACTTGGAACGCTTACTTATTATGAAGACACCAGCAATAATGCAATAAAAAAATTGGCACTTAAAACAATTTCCATTGGCAATATCAAAGCTGGAAGTACCAATCAATTTCATGGTTATGGCGCTCCATTTATCAGCAAAATGGACAATACGAATATTGAATATTTAATGATGGGAAATATTGATGGCACTGTAGAACGCTATGATAGTTTCTCCAATAACTATGGCAATTTCATTCGCATGGATTCCAATTATTCTTTCATTCAAACCAGTGCAAGAAGTGTTCCAGCAATAGCAGATATTGATGGGGATGGAAAATTCGAAATGGTAGTCGGCAATAAAATGGGTGGACTTACTTACTATAAACAAGTTCTGAATGTTGTTTCCGCAAGCGACATTTCTATCTCGCCTTTGTCGGTAGAATTGTTCCCAAATCCGAGCAATGACTTCGCACATATTCTCTTTAAAGATGATATCGGAAATCAACATGCCATCATCCGTTTCTATGATGTGCTAGGTCAAAAAATGAAAGAATATACATTTGTCACACAAAAAAATAATACGTTTGATTTGTCTTCCTTAGCTGCTGGAATGTATTTTGTACAAATCCATATTGGCAAAAATAAAATATTAAAAAAAATAATTAAAGGCGACAAAAAACTATAACTCCATGAAAAATGTCTATATTTGGGTATGGGAAAATTAAATAAATATAAAGCCGAAGAAGCCCCTCTAAGTATTGTTCAAGAACCCGTTGTTGCCTATGGCTACCAAAATACAAACCAACAATACTTCATTATTGATAGAATCAAAAAAGGAATTAGTTATGCTTGTTTCGCCGAAGTGCTTACAGACAGCCCATTTACACTAAGTGATTGGAGTAATTTTTTACACCTTACCGATCGTACATTATTGCGTTACAAACTAGAAAACAAATCTTTCGAAAGTATTTACGCAGAAAAAATAATTGAACTCACCATACTTATCAAAAAGGGGATAGAGACATTTGGGAATAAAGAAAAATTTAAACGTTGGTTACAAAATAACAATATTGCTCTTGGCTCGCATACACCAAAAGAATTGCTGATTACTTCAGTAGGTATTCAAATAGTTATGCAAGAATTATTAAACATTGATTATGGTATACTCGCATGATTTTGTATAGGCTTAGTCATCAGAAATATAAGGACGACTTATCTGGCACAGGTGCTGCATTAATTGGAGGAAGATGGAATCAAAAAGAAACAAAAATAATCTATACAAGTTCATCCAAGGCTTTAAGTATTGTAGAAATATTAGTGCATGTTCATGCCGATGGAATCCCTGATGATTATTGTATGATATCCATTGAAATCCCCGACAATAGCCCAATACAAACTGTTAAATTAAATACACTTCCAACCGACTGGAATAAATTTCCTAGAATTGGGGCAACGCAAAACATAGGTACAGAATTTATTCGAAAAAATAAATTTCTAGCTTTACAAGTACCTAGCGCCATTGTACCTGGCGAGTTTAATTATTTATTAAATCCTGCTCATCCCAATTTTAAAAAAGTAAAAATAAAAGGCACAGAAACCTTTAACTTCGATCCTAGATTATTTCATGACCATTAGCTAAAGCTAATGGAAATTGAGCTAATGGCAATTCAGCTAATGGCAATTAAATAGCAACAACAACATTTCCTTCCATTTTGACTTCAAAATCCTTGGACCCTTTTGCCAAATCGCCTTGCACAAAATAACCACCAGATTCAATCAAGGTTCGTAAACGCCATTCCAAATAATGATTACTGACCGATTGTGTTGTTTTTTTCAATGCCTCATTAACAATTTTCGCCCCCTTTTGCAACTCCGCTGTAATGGCATTTATGATTAAAGTATCAAAATAGTTTTCGTCTTTACTTTTTACACTTTTACCCCCATCATATATTCTCACCATGGTATTATGCAATTGAAAATTCTGCCATTCATCTCCTTCTGTTTCATATTCGGCTATCGTTATTTCTTTCAACAAACGCTTGGTTTTTATAAATTCTGTTGGCAAAATTTGGGAAAAATTATTTGGATAAAACAATTGACCTTTATCATTAATGAAAGGCAATCCAACTATATTTATCGTATGCAATAATCCAGGATGTGATTTGGTGTAAGTTAAGATCCAATAATATGCACACATATCTGAAACACATGGCGACATCCAAAAACACAAAGGCTCTTCTTCTGCTAAAGCCTTGGTAATAGCAGCTTGTAAACGTGCTCCATCTTCACAAACTAATTCTGCAAGTGGATTTATTAAACGCCAGAATTCGGTTCTTATTTCATCATGTGTTTGCCCTTCTTCCACAACAATTCCACCAATGCCTAAGGTATCTTTCAGAACGACTATTTCGCCAACAAGGTTTTCATCTATATCCATTGCCTTGCTTAAATTTGCAGCAGCCATATCGCCTACTATGATATGTATCATGTCTAATTAATTTATATTATTTTTTAAACGAGTTCCTCAACTTCAACTGTTTGTGGCAACACAGCTGGTTCCGTACTATCCACTTCTATGCGCAAATTTTGGATGATAAACTCCTGTCTTTGCATAGTATTCTTGCCCATATAATATTCCAAAAGCTTTTGAATATGGGCTTCTCCAGCCAATAGTACCGGTACTTTCTTGATGTCTTCTCCAATAAATCCACCGAATTCATCAGGTGAAATTTCACCCAAACCTTTAAATCGAGTGATTTCAGGTTTGCCATGTAATTTTTGAATAGCCTTTTGTTTTTCCATTTCACTATAACAATAAATAGTTTCCTTTTTATCTCTCACTCGAAACAAAGGCGTTTCCAAAATATACACATGACCATTACGCACTAGATCAGGAAAAAATTGCAAAAAGAAAGTCATAACCAATAATCGAATATGCATGCCATCCACATCGGCATCGGTAGCAATTACAATATTATTATACCGAAGATTCTCAATGCTTTGTTCAATGTTCAAAGCGTGTTGCAAAAGATTCATTTCTTCATTTTCATACACTATTTTTTTACTCATCCCATAGCAATTCAAGGGTTTGCCTTTCAAGCTAAAAACAGCTTGTGTATCTACATTTCTTGATTTAGTAATAGACCCGCTCGCACTATCTCCTTCGGTAATAAAAATCGTTGATTCTAAACGCTTGGATTCCATTGCCAATTTATTTTTCCCTTCAAACACATCATCGAAATGCACCTTACAATCTCTCAATTTTCGGTTATGAATATTCGCTTTTTTTGCTCTTTCATTGGCTATTTTTTTGATACCGCTTAACTCTTTGCGCTCATGCTCTGTTTGTTCGATACGCTTCTTCAAGGCATCAGCCACAGTTGGGTTTCTATGTAAGAAATTATCCAACTGCTTCGTCATAAACTCCATCAAGAAGACTTTAACTGACGGACCTTTCACATCCATATTGATGCTACCTAATTTCGTTTTGGTTTGGCTTTCAAAAACCGGTTCGACCACTCGAATACTAACTGCAGCAACAATACTTTGACGTATATCACTGGCATCATAATCCTTCTTAAAAAAATCGCGAACCGTTTTTACATACGCCTCTCTAAATGCCTGCTGGTGCGTACCTCCCTGTGTTGTATGTTGGCCATTCACGAAAGAATAAATCTCTTCGCCATAATCATTGCTATGAGTGAAAGCGATTTCAATATCGTCGCCTTTCAAATGAATGATTGGATAACGAATTTCATCTAAATTGGTTTTTCTTTCCAACAAATCCAATAAGCCATTTTTAGACACATATTTTTTGCCATTGAAATTAATCACCAAGCCAGCATTCAAATAGCAATAATTCCAAACTTGATTTTCAATATACTCTTCAATATATTTATAATGCTTAAAAACAGTATCATCCGGAACAAATACTATTTCCGTTCCATTTGCTTCTGTAGAATTTACTTCTGGATGTTCGTTGATTAAAATCCCTTGTTCAAATTCCGCCAATTTCATTTTCCCTTCTCGATAACTTTTAACATGGAAGGAATTACTCAATGCATTTACGGCCTTTGTACCAACACCATTTAACCCAACAGATTTTTGAAATACATTGCTATCATACTTTGCACCGGTATTTATTTGACTCACTACTTTTACCACACTACCCAAAGGAATTCCTCTTCCATAATCACGTACGCGTACTTTCCCATCCTTTACGGTAATATCCACATGCTTACCATGCCCCATGGTATGTTCGTCAATACAATTATCAATCACCTCCTTGAGTAGCACATATATACCATCATCCAAGCTACTACCATCACCCAATTTTCCAATATACATACCTGGACGCAATCGAATATGTTCACGCCAATCCAGTGATTTAATGGAACTATCGTCGTACAAATTTTGCGGAGTATTTTCTGCCATTCTATTTCGTTCTTTCGTATTTCTACAAATGTAAATCTGTAAGTGAAAGTGTGTGCATTTTGTTATACACAAAACAAGTGGAAAAATAATCTACATATCTAGAAAGCTCTGCTAGATATAGGTTTGGACGAATTGATACATATTGAAACAATTCTCTTTTACTTGATTGGAGATAACTTGAAATAAGTCTTGTTTTACAACATTTTTCATTTTTTTCTGCTGAATTAATTGAAAAGTTTTCTCCACTAAAAGATGGATTTTTCTTTCCGAAAATTGTTGAATTAATTGCTGATGCGCTTCTATTTTTTCTATCAATTCTGCAATACCCACATCTTGCGTTGCAATGGATTTTATGACTGGAATTTCCCACTCATTCATTTTTGTATGCGCCAGATAAATCAAATTTTGTACAAATTGATCCGCATTATTTCTATCGGACTTATTGACCACAAAAATGTCCGCTATTTCCATGACACCTGCCTTGAGCACTTGAATTTCATCACCCGCCTCAGGCACCATCACAACAATTGTAGTATCTGCAATGCCAGCTATTTCCACTTCGCTTTGTCCAACGCCAACTGTTTCTACAAATACATAATCAAATGTCGAAGCCTTCAACACATCCACCATTTCTATCACTTTGGCATTTAGTCCGCCGAGTGAACCTCTACTAGCAACCGAACGAATAAACACAGAAGGATGTAAATAAAATTCAGCCATGCGAACTCGATCACCAAGCAAAGCACCAAAATTAAATGGCGATGAAGGATCAATCGACAGGATAGCAACTCGTTTCTGTTGGGAGACTAGCATTTTTAATAATGCATTTAGCAAAGAACTTTTTCCAGCACCAGGCGGACCAGTAATACCCACTACTTTTGTGTTTGGATTTGGAACAAGTTGCATTAATAACTCTTCGCTTCCTGCCAATTCATTTTCAACACAAGTTAGGGATTGTGCAATCGATCGATTATCCCCTAACTTAATTCCATCTATACATTGACTTATGTTGAACACAATACTTTTATTTTTTGTACGTTTCTATACCTTAGCCGCAAAAGTAATGGTTTCAAGTATTAATTTGCGGAGAATTCATATTAAAAAATAAGCTGACATTTGAAGAATAAAATTAAACAATTGCCGAATATATTAATGCATGAACAACTAGCCTTTTTGGCTTGTTTATGCATCTTGGTTGGCTTGTTTGTTTCACGTGCCATGATGAGTATTGGCATGATGACTTTATTAGCAAATGCATTCATCCAAACTCCATTCAAAAAGAATTTTTACAATTTTTGGAAAGATAGAAATAGTATATTGATTACGGTTTATTTCTTGCTTTCTGCCATCACATATTTTTGGAGTGAAGACAAACATTACTTCATGGAACGCATGCAAATTCTTTTGCCATTTTTAGTATTGCCATTTGCTTTTTACGCGATGCCACATTGTAGATTGAAATGGTTTGATCGTTTATTTATTGTCTTCGTGCTATTATGTATGGGTGGTTGTTGCTGGAGTTTGTATCATTATTTTTTGCACAAAGAAATGTATGACGAAGCCTACGGCTTGTCGCAAGTGTTACCAACTCCTTTTAAAAATGACCATATTCGATTCAGTATAGCTGTGCTTCTCAGCATGTATTGTTGTTTGGATTTGGCCATTCGATACAAACAAAAATGGATACGAATTGCTTTAACTCTTTGCATTATTTTTTTTATTGTATTCCTTCACATTGTTGCCGTCAAAACTGGGCTAATCGTTTTTTATCTCATTACATTTCTCTTTTTAGGAAAACTCCTTTTTACTACAAAAAATAAAGGATTTGCGCTCATTGGACTATCTTCTATCCTTGTTTTACCCTTTATCATGTATTCGTTTTCTACTTCATTTCGAAATAAAATTAATTATGTAAAATACTCTTGGGAACAAATGCAAAACACAGAAATGCAAGCCAATATCAGTGATGAAGGCCGCTTAATTTCTTACCGCTATGCCTTACAGAGTATTGCGCTACATCCATTGCTGGGCGTTGGCATTGGCGATGTAAAAATTGAAATGGAGAAAAAATATGCACACGATTTTGCAGAAAAAAAAGCAACTGTTTTATTACCACACAATCAATTTTTAGTAGTGGGCATGGGCTTAGGCATAGGCGGCATACTCTATCTTTTGTTGATGCAATTTTCTTTATTTTTTTGGAAAAAGAACAAAGACTTTTTATACTTCTCCGTTTGGTTCACCTTCTTTTTCACCATGATGATAGAACCATTGTATGAAACCCAATATGGCACCTGCTTATTTTTATTCTTCCTTTTATTAGTGGCAAAACGACCAAGTGAGAAGCGGGTTGTTTATTAAAGTTGAATTCTTAAATAGAAATTGATTTCCTTTCTAGATTGCTGATGACATGCTTTTGTGTCTTAAATCGCAGTGTGCCTCACATGCTTTTTAGTCGCAGACTGGATTCGTGTAGAGGACACACTGCGAGGATAGTAAAAAATTTCAGTAGAGGACACATCTGCAAGGATAGAATTACTATAAACTATTTATACCTCTACTGCCCCAACAAAAATCTTATCATCAAGCCGCCCCTTGTAGTAGTGATGGGATAAGCATTCGAAACATAAGGAATACTTTGGCGGCGATCGTAGAAGAAACGTAACGTCACATTTTGCGTCATGATATAATCAATAGAAGGAGAAATCGTAATTACTTTTTGTCCACGTGTCGCCCTTGATTCTCTTTGATCTAAACGATTAATGGTTGTATAGTCATCACGCAAACCAAAATCCATTTTGATATTTACATCACTTTTCAATTTATTAATACCAAAATAAGGAGTATTGATACGTACATTCTTTAAACGCATACCGCCACCCAATGCAATCTCACTGCTCTTGGTTTCGCTCAGTTGATAATCGACCAAACTCATACTCAAGGTTCTTGATTTCTTATATTCGACATGAAAATTAAGTGAGTTTTTGAACGTCATATCCAAACCTAAAAGTGGCCCGAAATTTTCGGTGATGGTCATATTTGGCACCATAAAATAAGGTACATAATTATTAGAAACCGAATCAATAAATGAAGGAAAGCCTAATGCAAAAACATCTCGATAAACCAAGGAAGAAGTGAAACTATTCATTGCCAATTGACCACTATAAGCGTGCGTCAAAGTGAAGCTTTGAAAAATATCTTTGAACATTTTTGTTCTTGCTAATCCGTTGTAAGTGATGCGCCAATTAGGTCGTGGCAAAATTCGTTTGAATGGATTTGAGCGAACGCCTGCATACTTATTATCTACCAATGGATAGGTAGCAGGATCTTTACCCGTATATGCCGATAAGAATGCTGGTATCAATACATCTTGCGCATATCGCGTATATCCTTTCTTATAGTCCTTGTCTTGCGGTGCAGTTAAATTGCCTGTATATGGATTAATCAAACCAAGTCGTTGCGAAATAACTTTTCGATTGTTTTCAAAATCTGAAAATGCTTGGGTCAAATTATCACTACCTTTCTTTTGAAATAAAGTATTGATTGCAATGAATGAAATGCTAAATCCACCAGTTTCATACGGATTTAAATGTTCAAAATTAGAACCTCCGCCGACAGTGTCCTTAAACAATTCCGAATATCCTTTATTGAATGTTTTCATCAAGGAAACATCAATTTTAAAATCCTTCACTGGTTCTACATTCACCGTAAGATTTAATGTTTGCGAATACTGTTGTTGGAAAGTTCCATTGAATAAAGAATCTCTACTCATGACATTATCATTCCCTTTTCCTTCCAACCATAATCGATCAGGTTGATAACCAAACGCAAATGGAATTTCCCTATTCGAACTATTTCTCCAATTCACACCAGCATATTGTGTACTGTCCATATAACCAGGTAAAGTGGTTCCCATATTTTCATTATAGCTTAGGCTAGCCCGTTTTACCATCATCAATAAATTGCCAACAAATCGCAATTCATTTGAGGGATTAAACTCTTTCTTTTTCTTCTTTTTGGCAACGGCCTTTTTGGGTTTGATAATCAACTTCCCATTTTTATCTCTGGTTGTATCCATGAGCACAACGGGTTTAGTATTCGGGTTTAGCAAAGACGCATTTTTTGATTTCTCTTTTGTTTCCCTACTTTTTTCCGTATTCAACGGCACATCTTTAGGCGGTGTGTCCACGGCCACAGTTTCTTCATCATTTCCTTTTGTGTTACCTACAATTCCATCTTTTCCACCACCATCTCTTCCACCACCATCTCTTCCAGTTCCATCCTTTCCTCCACCACCTTTTCCGGTTCGATCTGGCGGTGCCATGCCTCCACCTTTTGTTGGTGGCAATCCTTTGTCATTGCTATTTGCAGGACCTTTCGGTTTAGATGTATTTTGCATAGCAAGGATGCGAAGTACTTTTACTTTATTGTATAATTGAGAAAAATTAAATTCTCCATTTATTTGTCTGTTTTGTGTATTGCCTACAATATTTCCTAAATTAGTTGCAAGAAGAGAAGCTGCTGTCCAAGTATACGTTGCTGCATAAGTTCCTCTTACTGTAGTCCAATCTAATAGAGGGAATTTCGACAACGGCATATTATAACTAGCGTTCACCGACTGCGTATAATTTGTATTCCGACCCAATGATTTTACATTGTTCCAAAAGGTATCTTTTTTCAATTTGGTGTCCAATTTACCAATAGGTTCATCTATGCGCGAATTGTTGGTTGCACCATAATCGAAGGATAATGATTTCGTCAAATCCCATCGCAAATTATAAATACGACTCCATGTAAAGAACTTAAAATAATTTGGTGCTATTGGATACGCACCTTCATCTATATTTCTAACTTGCGTAGTGCCGAATGTCCTGTTCAATCCATTTCTAAAAGTAAAATTGGAAGGAATTAAATTGAAATTGAAATCACGGGCTAATGCAAAATACTTTTTCTTCGGTGAAAATAGTTTCTTAAACGGCTCTATCGATTTAGTTTTCGGTGCAAACGTGTAACCGAAAGCAGCATGATGTTCTACCAATTGATCACTTTCTACCAAAGGATTATGTTTGTCCGTTTGGGTGTAAGAATAGCTTGCATCAAAGTTTTGCAAATCCAATGGCCGCTTGTGTTTATGATTGGTTGGCGCAATTCGTACATTTTGAAAATTGATACTTTTAATGGAAGTAAAATCTTGCGCTGCTTTACGCACAGAATCTTTTGCCTTACCAGAATAGGCATTTACTTTATCGCTAAATTTGATGTCCAAATCATAAGGATCATATATAGGATTACTTACTGTTTGGGAATAGCCAGCAAAAATTGGCAACTGAACACCCCAAGATTTTGGAATAAATTTACCTGCGTTAATATTAGCTGAAACATCGAATTGAGAAAAATTATCACGATATCGTTGATTCAATTTTTGGTCAATATTTCCATAACCTGATGTATGCATATTACCACTTAATTTAACAACGCCCACATCTGCTAATTGGATATCGGCATGCCCTAAAGCGGCATAACCACCTGTTTCATCCATATTAGAAAGTCGTAATTCATTGAACCACACTTCAGCACATTTTTTAGCGCCATCATCCGTCACGTCATTCGGTGTTTTCTGTGGATTTAAAACACCTAACATAGCCATTTTTACGTCACCCATATTTGGATTCCCAACTACTTTTACATAATTTCCTAGTACATCTTTGGTAATATAAGGTATCATAGGACTAGCACCGCTTGCATTTCTTTCTTTCTTTGCATCCACCAATTTCTGTAATTCCAAAGTCATTTGATTTTTCTCCGGCCAAATAAGATTCGCATCGCGTGCACCTGGATTCGTCAATGTCAATGGTATTTGATATTCATAATAATTGGCTACAAAGTCACTTCCCAAACGTATAAAAGCTCGAACATCATTATCCTTCAATGAACTTGCTTCCATGGCTTCAGCATGAATAAACATTTTCATTTCTTTAAATTGGCGCAAATCCATACCGAGTGATTTGAATGCACCTTTGGCATTTCCATCTTCTAATCCACAAACTTGTATGGAAAGTGCTTGTTCATTATTTAGCACATTTTGACCATTAGAAACTTGTTGTTGTTGACGTAGAATGCCTGGCGGAGAAACATATGGCACAGGCGCACGACTACTATTTTCTTCTACACTAACGGAAGCTACATTAAACAAAGTCGAATTATTATCTTCATCAGGAACAATTTCTCCAGGATTTTTCAAAGAGAAATTATATTTACGCCATTGGTTACGACCTAATTCTAAACGAGAAAAACGCAGAATAACACTATCTTGAAAACCAGTTAAAAACATACGCATAAAACGAATCGACTTAAAATCACCAATACCACCAACTCGATCTGTATATTCTTTAATTGGAATTTTAAATTGATACCAAGTTTCATTTTCTGTTGTTTGATTGGCTAAGCGAACAGAAGTCACTTGTTTGTTCACGATATAGTTTTGTCCAACGGCCATGTTGGGTTTCATATCAATACGATATTGAAAATACGCTTCATTTTCATTCAATGAATTATCGCGATTTATATCTTCCGATTCAGGCACATTCGTAAATGCATTGGAGAATTGGCTATTGTTAGAAGTCACTGGAGAGTTGCCTTGTGGGTTATTGAATTTGCGGTATCTCTTTAATACTGGCGTTTGATCTCCATCATAATCAGATCCTCTAAAATGATGAAAATCATCGTTGGCGGGATCGGCACTTGCTTGTAAATAAGCAACGGATGTGGTCGAAAAATTAGTCGCCAACTCTGCAAGGTAACTAGCGTATTGCACTTGTTCTTCTGCATCATTACAACCATCATAGCCGATATCTTGTACATTTCTTGCATCTACATCATTATCAAATGCAGGTGTAAGTTGTTGTTGGAATTTTGGAATCTTAGACCATTTTGTGCTTTCTACTTTAGCGGGATTGGGTGGATATGGCAGTCCGTTTTCAAAAAACTTTCTACCATCTTTTAAAATATCTTCAGACACATTCCCAAGATTTATATAAAAGGAACCTCCTGGATCTAGAGGTCGATTGATGAATGGATCCATTACCCAAAATTCAATAAACTCAACATTGGACGTTTCGAAATCAGAATATTCAATAGGTCGCATGATACCGCCCCAACGTTTTGTTGGATTCAGCAATTCACCTGTACTAGTAATATTTTTTGCATCAAAATTATACGGACCTCTTTCCTTTGGAAAAAATGCCAAATCAAGCGTCGTTAAATTTCCTTGTAAAGAGGAATATGATTTAAGAGGAAATACATCTTGTTGTTGAACCAATCGAATATAATGATTGGACAATTGCGTTAAATCCTTCTTTAAATGTTCTGGAATACAAGTCTGCTTAGGATCAACCATACAAGGGTCAATATTATACCATGCAAGCTTTGCTCTATTTTTACCATAATTTAAATTATTGACTAACTCTGCTTCTGGGAAAAGGATATTTCCAAATTTATCCGTTGCATCTTTTGGTGTACTAGCTATGCTCCAACCTGTAACTGGAAACTTCAGATCGTAACCACTACGAGTACCTTCAAAATCATCGACATATACATTAGCTTCACCACTTGCATCATTAATAAATCGACTATGACTTGGAATTATTTTTGCGACCTCACCACTCGCTACTACCATCGATGGTGCAGTAGTTGACACAATTGGCAATCGATCAATGAAGCGAGTCAAGCGAGGCATTTCACTGGAATAATTTGCATCGAATCCCAACATGGTATTTTTAATTGGATCTTCTCCATAAGTCACTTTGTTAAAATAAGGTCTCTCTGATAATCGCAACATGGTTCCACCAATTGAAAAATTTTCATTGATAAAATAATCTAATCGAGTACCTACAAAATTTTGCACTTGCGCCCCAAAAGTTGCATTATTTTCATACGACACATTAATTGGAATACCAGAATTCAAAATTCCAGCATTAAGAATTTTCAATTTGCCTATCCCATAATCAATTTGATAATCTACATTCTCTGTCAATTTTTGTCCCCCTGCGAAAACAGAAACAGAACCTTGTGGAATATTAAATCCACCCAAATAAATTTCAGATGAGTTGGCGGATTTAAACGAACCTTTTAATAAAAATCGATTGTATTGCGGAAATTGTATCGCTACATTTTTCGTCGAATCATATAGCAGACGATATAAATATTTTTTCTCCAATGGAATATTGCCACCAAAAACACTTTTCAAATCTTCCCCAAATGGCTCTAATACTGGAAATATTATTTTCCCTTGTTGCGAATTAATAGTAATCCCTTCTACGTAATCAAATCGTCCATCTGGTTGAGGATCATTTTGATTATTCAAACGATCTAAGTTCAACAATGTCAGTAAAGGGATACCAGCTTTAGGACCTTCTGGCAAGTATCTTTTTTCTCCACCGCCTGGGTCTAAATAAAAAATATTCAAAATAAATTCATCGCTTGAAATACCACTACCACCCAATGAATACACATTCTTCATCATCAAATCCCATAGTGGAACGGTTGGATTTGGCGTAGTTGATTTTAACATTTTCAAAAACAATACTTTCGGATTGGTGCTATCTGGCGGCAAACTTTGCGCAAATTCACCGACTTGATACACTCTCCCATTATTTGTATATTCGAAAGCAACACCTACTACATCATCGGGCTGCAATTGGGTATTAACGGATACAAAACCCAATTGTGGATTAAAGGTAAATTCATTTGGATTTAACTTGCGAGCAAATGTTTTTTCAAAATCAACACTTTGTTTCAATCCTATATTTTGTAAGGAAGTAATTACAGTTCCAATATCACGTATACCAGGTGATTGCACCAATTGGGTATATAAAGTATTGGCATTATTATCTGCTGCATCAGGACCAGCTTTTGTAAATGAAGTCCGATAAGGTTGCGGTTCGCCTAAATCTTGAAAGGCAACTACATCACGTGCGTTCTCAGTAGACCCATTTTTATTGGTAACCCAAACTTCAATTTTATTGATATTGTTTAAAGATTGAATGACTGGAAAATTTTTAAGTGCTGTATTGTAATTTCTTCTAAAATTTTGAGCCAATAGGAAATGTCTAAAATCCTCATAACTATCACTAGATATTGAAAACGTTTGTGCTTGAGACCCACCTTTAATGGCAAGACTTTCCTTTTTTGATTTTTGTTGGGAGACAACCGCATTCACACTCAAACGGCCAAATTGTAATTGTGTATGAATACCGAACAAAGATTGCACACCTTGAATCAAGGTTGTTTTCAATGGAAAACTAATATACCCAGCTTCTATTTTTTTCAATACATCATCTTCTTGTCCAGCATATTCTAATTTTAATTGATTTTCGAAATCAAAAGTGGCTTTGGTATTGTAGTTGAAATTCATTTTCATTTTTTCACCCACTTTCGCAAGTAAATTAATGTTCATGTTCATATCGAAATCAAAGATGCCATATTTCTGTGCGCTTTGCACCAAGGTTGGATTTTTTACATTCTGCCAATTGCCTCCAAAAAACATATCGACATTTCCTTGTGGTTTTACTTCAATACTACTACCACCAAATATTCTATCGAATAAGGCATTCCCCAAATTCACTTTTGGAATGATGCCTCCTTTTTTGGATAATTGACTTAGGGTGTTTGCCCTTTTTCTGAAGTAAGCTGCTTCATCTTTGCCTGCTTGGTATTTTACGAAATCGGCATAAGTCATATAAGTTGGTGCGCGATAATATTCATTGCCGATTTTTTCGTTGATAGAAAATTGAGAATCTGGTTCTAGCTCTACATTCGTTTTGATATTTTTTGGATCTTTTAAATCAAATTGCGTTGGCGGATTATCCGTAAGTTTATCATTTTCTCTATCTGTGATTGGATAAACCAAGGTATCCTTATGCGCTTCGGGTGTATCAACCGAAGAAATATCATAATTTGAAAAGGTAAATGGGTGCGCATTACTAACTACCAAGCCTGTGAAGGTGATGGTAAATAGGACAATAAAACGGAAAGAATATTTAAGGAATGAATTCAAAATACATCAAATGTTTTTAAGTGCTAGTTTAATTAATTCTTCTACGTTCACATTTTTTTCTAGTTTAATTGCCTTCTGCACAGCATTGTAAGCGGCATTGCGAGCAATACCCAAACTTACCAGCGCATGTAACGCATCATCTTCTAAATTATTGTGTTGTAGTGTAACTATCTTATCATTCAATTTTACTTTTATCAGTTTATCTTTTAGCTCCAAAATCAATCGCTTAGCGGATTTGGCGCCAATTCCTTTTATTTTTTCTAATACGACTTCGTTCTCTGTTACAATAGCTTGGCGTATTTCTTCAGGTCGCATACTCGACAACATCATGCGGGCAGTATTAGCACCAATGCCACTAACAGAAATCAAATGCATAAACAAAATTCTTTCCTCTTCATCAAAAAAACCATACAGTGAAACACCATCCTCTTTCACTTGATGATAAGTCAATAATTTACCTTTATCCATATGTTGTATTTGCGAATAGGTATGGAGACTTACATTCACTTCATATCCAACTCCACTCACTTCCATCCACACATAGGCTGGCGTCTTACTCACATACAGTCCATTCAAAAATACTATCATATTAGATGTACAAATATAGTAATATTAGCCAAACAGCCATGAAGATTATAAAAAGAAATAAATTTGGTAAAATGGGGTGCAAGAGCTTTAATTATTGTAGACCCAAGAGATTTCTTGTTCCTCAATCCAGGTTACTTCAATTAAAAAAAATAGGAAATAATCAATCCTCTGAATCTGTTTCAAAGCCTATTTTAAATTGTTGGAAGCAAAAGAGAAAATATTACTACACAATCCTTTCTTCCACAAAATACATATCAATTTCCCCTAAAGCTTGTATTTTCACCTTGGCGAACACGATTGAATGACCTTTGACTAATGCATCATGAAAAAAAAGGTTTAGATAGCAAAGGTGCGCATTTGCTTTAGTGGCAGACATTAAAATTAATTCGATTAGAAAAATAAAAAACAGATGAGAACTTTGACTGCACAATTCCTTCTTCGCCTTTGCGGCACTGCATACTTTTCGAACAAACAACTTCAATGATGCACTTATCTATCTTCTAATTCATTAGTTTTTAAGTTGATCGAATACAAATTTAAAATGCCACCAATAAATGAATCCAAGATTTAATTGCAACACTTTTGCAAATGAATTCTTTCGGCGTTACCTAATCAATGCATCTTTCTAAGGCAATGTTACAGCGCCAACAAAGTTTTGCATGTTAGCATCTAAAAGTAAAAAATCATTAGAATCTACTGTGCCATCTCCATTTAAATCGGAAGGCAAATAGCCACCGTTGAAATTTTGTATATCCACATCCATGGTTAGAAAATCAATCGCATCTATGGTTAAATCCAAATTGACATCCCCATTAAAGATGGAATATATACCTTCTGATTCTACATCTATTTGATTGTCTCCAAGTGCTTGTGCTGCAGATGTACTAAAATCATAATAGGTGTTTTTGCTCAAGGTGATAGGATTAGCACTCCATGTTTCTACTATACTTCTATGTCGCAATGAAATATAATAGCTGTTTCCCAATAGCATTGGATGGAATGTGCAATCTAATTTGCCATCTGTATGCAATACGGCTTTTGTAGTTTGCCTTACTGCATAAGGTGCTGTAGAATTGATGATGCTCACTTCTACAGTGTCTGTAATACTTGCATCAGAACAAATACCCGAGTTAAATAATGCAGGACTCATTTGGTGGTTGTTGATATAATAACCTTGAATAAAAAAAGTAAGATGCAGTGTATCTAGACCTAAACTATCAGGTTGTTGAAAACCTTGTGTGGCTGTGATATTATTGTTGTTTAAGGTATATGTAAATGTTTCACCTATAGTGGCGCTCACTTGTATATTGCTGTCTTTATACTCACTCCCATTGGTTGGAATAACATAACGTGAGATTGTTTGTGCATTTACTTGCTGTATTGTGATGAAAAGACAGATGAGAAGGAGTTGATGTTTCATGAGTTTTAAAATTTTTCCGCTTCGCGGTGTTAATGTAATGGATCATACTTCGACAAGCTCAGTACATACTTCGACAAGCTCAGTACATACTTCGACAAGCTCAGTACAGACTTCGACAAGCTCAGTTCATGCTTCGACAAGCTCAGTATAAATTTTTAAAAAGCCCTAACTGCACGCACATGGATAGTGGCGTTCTTGGTGTAGATGTTATAAGGGCCATTGATGAAGGTCTGCAACCAGGCGAGGGAGTTATCGACCTCACTAGAACTCCAATAGGGGGCAGCGGCAAAACCCCCAATGGTCGTTTTATTCAGATAGAGTTTGTTAAGTTCATCCTGACTTGGCAAATACCAATCGCTATAACCATTCAAGACTAAATCATAACAGAGTTTAGCTGCGTAACTTCCTGCCCCTTGAACAGATACAATGGTATTGGTATTGGCATTACCTGTACCCAAAGCTGTGGCCGTGGCGCCAGTTGTTACATAAGAGCCATTATACCAATGTATTGCTGTACTTTGATCATTCGGCGCTGCGATTAATCCGTGTGGCACATTCCCATCATACCCAATATCTCCTGGCTGTAAAATATAAGCTATTATGCCTCCCTGATATGCAGTTCCTACAACAGGTCCTGTTGTAGTAAAAGTATACTCCGCACCATAAGCAGTACCAGCAATATTCGTAACATACGCACGAACGTAATAAGTAGTAAGGTAATTTAATCCTGTAATGCTGCTTGTATAACTGCCAACAATATTACCATTTATAGTTTTGGTAGCCAAGGCAACAGTAGGGCCTGAGCTAGTACTCCAGCAAACACCCCTTGCGGTAAGCAGAAAACCACCATCGTTACTTACATTGCCACCGCAAGTAGCCATTCCAACAGTAATACTACTTGGTGTGTCGGTAGTAACAACACCAACAGTAAGGGGTACTGAGGTAGTAGCCCAGGTAGGAACACCATTCACTATCGTTAGTACCTGTCCGTTTGCCCCACCAGATGGCAGACCTGTTGCACCAGTTAATCCAATTGGACCTGTAGCACCAGTTAATCCAATAGAACCTTGAAGACCTGTTGCTCCAGTTAATCCAGTTGAACCTGCAGCACCAGTTAATCCAATAGAACCTTGAGGACCTGTAGCTCCTGTTAATCCTTGTATACCTTGAGTGCTGGTTACCCATATTAAAGATCCAGCTCCAGTAGTGCTTAATACTTGGCCTGATGTGCCATGAGAATTTGGATAGGTTACTGTTCCTGCTGTAAGGGTGCCGCTTGTTAAGATATTACCACCTTGCACATCTAATTTAGCATTTGGTGTCTCGGTACCTATACCAACTTTTCCGTTAGTCGTAACGGCTTGGCCATAGCCCTCAGTTAAAAGTCTAATGCTATTAGCTCTTATATCCAAGTTTTTCCAAGCCAAGGAAGGTGCGAGAGAATATATGGTGCCCACATTATTTGAACTATCATATGCCAAACCAAGTCCTCCTCCATGCACACCTTGTTTACCCACCACAGCTTGACCTTCTCCCCATTCTCCCAATCCGTCTCCCGAAGCATCATCTGTAATAATATGTAATTTACTCGCAGGTGCGTTGGTTCCTATACCAACATGTCCACCATTATTAAATAGATTACTTGAATTGGTTACCCAATTACTTCCATCCCAATAAGGAGTATTACCTGCTGCTGCACCGCTGGATAGCAAACCTGTTGCTCCTGTTGCACCTGTAACTCCTGCTGGGCCGGCATCATTGCTATGGGCGGCATACAATGCATACGGCACACTCATCATCTGTTGTGTGCCAAGGTCAATATAATTGTTGCCTCCTGATGCATCTAATTCTACCTGCATAAACTTAGCACCATTGCCCCAATTGATGGTAGAGAAATTTCCTGTAACAGCAGTGCCTTGTCCAATAGTGAGGATGAGCATCGCAGCAGCGGATGTAGTGGTGGTATGTGTTTCTTGATACACAATAGTTCCCAGTGCTGTACTGTCGTGTATACTAAATCTAACATTGACTGCTTGATTAATAAGTAAAGCACCGCTGCCATTTCTGATGACACTTTGATAAGGGATGCCTTGTGGTGCTTGTGCGTTTATTTGCATGAATGAAATGCAACAAAGAAGAGCGAGTAAAATATTTTTCATATAATAATTTTCACAAACCTAGTTATAATTTATTGTTATCCAAGATAAATTAAAATTCACCAGATTACTTGATTGGTTGTATTATAATCAATCAAAATTGCAGCCTAGGTAAAATATGGGGGTGTCGTTTTAGTTTTCCGATTTTTTTCGGTGGTTCTTTTTTGATTCGGCTTCGTTTAATCTTGTATTTATCTATGATGGATACCAGCCCTATATAATTCATCAGATGGAGCCTTATAATCGAAGTCATTACAGTAAATACTATTGTTGCTTAATCAACATACTCCTTGTGTAAGTGAATGGATTTTTCTACATTTGAGTCCAAACAAAAATTCCAATAATGCTTACTTCATTCCTATTTTAATAACGAATGAAAAGTAAAAATCAACTCGAAATATTCAAAATCCAAAATAAAATAAAAATGATAGAATTTCTAAAACAACCATGGGCTTGGTATGTAGCTGGTCCATTGATAGGGCTAACCGTTCCAGCGCTGTTAATTCTTGGCAATAAGACATTCGGTATTAGCTCATCCTTGCGACATCTGTGTGCTTTATGTATACCTGCCAATATTCCATTTTTCAAATATGATTGGAAGAAAGAAGTTTGGAATTTATTCTTTGTACTTGGCATTTTCTTAGGTGGTGCAATCGCTATTCATTTTCTAGGAAATCCAGATCCTATTATTGTTCATCCGAAATTGAGTGCAGAACTTGCCACTTACGGCATTACCAATTACAATCATTTACTACCTGAAGACATTATCAATTGGCAATCTCTTTTTACGTTGAAAGGTTTTTTAATCATGGTGGTTGGTGGTTTTTTAGTTGGCTTTGGAACACGTTATGCTGGTGGTTGCACAAGCGGCCACACTATTATGGGTTTGTCTAATTTGCAACTTCCATCATTAATTGCTTCCATTTGTTTTATGGTAGGTGGGTTCCTTATGGCAAATTTTATTTTACCCTTTATTCTTTCTCTTTAAACCTTATCATTATGCAACAAAATATAGAAAATAACAAGGATCACGACATGCGTTCTACAGACGCCATGTGCATCAATGAAAGTCAATTGGAACACAAATGGTATCACAAAATGAAGTACTTGGTTCTAGGTATTTTATTTGGCATTGTTTTCGTAAAAGCCGAGATAGTGAGTTGGTTTCGGATTCAGGAAATGTTCCGTCTACAATCCTTTCATATGTATGGTGTGATAGGAAGTGCAGTCGCAGTTGGTATTGTGTCGGTTTGGCTGATTAAAAAATTCAACATCAAAACCATATACGGTGAAGCCATTACCATTTCACCTAAACAATTTAATAAAGGACAAATCTTCGGCGGTTTAATTTTTGGTTTAGGTTGGGCAATCACTGGGGCTTGTCCTGGTCCACTTTTCGCACAGATTGGTGCTGGTACAAGTGTTGTTATCATTACACTTTTAAGCGCTATTGCCGGTACTTGGGTTTACGGTTATTTTAGGGAGAAGTTGCCGCATTAAAAAATAAAAAAAACGGATGTCACCATCCGTTTCTACAATTTCATTTTATGTGTTTAGCACTTTTCAATCACGATAGAAGAAGCTCCACCGCCACCATTACAAATGCCGACTACACCATACTTACCATTATTTTGTTCTAATATATTGATTAAGGTTACTAATATTCTCGAACCACTGCTTCCTAATGGATGTCCCATAGAAACCGCACCACCATTAACGTTTACCTTTGCTGGATCTAAATTCATTTTTTGCATATTCACCAAACTTACTACAGAGAACGCTTCATTCATTTCAAAAAAATCGATTTGATCCAAAGTAAGTCCTGCTTTTTTTACTGCTAAAGGAATTGCCACACTTGGCGATGTAGTAAACCATTCTGGTGCTTGTTCTGCATCGGCGTAACCAATTATTTTCGCTAAAGGTTTTAGACCTAATGCTGCCATTTTTTCACCACTCATTAATACCAAAGCAGAAGCGCCATCATTCATTGTGCTCGCATTAGCTGCGGTAACTGTACCGTCTTTAACAAAGACTGGTTTCAATCCTGGTATTTTATCAAACTTCACATTCCATGGCTCTTCATCTTTTTCAAATACAATAGGAGTACCATTTCGTTGTGGAATTTCAACCTTCGCAATTTCATTTGCAAATTTCCCTGCTTCCCAGGCTGCCTGACTTCTTGTATAGCTTTCAATAGCATGTTGGTCTTGTGCTTCGCGGCTGATATTGCAATCAGCGGCACAAAGTTCAGCAGCATTACCCATTGGATAATTATGATACACATCCAATAATCCATCTTTTGCTATACCATCCTCCATCGTCACATTCCCAAATTTATTTCCCCAACGCATGTCCTTTGCATAGAAAGGCACATTGCTCATACTTTCCATACCACCAGCTACTGCAATATCTGCATCCCCTAATAAAATACTTTGCGTTGCTTGCATTACTGCCTTCATGCCACTTGCACAAACTTTATTCACTGTTGTACAATTTACATGGTCTGGCAAACCAGCAAATTTAGCAGCTTGACGTGCAGGTGCTTGTCCCAAATTGCCTTGCAACACACATCCCATCAATACTTCATTTACATCATTTGCATCAATCCCAGCTCGCTTCACTGCTTCTTTAATAGCTACTGCACCCAATTGCGTTGCTGAAAAACTTTTCAATGCCCCCCCGAAACTACCCATTGCTGTTCTCACTGCGGAGACGATAAAAACTTCTTTCATTTAATTATAGTTTAAAATTTTGGGTGCGAAAGTACATAGATTAATGGTAAAAAGTATGTTGTAACAGAATAAAAATTGAAAGCCTTTATTTACTTCACACAAAAAAATCCAGCATCACAAATTGATGCTGGATTCTGAATTTAAATAATAATCTGAATTCAATAAGAAATAAAGTCTACTTCACTATTTTCATTTGTTTATTGATAATGCTTACTAAAATAAATCTCTTTACCACTATATAAATAACCGACAAAATAAATAAGATGAGGGCAGTGGTTTGCAGCGTAATGTTGGGGTGAGTGAATACCCATATATTGATACCAAACTGAATACTGGCATACATTGCAGCAACAGCTATTTGTGGCATATTTAGTTCATTCGCCAATAATTGATATAAATGTTTACGATGCGGATGAAAAATATTTTCCCGATTGTATAATCGTTGTAATAAGGTAAATACACTGTCTATCCCGTATAAAGCTAGCAATAAAATGTACTGGATGTTTTGTAGAAAATTACCATTCGTTTTGATGACTAATTGAATGATAAAATAAATGGTAATAAAGGCAATGGAAACACTTCCAATATCTCCAGCAAAACATATTGCTCTCTTTCTAAAATTAAAAAAACCAAAAATAAGTAATGCCATCACAATGTAGATGTAGGGCGATTGTTTTGAATAAATAGTGGTTTGCAGAAAATAAATAAATGGCAGAAATATAGATAAGAAATAAAGACCTGTCATCCCATTAATTCCATCCATAAAATTGATGGCATTCAAACAGCCAATACAAAATATAAAAGTACCCGCTAAAGCCCACCAAGGCAATACATTAATCAGATGTAATTGATAAAAGCAAAGTGAAAATGCAAAGACGTGGATAATAATCCGATACTTTGCGCTAATCGTAAGCATATCATCTAAAAAGCTAATTGTAGAAACAATGATTAATCCCAAGGTAAAAAATGGCAAAGGACATTGATGTAGAAAAAAATAAAGCAGCCATGCAATTGGGAATATAATGCCGCCACCTCTACGTGTCAAATAAGTATGCGATGACCGTTCACTTGGATTATCAATGATATTATATTTTTTGGCAACATACAAATACAGTACCTCTAGTCCGAATAAAATAAAAAAAACCAATACCCAAGTCACCATAATTCTTACCCTAAATTTTCTAGTACATCATTCGTAACCCAGCCCAATTCCCTTCGCGCTTTTATATCAGAGAAAGTAAGAGTTGAAGTCATTTTTTCAAATCGTTTTGTATGTATCGGAGAATAAGGAATAAAATCTCCAATTTTTGCGAAAGTAGCAATCCAAGTTGGATGGATACGTCTTATTTTTTTATTCAGTTTCAAAGCAATTGCATTTTCAATGTCACAAAAATAAGGATGTTTTCCATCTGTCAAATTATATACCCCATCTTTGCCTGCCACTGAAGGAATAAACTTGGCAACATCCACAGCAAGTACCATTGAACGTCTCGCTTCTCCCTTACCAATACCTACATAATATCCTTTGTGAATGGCTCGTATCATAGCTTCTAGGTTTCCTTTGGGCTTTGAGCCAACCAGTAAAGGCAATCGAAAAATAATGACGTGATTACCAGTTTTTTGCGCCCAGTCTTTCACTTTATTTTCCGCATTAATTTTAGAAAC